>DATKSB010000026.1:0-34673 GCA_035531855.1 Binataceae bacterium (SeqCode)
AAAATGAGAACGCCGCGATCGTCAGCGCGTGCATGATCTCGCCGCTGCCGATCATCGACTTGATGCTAGCCAGCGGAACCAGTTCGACGTGAGTTTCCTCCGCGCCGAGCTCCTTGGGCTTGCGGCCGAGAGTCACGTTGCGCGCCAGAAACGAATGACAGATGTTCGATTCGATCGCGGGGTTCGGATTCACCTTGCCGAGCGCGAGGATTGAATCAGAATCGTAACCGGTCTCCTCGATCATTTCGCGCCGCGCCGCATGCATCGGGGATTCGTCGGTCAAATCGACCATCCCGCCCGGAACCTCGAGCGTGAACTCCGAAATTCCATGGCGATACTGCCGCACCATCACGACGTGGCGGTCACGCGTGAGCGGAATGATATTGATCCAGTCGGTCGAGGTAAGGACGTAGAAATCGCGCTCGCCGCGGCGCGGATGAATCGAGCGGCGCCGCTCGAGGTCGAAGATCGGCGTGTGATAGACGGTCTCGCTCTGAAGAACTTTCCATTTGTGGTGTTTCATTTAGGCTGCCCGATGTTCCCTGTGGCTCCGCAGCCGCAGATCGACGTCCATGCCCAGAGCCCGCAATGCAGTCTCTAGCTGGTCGAGGCGGCTGTCATGCGTCAGATCGAGCAGTCGATCGATGCCAGCATTCGTGGTTCCGATACGCTTTTTGAGACCAACCTTGCGAATTTTTTTTGCTCTCATCTCAGTGTAGATCGCGAGCTTGAGCATACCGATCAGGCGCGGACGAATAGTTCTGCGTCCGCGAGCCGCCGAAGGTCGCGGCAAATCCTTCCCTTCTTCGACATAGAACGACAAAGCAGTTTCGAGCGCATCCACCGCATTCGCCAACGCCTCGACGGCGGTATCGCCTTCGGTGATCGCTTCTGGAACATCGGGGAAGGTCACGATATAGCCTTTTTCTCCGATAGTCCTGGAACGTGTGAATCTAATCGGATACTCGAACACGGCTGACTCCCTCGCTCACTAATCGTCCTTCAGGCCCAACTGCTTCAAAATCGCTCGCCGAGTTCCTTCCTTGATGTCTCTGCCCTTGTGGACGGGAACGACCGAATGCTTGCCGTTCAGATACGCCTTCAGATGACTTCCTTTTCCCGGTTTGAAGGCACATCCCTTCTTTTCCAGCCATCGGAGGAATTGTGAGTTCTTCACGACAAAAGTATCACTTGTGATACTTGCCTGTCACGCCGAACGGCTCAAAAGAGGCGGCGATATTCGATTGCGGGGCAACGGTCCATTATCACGGTCAGGCCGGCTTCTTGCGCGCGCTCGGCGGCGTCATCGTCGATTACGCCGAGTTGGCACCAGAGGATTTTGGCGCCCTTCTCGATCGACTCGGCGGCTGCGGCGGCGACGTACTCGGAGCGGCGGAATACGTCCACGATTTCGACCGGCTCGGGAATCGACGCGAGGTCCGGATAGCATAGTTCATCCAGCGCCGGCCGGAGTGCGTCGGGCTCGAGTTGCGGATTCACCGGAATCACACGGTAGCCGTGCGCCTTCCATAGCTTTGCGATCCGCAGGCTATCGCGCGCCGGATTGTCTGAGCATCCAAGCACCGCGACCGTGCAGGGCCGCGACAGAATCGCTTTTATCACCGCGTCGTCGGGATTCTCGAAACGCATCGGCGCGCTCCCTGGGGAGTTATTCGTCGAACAGGCGATCGATCAGCGACGGAAGGAGCCGATTGATTTCCTCGCGGCACTCGGCAAACACGACGTCGCCCTTCTCGTAGGGGTCGTCGATATCGCCCGCGGTGCCGGTGAATGAGCGCAGCGTATGCACCGTGCGGCCGTGTGCGCCGGGAAATTTCTCGACCAGATCGCGCGCCTGCTGCTCGGTCATCGCGATCACCAAATCAGCGCGGTCGAGGATCTCCGGATGGCGCTTCAGGTCGGTCGAGGTCGCTTCCTCGCCGATATCAATTCCCACGTCGCGCAGAACCAGGCGCGTGTCGAGCGAGACCAGCGCACCGTCACGCGCGTAGGGCGCGATTCCGGCGGAAGTGACGCTCACGTGGTGATCGATCCCGCGCGCGGCGAGCTCGCGGCGCAGCATATGCTCGGCCATCACGCTGCGCGCGGTGTTGGCCGCGCAGATGAACAGAATAGAACGGAAGCGCGGCTCGCGAGGAGCCGCGCTTCCATCAGGTTTGTGACTGCGATGAACCGGATCAGGCAACTTAGACGTTGCCCGCCATCACGGCGCCCATGTTCTCTTTCTTGGTGGCGCCCTTGGCGAGTTCTTCCTTCAATTTCGCGCCGAGTTCGGCCGGCTCCCACATCGAGCCCTTCTTGGCGACCTTGCCGACCGAATGCCATCCCTGCATCAGCCAGACCGTGCCCATCCCGACGCGGAAGATTTCGCCGTGGACGTCCTTGGCGTCGTCGCTGCCGAGCCACGCCACCAGCGGCGCGACATGCGCGGGCGTGAACGCGTCCCACTCGCCTGCCTTCGCGGTTCCCATCCCGGCGGCGGTCTGCGGGGTCGCATCGACGGTGAGCCGGGTGCGCGCGACCGGCGCGATCGCGTTGACGGTGACGCCATAGCGGGTCATCTCGCGATCGACGATTATCGCCATCGCGGCGACCGCGGCCTTGGCCGCGCCGTAGTTGCCCTGGCCGGCGTTGCCGAGGATACCCGAGTCGGAGCTGGTGTTGATCAGGCGGCCGTTCAGCACGTTGCCGGCCTTATGCTGTTCGCGCCAGTAGGCGGTCGCGTGGCGGGCGACGTTGAAGCTGCCCTTCAGATGCACGCCGACGACGGCGTCCCAATCTTCTTCGCTCATGTTGAAGATCATGCGGTCGCGCAGGATGCCGGCGTTGTTGACGACGATACTGAGCTTGCCGAAATTGTCCACCGCGCATTCGACGATCCGCTTGGCGGCCTTGAAGTCGGTGACGCTTTCATAGTTGGCGACCGCCTCTCCGCCGGCCGCACGGATTTCCTTTACCACGTCTTCGGCCGGCGAGCGCGACTGGCCGGTGCCGTCGAAATGTCCACCCAGGTCGTTAACCACGACCTTGGCGCCATGCTTTGCGAGCAAGAGCGCCTCTTCGCGGCCGATGCCGCGTCCGGCTCCGGTGATTACTGCAACTTTTCCATCCAATAGTGCCATCGTTCTACTTCCTCTTCGTGCTAGTTCTGCTTCGTATTCTCTTTTGGACCAGGCGCCTGTTGCGCAACCTCTCCCGGTCCTACCACGTCGAAGGTCTCCTGCGGCTCGAGCATCGCTTCGTCAGCCTTCGACGGCATCTCGTAGATCAAATCAATCGTCATTTTCGACTTATCCGCGTCGCTCGGATAGAGCATGATACTGCCGGGACGGCCCTCTTTGTGGAAGTCGCACGACCAGGTGCGCCGCGCCGGCATGATCAGCGAAGAGGTGATGTGGAAATTGCCCTGCTTCAGCCCGTCTTTGAAGTAAGCAACCAGCGCCGGCATCGCGGCGTCGGTGGAAAACACAACCTCGCGCATCGCACCCTTCGGACGGCGGACATGATCGATCGTCGAGCCTGGGTAAACCGGCATCCCTTTGAACATATCGGGCGGCAAGGTCTTGTAGGCCTCATCGGGGCCAAGGGCGACGGTCTTGACGGAAGCGGCGGGCGGTTTGGGTGCGGATTTATTGCAGCCGGCGGCGCCGAGCACAAACAGCGCCGCCAGCGCCGCGATCGCAGGGCGGGCCGCCGCGCTCCGGTTGAACAAGTGGCGCATCAACTTCGTCGAATTAGACATCAGGGTTATAGTCTCTGAAAAGTAATCTCCGAAAAAATTCCCGGAAGAGATCGATCGGGAGCCGCGATCAGAAAAAAAAGACCGCTCGGCGGTCAAAACGGTGAAAACGGTCGAAACAGTTATAAACCAAAACAGTTAAAACTTGGATAGACTTGAGAGGCCAAGAAGTCAAGACAATGCCCCATCGGTGGCGCGGCCGATAGAGCGTCGGGTTCCGATGGCGCGCCTGGCCGGCGCTCCATCGCCTGCGCGAAATTGCCCGCGCGATATTCCCGGATTGCGCTAAGCGTGGATGCGCCCTATGCTTTGAGGGTCAGGCCGTTTGCAATCGAGCGGCGAGGAGTGCGGCGTGATGCGACCGCTAAGTGGATGTTTTGTCTCCGCAACATTAGTCCCTCTTGACAAAAACACCCCTTTGTTCCATTAAAGGCTTCCGCGTCGTCTCCGGTACGCCGGATTCTTTCTGTCTGCCGGATTATGAAATTCCGGGATGGCGCAGGTATAGTGCGGCCGGTTCAGGGGAGAACCGCGAGGATAAGTTTGAGGCTCGCGAGGATAAGTTTTGGGGCTAGAGAACGGTTCGAGCGGGACCTGTGAATTACGCCGCTCAAATCTAAACCACATTAGTGAGGATAGGCGATGTCTAATCAGTTCAGCATTTTGGGGATGATTCAACAGGGTTACTACGCAACGTATCCCCTGCTGTTCATATCGGTGGTCTGCCTGGCGATCATCTTCGAGCGCCTGTGGGCGCTGCGCGGAATCATGTCGAAGACCGCCAAATCGGCCGATACCCTGATTCCCCAGCTCCGCCAGGGCAACTTCAACCAGGCTCTGCAGGCGACGCAGGCTCGCGCCACCGCTTCGGACCGGGTTTTCCATACGTTGATCTCCGCGGCGCAGACGATGGATCGCGACCACCTTGAAGACCTCGACGACGAGCGGCGCTATCAAGAGAGCCTCGAGCTGAAGCGCTATGTCTGGGTGCTTGCGACCGCGGGTGCATCGGCGCCGTTTATCGGACTGTTCGGAACCGTGGTCGGCATCCTGGTCGCGTTCCAGTCGATGGCGATCATGGGCACCGGCGGATTCTCGGTCGTCGCGGCCGGTATTTCGGAAGCGTTGATTTCAACCGCGCTTGGACTGGCCGTCGCGATCATCGCGGTTATCTTTTTCAACTACTTCTCGGTCAAGATCGAAAACATCAATGCGATCCTGCGCATCAACGCCGACCGCCTGATCGACGCTGCCCTGCAGGGGAGGCAAGCTGGTGGCCGCTAGTGGTCCTAAGGGTGAAGGCGGCGGGGTCTTCGCCGACATTAACATCACCCCGCTCACCGACATCTTTCTGGTGTTGCTGATCATTTTTATGGTGACCACGTCGGTTACTATCGAATCGGCGGCGCACGTGGATTTGCCCAACGCGACCAATACCAACCCTGAAAACAAGGGTGTGATAGTCACGTACACGGCGCAGCACGAGTTGTTCGTAAACTCGAAGGACGTTCCAGAACGGGAACTGCTGCCCAGCTTGCGCGAAGCGCTCGGCAAGGTGGACGCGAAAGTCGTGGTCTTCCAGGGCGACCGCAAAGTGCTGCTGGGCGACATGGTGCGAATCCTGAATATCGCCAAAGCCGCCGGCGCGACTCAGATCGCAATCGCGGCCAAGCGCGTCACCGGCGCGCAGCTCACCAACCAGGGAGCATCGGGAGGCTGAGCGGCGGAGCGTAACGCGCGAGCGGACGCATCCGTTCTCGGGAAGATTCGCAAATGACAAAGAAGCGTAGGAAAGAGAGAGCTAAACATGCCAGCGGCGGCGTGTTCTCCGAAATCAACATCACGCCGCTGACTGATATCTTTCTGGTACTGCTGATCATCTTCATGGTGACCACCGCAGTCACAATCGAGTCCGCCGCGCACGTGGATCTGCCCAAGGCGGAAGCGTCGGCACCCACCGACAAGCCCAAGGGAGTCATCGTCACGTACACTGCGGACCATCAGATTATGGTGGGCTCGCAGCAGGTGACGGAGGCGCAGCTCATGACGACGCTGCAGCAGCAGCTCGCGCCGCTGCAATCCGCGGACAAGATCGTGATCTTCCAGGGCGACCCTAAGGTTATCCTGGGCGACATGGTCCGGATTCTGGACATCGCCAAGACCGCGGGCGCCGAGGCAATCGCGATCGCCGTCTCGTCGCTGCCGCCGGGCGGTGGCTCGGGCGCAGCGCCGGGTGGCGGAGCGTAGCAGCGGGAGCACTTCATCAAATGTTCTGGCCAATACTAATTGTAGTTTTGTTGATTTCGATGTTCGTGACGGCATTCGTGCTGTTTCGACTGACCTCGAAAAAAGAGGCCGCCGCCGAAATACACGGCGACGAAGACACCGCCGACGTTAGCCGCCTGCAGAAGCTGCGCGACGGGTTGCGGCTGATGATCGGCCCGTTTCCGCTCTCGGTCGCGATTCACGTCCTGGTGCTGCTGTTCCTGATCATCACGGTGCATGAACAGCGCGGGCGCGAGTTGATCATGGTCAATCTGGAAGCGGGAGGCGGTGGTGGCGGCGGCAACGAGATGCAAGACCTCGACATGCCGGAAGTGCCGATGCCTGACACCGCGCCGCAGCAGATGGACACGCCGCAGGCGGTGGACACCTCGCAGGCCGTGGGCCTTGCCAACGATTACGTGCGCGCCGCGGGCGGCGGCGGAATCGGCATCGGCCGTGGCGGCGGCATGGGCTCGGGTTACGGCCACGGCATCGGTTCGGGCTTCGGCGGATTTATCGGAGAGTTGCGCCGCAAGGGTCTGGACGTGGTGCTGGTGATCGACGGCACCGGCTCGATGAGCCTCATCATCAACGATGTGAAAGCCAAGATGGCGCAGCTTATCCAGGCGATCCATCGGCTGGTCCCGATTGCGCGTGTCGGCATTATCGTGTTCGGCGGCAAAGGCGAGAAGATGGAAATCCAGCCGCTGACGCTGTCGCCGCAGAAGCTTACCGAATTCTTGAACGCCATCACCGCCAAGGGCGGCGCCGAGTGGGAAGAAGACACCTTGGGCGCCTGCCAGACCGCGATCAGCAAGATGGACTGGAAACCGTACGCGAAGAAGGTGGTGGTGCTGGTGGGAGATTCGCCACCGGCCAAGGATGACTTCGCGCCGCTGCTCGCGCTGATCCGCCAGTTCAAGAGCGAGAACGGAACCTTCAACACGGTTGACGTTACCGCCGAAGAACACGAGCGCTTCGAGCGCGAGTTCTGGCTGAAGGTGCATCGCGAGGAGCCGCCGAAGATCTCTGCGCTGCCGCAATTCGCCAAGCAGACCCAGGCAGCCTTCAAGGTGCTGGCCAACGCGGGTGGCGGTGCGATGCGCTCGCTGACCCACGACTCGCACATCAACCAGCAGGTGCTGATCCTGGCGTTCGGCGAGCAGTGGCAGAACCAAGTCTCGGCGTTCGGAAGAGGAATCAATTCCGGAGGCGGGAGCGGTTCCGAATAACGAATTCGGACGTGCTCGCGGGCGTCTAATCTGGTAAGGATTAGACCGCTATGAAAATGCGATACATACCCGGCGCGGCCGCTTTGATAGCGGCCGCGCTGCTGTTTTCGGCCGCAAATATCCAACCCCTGCGCGCGCAGATGCTGCCGCATCATCGGGTCCAACAGGATCTGACGCCGGCCCTGCAACGTTCCTTGACCGACAAGGTTTCGGACGAAGCCGGACCGTACCTCGACGAACAGGATCAGCGCAGGAATGCGAAAAAGACTTACGTCGATCTGCAGCAGAAATTCGAGTATCTGCCGACTTATGGTCCCCGGCGTCAGCTCTCGTGCAGCGTCAAGCTCGGCGGGGCGGAATACGATCCGACCAAGCCCGGGAGCTCGAAGGGCGCTGCGACCGGCACGCTCAAATATTTGGTCTTTTCCTACACGCTGTCCAATGGCAAGTGGGTCGAGATGGCCAAGCCCAAGTGGGAGCAGCAAGCGCTCGGCGCGGCGGCCGGCAAAAAGATGACCGGCAATATCGCCCGTGGCGACACGCGCGCGCAGGCGCAGCAAAAGGCGGTCGCCGCCCACGCCGCAGCGGCAGCCGCGGCGGCAGCAGCGCAAAAAGCCGCCAACCAATAGAACGGAACTCGGCGAGGGCGACGGTCAATCGGCGGCGGCTGAAGCGTTGTCGGCTGCGGCGGCGACGCGGCTATGAAAGCGTCCGTAGCCGAAATAGATTCCAAATCCGATCACCATCCAGACAAAGAACCTGATCCAGGTCACGACCGGCAGACTGAGCATCAGGTATAGGCAAAAGATCACGCCGAGGCTCGGCACGATCGGCACCAGCGGAGTGCGAAACGGCCGGCGCATTTCCGGCTCGATCCAGCGCAGAATCATAAGCCCAAGACATACCAGCACGAACGCGAAGAGTGTCCCGATATTGGTAAGCTCCGCAATTTCCTGAATCGGCAGCAGCGCGGCCGTGATCCCGACGGCGATTCCGGTCAGCGTCGTCGGAATGTACGGAGTGCGGAAGCGCGGATGAATCCGGCTGAACGCTGCCGGCAATAGGCCGTCGCGCGAGACCGCGAAGAACACCCGGGATTGCCCGAGCAGCAGCACCAGCAGCACGGAAGTCAGACCGGCCACGGCGCCGAGTGAGATTATTCCCGAAGCCGCGTTCAATCCGCGATGCACGAAAGCTGACGCGAGCGGAGCGTTCAAGTCGATCGTGTGCGCCGGAACCATCCCGGTCAGCACCGCGGCGACCAGGATATAAAGTGCGGTGCAGACGAACAGCGACGCGAGTATTCCAATCGGCAGGTCGCGATTCGGATCGATCACCTCCTCGGCCGCGGTCGAAACCGCGTCGAATCCGATATAGGCGAAGAAGATCACCGCGGCGCCCTTCATCACACCGGTCCATCCCATCGGCGCGAACGGCGACCAGTTGGCCGGGCGGACGTAAAACGCACCGACGACGATCACGAGCGCGATCGCGGCCAGTTTGATCGCGACGATCACCGAATTGAGCCGCGCGCTTTCGGAGATTCCGACGTACAACACCGCCGTGATCACCAGCACGATAAGCAGCGCGGGCAGATCGATCACTCCGCCGGGTCCCGCTCCGTGCGCGTGCGCAATCGCGCTCGGCAGGCGAAGCCCGAAGCCTTTCAGAATCACTTGCAGGTAGCCGGACCATCCGACTGCGACGGCCGCGGCGCCGACCGCGTACTCGAGCACGAGATCCCATCCGATGATCCAGGCGACCAACTCGCCCATCGTGGCGTAGGAGTATGAATACGCGCTTCCCGCGATCGGGATCATCGCGGCGAATTCGGCGTAACACAGCGCCGCCATCGCGCACGCAAATCCCGAAACCACGAACGAGAGCGTGACTGCGGGCCCGGCGTATTTCGCGGCCGCGACTCCGGTCAGCACGAAAATTCCGGCGCCGACGATCGCGCCGATCCCCAGCATCGTAAGATCGAGCGCGCCAAGCACGCGTTTGAGCCCGCCGCTGCTCTCCGCCTCGGCCATCAACATCGCGGCCGGCTTGCGGCGGAAAATCTGACGCGAGAGATTCCGGTTGCTCATCGACTTCCCTCGCCCTGCTCGCACCGCCGGCTGATCATCGCGGCCGCGTCACCATGCGGTGTAGCCGCCGTCAACCGCGAGCATGGCGCCGGTAACGTAGCTGGAAGCGGGACCGGCAAGGAAGACCACCGCGCCGCGAATTTCCTCGGGACGGCCCAGGCGGCCAAGCGGCGTGAACGTTTCCATCCGCTGGCGATTGGCGGCTTTCGCCATTCCGCCCTCAGTCGCCTCGGTCGGAATCCATCCGGGCGCGATCGCATTGACCAATATTTCGTGCGGCGCCCATTCGACCGCGAGTTGCCGGGTGAGATTGCCGAGCGCGGCCTTGGTCGCGGCGTATGCCGACAGGCGATAGACCGAGCTTGCGACGCTTGCGTAAATCGAGGCCATGTTGATGATCCGGCCGGGCGCTTTCGCGGCGATAAGCGCGCGCGCGACCCGCTGCGAGAGCATCATCGGCGCGGTCAGGTTGACCGCGAGCGCATGGTCCCAATCCTCGCGCTTGAAATTTTCCGCGCGCCCGGTGGGCGAGACCCCGGCATTGTTCACCAGGATATCGATCATGCCGCCGAGCGCATCATTGGCCTGCGCAATCGCACGATCCAGATCGCCGTCGAGTGAAACGTCGGCGCCGACTCCTTTAGCTTTGACCTGATGAGTCCGCGAAATTTCCGCGGCAAGTTTCTCTACGCGATCGGCCCGCCGCGCGACCAGGGCGACATCGGCGCCCGCCATCGCAAGCGCGATCGCGCATTCCACGCCCAGCCCAGACGACGCGCCGGTGACCAGCGCCCGGCGCCCCCGCAGCGAGAAGAGTGCTTCCAGAGAGTCCATTAGTGATAAATCAAGCGTCCGCGGGTTCCCGCTGCCCGGTTTAGTCGCCGAAGATTTCGCCGGCGGCCTGGGCCGCCATCGCGACCGCGCGATCGATATCGGCGCGTGAGATTCCGTAATGGGTGACCGCGCGGAACGAGCCGGGCTCGCGCGGCGAGATCAGAACGCCGCGCTCGCGCATCGCTTCGTTGAACTTCCGCGCCCCCGCTGCCTCGCCGTCAACATCGAACACCACCATGTTGGTGCGGCGCGGGACCGGGCGCACGTTAATCCCTGCGATCAACGCCAGGCCCTGCGCAAGGGCGCGTGCGTGCGAATGATCTTCGGCCAGCCGATCGATCATCGTCGTCAGCGCGACGATTCCCGCCGCCGCAAGTATTCCCGCTTGACGCATCCCGCCGCCAAGCAGCTTGCGCGTGCGCCGCGCTCGGGCGATAAACTCGCGGCCTCCGCACAGCATCGAACCCGCAGGGCAGGCAAGCCCCTTCGACAGGCAAAAGGAGACGCTGTCGGCGTAACCGGCAATAGCCGCCGGCTTGGCTTCCAGAGCGGCCGCGGCGTTGAAGATGCGCGCGCCGTCCAAATGAACAGGCAGCGCCTTGCGATGGGCCAGTTCGGCCACGGCGGCCATGTGCGACAGCGCGATCGGCGCGCCGCCGCATCGGTTGTGCGTGTTTTCGATCACCACCAGTCCCGTGCGCGCGAAATGATCATCTTCCGGCGTGGCGAGTTCGCGCCGAAGTTCGTCCAGAGAAAGCTCGCCGCTCTCCTCATTATGTATCGGAGTCAGGATGATCCCGCCCAGCGCCGAAGCGCCTCCGGCTTCATAAAGATTGGTGTGCGACTCGGAGCCGACCAGCGCGCGGGTGCCGCGTGCGCAATGCGTCAGCATCGCGGCCAGATTAGCCATCGTGCCGCTCGGCACCAGCAGCGCGGCCTCTTTGCCGACCATCGCGGCGGCCATCGCCTCGAGCCGGTTGACGGTGGGATCCTCGCCGTAAACGTCGTCACCCAGATCGGCTCGCGCGATCGCCTCGCGCATCGCGGGAGTGGGCAGGGAAACGGTGTCGCTGCGCAGATCGATCACGAAACTTTGCGCGCCGTGATGGCCGCCGGTCTCATTGGGTCAGCGGATACAACGGCACGAAGTTGCCGTTGGAAGTATCGGTCGCCTGCACTGAGTTCTCGGTGGTGTCGGAGTAATACAGCGTCCTGCCGTCGCTGGTGATGGCGCATCCTGAGCCGATATGTCCGTTGACCTGGGTGAGCGTGGTCACGTTATTGGTGCCGGTGTCGATTTTGCGAACCGCGTGATTGTCGCCGTCCATCACGTAGAGCGTGCTTCCGTTAAGGCACAGTGCGCCCGGATTCGAGAACTGCGCCTGCGGGCCAGGACCGTCTTTGCTGCCCTCTTCGCCGGTGCCCGCGATCGTCGAGGTCGTCATGCTCGAGAGATCGATTTTCCGGATCGCGTCATTGCCGGTGTCGGCGACATAGACAAATTTGCCGTCGGTGGCGATTCCGCTCGGCCCGTTGAATTGCGATTTGGGCGCGGGCCCGTCAATTTTGCCGCCGGTCTGGGCCTGTCCGCCGATCGTCTTGACCATCCCGTCTGACAGCGACATGCGGCGAATAGTGTTGTTGCCGCTGTCGGAGATGTACAGGTTCTGTCCGTCGGTGGTGATTTGGGTCGGCAGGTTGAAGTGCGCGGCGGAGGCGTGGCCGTCGTCGGTGCCGGAGATATTTGCGGTGCCGGCCGCGGTGCTGACGGTCTGGCTATCGAGATTGATCTTGCGCAAGTCGGAATTGTTGGTGTCCAGTACGTAGAGGTCGCGGTTTACCAGGGCGATCCCGTCGGGGCTGTTGAAGCGCGCCGTGGCGCCCACGCCGTCGTTGCTGCCGTCCTGAAAATTGGTTCCCGCAACCAGCGTGATGCTGTGCGAAACCACGTCAACCGCGACGATCGTGTTATTGCGCGAGTTCGAGACATAGACGGTGCGGTTGTCGGTCGCCAGACCGGCGGGAAAATCGAGCCTCGGACCGGTTTGCAGGCTTGCGGTCGGGACCTGCGCGCGGGCGGGCGCGGCCGACCCGAAAATCGCCGCGAGCGCGGCGGCGGCCACCAGGGTTTCCATCGGTCGAAGAAGTTTTGCCATGATCGAACCTCGCCTATGCTGCAAAGCCATGCCGCGCCACGCGCGGGTTAAACCGGGTTTCCGCGGCTACGGAAAAATCGCCTTTACGACTTCATCGATCGCGCGCTTGCTATCGGCTTCATCAGTCAGCGACCAGGTGACCGCAACGGTTGCCGCGCGGCGCGGCGCGATTCCCTGCCGGATCAGTTCGCCCGCGTAAATCAGAAGCCGGGTCGAAACGCCTTCCTCGAGTCCCGACGCTTTCAGATTGCGCACCTTTTCCCCCAGCACCGCAAGCTGCATTGCCATCTCGCGATCCAGCCCCGCCTCGTGCGCGATAATGTCCACTTCCTTCACCGCGGGCGGATAGTCGAACTCGATCGTCACGAAGCGCTGGCGCGTCGAATGCTTCAGATTCTTCTGAATACTCTGGTAGCCGGGATTGTACGAGATTACCAGCAGGAATCCTTCATGCGCCTCGATCGTCTCACCGCGCTTCTCGATCGGCAGGATTCGCCGATGGTCCGAAAGCGGATGAATCAGCACAGTGGTGTCCTTGCGCGCCTCGACCACTTCGTCGAGGTAACAAATAGCACCGCGGCGAACGGCCTGAGTCAGCGGTCCATCGACCCACACGGTTTCGTCAGCCTGGATCAGGTAACGGCCGACCAGATCCGAGCCGGTCAGGTCCTCGTGGCAGGCCACCGTGATAAGTTCGTTGGGTCCGTTTTCGAGCGCGGCGAGCTGATGCGCCATATGCTCGACGAAGCGGGTTTTGCCGCATCCGGTCGGGCCCTTCAGCAGAATCGGCAGCCGGGCGCTGTAAGCGGCGGTGAAGATCTGCACTTCGTCGCCGATCGGCAGATAGTAGGGCGCGTTGGACGGGTCGAGATGTTTTACCTCGGGTCCGTCGGCCTTTGAACGCGCGTCGAATTTCTTGAGCTCAATTCCCATCAGTCACCTATAACGACCTGCACCTGTATAGACCTGTTCGCCGCTGTCGCGCGACGGCCACCGGGCCGGGCCCGGTCAATCCGCGATTCTAAGAGAGCAGGGCCGCAAGGTTCAAGGCGCGCGACCCCTTCTTGCAGCGCAAATTCATGCGCGGCGGAGCTGATAAAGCGCAGAGCCGTCGCGATTGTCCTTGACCTCATAGCCGCGCGCTTCGAGTTCCGCGCGCAGTTGATCCGCGCGCTTGAAATCACGCGCCCTGCGCGCCGCCGCGCGGTCGTCGATCAACGCCTGAATTTCGGGCGCGATTTCCGCGTTAGCCGCGGCCGCGCGAGTTTCCTCCAGGCCGAGAGCCAGTACCTGATCGAAGCCGCAGAGCGTCTTCCAGATCCTGCGCTCCCCGCGCCGATAAGCCTCAGCCACCAGATCGAGCGCGACCGCGAGCGCCTGCGGCGTGTTGAGATCATTGTTGAGTGCGTCGATAAAGCGCTCGCCATATGGCAGCGCGAAGTCCGCATCCGCGGCGGCCGACACAGCGTCAGCGGGAACGCCGCGAGCGAACTCGCGAAAGTAATCGAGGTTCGATTGCGCCGCGCGCAGGCCGTCGTCCGACAGCGCAATTTCGGAGCGGTATTTCGCGCCCATGCAGAAAATCCGGAACGCGAGCGGATCGAATCCCATCGCGGTGACATCCGAGAGCAGCGGAAACTTGCCCGCGCTCTTCGAGATCTTCGTCCCTTCCTTTCCGGTCAAAAATGCGTTGTGGACGAAATAGCGAACGAACGGATGATGCGTCGCGCTCTCGGATTGCGCGATCTCGTTCTCGTGATGAATCGGAATATGGTCCATCCCGCCGGTGTGGATATCGATCGTCTCGCCTAAGTATTTCATCGACATCGCGGAGCACTCGATATGCCAGCCGGGGTAGCCGCGTCCCCACGGCGAATCCCACTGCATCATGTGATGAGGCTGTGCGAGGACCCAGAGCGCGAAGTCGTGCGGACTCTTTTTGTCGGCGGAATGCTCGAGGCGCTGGCCCGCGTTCTGCTCATCAAGGCTCTGGCGCGAGAGCCGCCCGACGCGATTCTCGCCGCGATATTTTTCGACATCGAAATAGACGCCCGACGGTGTGACGTAGGCCATCCCTGCCGCGATAATCCGCGCGATCAGCTCGAGCATCGCGTCGATATGCTCGGTCGCGCGGCACCATACCTGCGGCGGCTCGACGTGAACCGCGGCGAGATCGTCCTGAAACTGCTTTAGATAAAAATTCGCGACTTCGAGCGGAGTCTTGTGCTGCTCGCGCGCGGTCTTTTCGATCTTGTCTTCGCCCGTATCTTCGTCAGAGGTCATGTGGCCGACGTCGGTGACGTTCATCACATGGCGGACGCTGTAGCCGTTGAGTTCGAGCGCGCGGCGCAGAAAGTCCCAGCACAGGTACGCGCGAATGTTCCCGAGATGCTGCGGCAGATAGACGGTCGGACCGCATGAATACAGGCTGACGGCCCCAGGATGCTGCGGATGAACCTCCTCGACGGAGCGCGACAGCGTGTTGTAGATGAAAAACGGTTTCACGGCAGTGAGCCTGACAGCTTACCGCGCGCGACGTTCGCGAAACAACGCATTCTGCGCGCGAGCAATGGGGCAGTTTGATTAGCCGACGGTCTTCCGTGGGACATCATTGATGTTCCAATGTTGACTGATGTTCCAATGTTTGTTGCGGCGCGTTTCCTCGGTTGTCATTCCCGCGCGTGGCTGCCGCGCGAGGAATCCCGTGCTCGGCCTTCGGCCTTACGCAACTCGCGTGTGCGTGCACGGACGCCCCGGGATTTCTCCCTTCGGTCGAAATGACGAATGAGGGCTTCGTGCATGAGTACCGTAGCCTCAGCCGAGCCACCGCTCGTCATTTCGACCGAAGGGAGAAATCCCGAGGCGGTCATGCACTCACCCACGAGTGGCCGAGAGCCTGACGGCGAGAACGGGATTCTTCGCGCTGCCACGCGTGGGAATGATACATCAGCCTCGCAAGCGATAGCGGCCTATTGCCGCGCGGCGCCGCGCGTTAGCTTTGAGGCGTAGAGGGCTGGCGCAGGCGGCCGTTGGCGTCGCGCTGATAGCGGCTGGCCGCGATTCGCTTGTATTGCCGGTCGGCCAGCCATGCGTAGCCCGGCACATACCATAGATAGGCGAGGATTCCGCGCAGTCCGGTTTGCATCCGCAGAACTTCGTTGATCGCGCGCGCGCCGCGGAACACCCGCCCGCGATCGTCAACCGCGTGCAGTTCCTCGAGCAGCGCTTCCATCGTGAGGTCCGGGAACAGCGCGCGTGCCTCGGGATCCTGAAGATCGAGCGGCTCGATCAATCCTGAATTGTCGAAATGGCGCACGCCTTCGACACTGGTGCGGCACATCACGCATGAGCCGTCGTAAAGGATCGCGAGCTTGCCGGGCGAAGCCTTGCCGGTTCGCCGGGCAGCGGCGTCCTCTTTCGGCGTCGCGCTCACCGGCGTGAGAGGCGCGGATTTCCGCCCATCCGGGAGAGCTTCTGATTCTCGGTGTAGATCCGCCATTCGTAGCCGTCGAGCAGCGATTTCCATCCGGCCTCGACGGTGTTCGCCGACTTTGCGAGCGTGGTCCAGGTGAGGTGTCCGTCGGAGAATTTCTTGACCGAAACGACTTCGGCTTCGGTCGAATCGCCGCTGGCGTGGGTATAAGTCTCGATAACCCTGACGGTTTCGAGGAACGGAAAATATTTCAGCAGCGCCTTGCGCAGCGCGACGTCGAGCGCGTGAACCACGCCGACACCGCTGGCCGCTTCGTTTTCTTCGACCGTGCCGATCCGGATCACGACGGTGGCATCGATCGTCGCCTTGCCGTCGAACAGATCGTCGATCACCCGGCGGCGCACGATCTCGAACGGAGCCAGATAGTCGCGCGAGGTGCGCAACTCAGCCAGCTCGCGCGAAGCTTGAGGCGCCTCGGCCTCGTAAAAGTCGGTCTGTCGTTCTGCACTCATTTTGCCGCACCCAACTCTGAAGGAATTATCGTAACCGTGCAGCGTCCTTTCAAGCACATTCCTTGATCCCATATGGTTGACATATGCGCCGCGGAAGGAATCTCAACCCGGACCGGAGGATTTTAAGCCTGGAAGCTGTCGATAAACGTGCATCGCACCCCGCGGGCGGCGCGCACGCGACGCTGATTTTGTTTTCGATGATCGCATTCGCCGCGATATCCCCGCTCCGCGCCGCGCACGCCGCCGACGTGAGCGTGCCGATCACGATCGACTATCTGACGCTTGGCGCCGCGCTAAAAGCCCAGATATACACCGCACCGGGCGGCAAAGCCGCGCTGTGGAACGGCGCCGACCAGTGCCAATTCTTCTACGCGGAAGATCCCGCCTTCTCGTCGGCGAGTCCGCGCCTGCGCCTGGAGACGGCGGCGAGCTTTGGATTGGGAGTTGCCCTTGGCGAACGATGCGTTAGCCCGATTGCGTGGAGCGGAATCGCCGAGGCGGAGTCGTCGCCGTACATCGCGCCGGGATTGCGGCTCAAAATACGTATCACTGACGTGAATCTATACAACGCGGCGCATCAGAAGACGCTCGTCGCGGGCAAGGGCTTCGATCTGATCAAGCAATACCTGATTCCGGAGCTTGAAACCTTTACCTATGACCTGAATCCAGCGATCCAGCAGCTTGGCGCGCTGGCTGAAGAGGCGGCTGCGCCAGACATAGCCCCGCGAATCCGCGCCGCGATAAGTACGGTTCGCGCCGAGCCGCAGATCCAGGTGCTCGCTCAAGGCATAAGAATAACCCTCGTGATTACGATGCCAGATCTGCCGGCTCCTGCCGCGTCGGCAACTCCGGGCGAGCCGACTCCCGCCGAGCTGGCGGCGTTTCAGAAACAACTTAATCAGTGGGACGCGTTCCTGGTGTTTGCGATCAAGCAGCTCGGCGCCAACGTCGGCGATCAGCGGTTTCGCGATCAGCTGATGCAGATACTGATCGAGAGCCGCTATCGGCTGGTCGATGCGCTCGCGAAGCCACCGTCCGCCGCCGGACCCGATCCGGTACGGACTCTGTTCCTCGATACGTGGCAAGAGCTCGGGGTCGCGGTGCACGACGCTGGCGCACGCGGGCAGCTAGGCGCGCAGGGTTTGCAGTTCCTTTCCTTCATCTCGGCCGGCGACGCGTTGTTCGCGCTCGACCAGGCGGCACCTGCGCTCGGGATTCGCGTGTCGGCGGAGGATCTGCGCCGCCTCGCGCATATCATGGCGCCCAATGTGACCGGCGATCCGCTGCAATTTAATTTCGACGAGGACCAGAGCCTTAAGCGTATGTTCGGGGTAACGGAGCCGCTCTCGAGCCCGCTATCGTCCAGCCCGGACGAGACTGGCGACCTGTCTTCCGCGACGCCTGAGTCTTCGCCGGTGCCAGCGCCCTCTCCGGTCGCAACTTTCTCGGAGTCCGACCTTGGCCCTTCGGCTGCGACCCCTTTGCCGAGCGCGACGCCGACGCCCCGTCCTCCCCTAGCGGCGGCGTCGCTGACTCCTACCGTAGCAGCGGCGGCGGCGACTCCGACCGCTCCACTACCGACGCCTGCGGCTCCGCAGCCGGCACCCACCGCCGTATCGCCACCTTCCGCGCCGCATGCGGCCGCAGGACCATGGCTCCGCATCCCGCTGTGGCTAATCGAACCCACCGAGGCGTCGGCCGCCGAGCCGGGCATCGTTCCGGAGCTGGCCCAAATCGCGCAACGTCTCAGGCGGGTGGTGGTCAATCAATCCAACGCCCAGCCCTATCGTCAGACGATGGAGCAGTTGCTGACGCTCAGCACGGAGCGCGAGATTGCTGATTCAAATCTGGCGCCGCGCTATCGGGCGACGTTTCGGCTTCTGGTCAAGAGCGCGGCGTGGCAGGAAAGCTGCTGGCGGCAATTCGTGCGAGTGAACGATCGCGTGACCTGGCTCGAGAGCTCGACCGGCGACATCGGCCTGATGCAGGTGAACAAGCACGTATGGCGCGGTTTCTACAGCGTGGACAAGTTGCGCTGGGACGTTCTGTACAACGCCGGCGCAGGCACCGAGATTCTGGGTGAGATGCTCAGAACGGTGGCCGCGAAGCCGCATATCGATCCGATTCGTGACAATACCCACGCCCTGGCGCGATCGGCATACGCGGCCTACAACGGCGGCCCGGACGCATACAACCGATGGCGCACTCCCGGCCGCGAGCGCCGCCTGGCACGCGCGATCGATGCCGCATACGAGAAAAAACTACGCGCGGTCGAGCGTGGCGATCAGATCAACATCCTCAGTTGCGAGCAGGAATGGGGTCATCCTTCGGCGCAGTGACCGGCAACGTTACATCGCGAGTCCGCCATCGACGTTGATCACCGCGCCGGTGATGTACGCGGCCGCGTCGGAGAGCAGGAACGCCGCCATCGGCGCTACGTCTGCGACGCGCCCGAAGCGTCCGAGCGGAATCATCGCGAGCGCCTGCGCCTTGATTTCCTCGGGCAGCGCCGCGGTCATGTCGGTTTCGATAAATCCAAGCGCCAGCGCATTGGCACGCACGCCGAGACGCCCAACTTCTTTCGCCAGCGACTTGGTAAGCCCGATCACTCCCGCCTTGGCGGCCGAGTAGTTCACTTGTCCGGGAAGCCCGATAAGGCCGCTGACCGAAGTGATGTTGAGAATCGAGCCGCGCTTGGCTTTCATCATCATGAACGCCGCCGCGCGCACGAAGTTGAATGACCCGGTCAGATTGGTGCGGATAACTTCGGCCCAGTCTTCTTCGCTCATCATCACGAGAACCTTGTCGCGTGTGATACCGGCGTTGTTGACCAGACCGTCGATCGCGCCGAACTCTTTCTTGACCGCGTTGACCATCTCGCGCACCGACTTGAGATCGCCGACGTCGCATTTGAAGGCTAGCGCGCGGCCCCCGAGCGCGTCGATCTCGGCTTTGACCTCGGCGGCCGGCGTTTCGCTCTTAACGTAGTTGAATGCGATCCGCGCGCCACGCCGCGCGCATTCGAGCGCAATCTCTCTGCCGATTCCACGCGTGGCGCCGGTCACGATAATTCCCTTGCCGTCCAGATCCTTCACTGCCCTCTCCATTGCGCTCTAGGTGTCGGAATCGAATCGCGCGGCTTCGCGCTCGAGCCTGCCGCGATATTGCCCTATATAAGACAGGTAGTTGAAGCCGAAGGCGCGCTCAACTTCGGCGGCATAGGCCGGCCGTTCGCCGCCGAGCGCGGAAATCAACTGCGCGTAGAGCGCCCACTCTTCCGAGCGCGGCGCCTTGCGAAGACTATCGCGCCGGAGCATCACCTGCATCGGGTCGCATCCGATGACCGCGGCGAGCAATCGAACCAGCTCGCTCTCGTTTTTCGCTATCTCTTCGCGCGCGAACATATTGACCGAGAAAATCAGCATCGCGCCCAGGCACGCCTCGACCGTGGCCGGCGTCGCGCGATCGCGATAGCTTTCGAGCGGCCCGCCGCGCGCGAGCGCATAGGCAAGAAACTCCGCGTTCGCGTCCTGGATTATCGAAACGAACCCAACCGCCTGCGGTCCGCCAAAATGGATGAGCCGCTCGCGCATCGCGCCTAGCGCTGGACGCGCATAGCGGCGCATGAAGCGCCGCCGCGCGGGCGAGAGCCAGAAGAGCAGCGCCGCGAGCATCGTGGCGTCGGTTTAGCACAATGCGCAGCGCGTGCAGAACCGATGCTGCGTTGCGAAGAGCCGAGCGTTCCCGCACAATCGCGGCTGCGAAATCGACTCTCCCGGTAGCTGGAGGTGAACATGGAGCAAACGGCAATCTTCGGACCGATGTTCGCGATGATGCTGCTGACGCTCGCAGTGTGGGTGTACATGTATGTCCGCCGGATCAGATTCATCACCCGCGGCAATTTCAGCCGGGAGGAACTCTCGCCCGTGGCGTTCGCGCAGCTCTCGCCTCCGGCGGTGTCGAATCCTTCCGACAATCTGAAAAATCTGTTCGAAATTCCGGTGCTATTCTACGTTCTGGTGTTCTATCTATTCGCGATGAAGCAGGTCGATGCGGCATACCTGGACGCCGCGTGGATCTTCGTCGCGTTTCGCGTCCTGCACAGCGCGGTTCACTGTACGTTCAACCTCATCATGCTGAGATTTTATCTCTATCTGATCGCGACGGTCGCCATATGGTTCATCGCAATCCGCGCCGGAATCGTTTACGTCGCGGGCTGAAAGATTAAAAAAGCCGCTCGAGCCTTTGCCCGAGCGGCCAATGAGCGTCGTCTGAATTAGTTCAGGCGCTGAACGATGATCCGCAACCGCAGGTGCGGCTCGCTCGAGGATTGTCGAAGCGGAAGCCCGCGCCGTGCAGACCCTCTACGAAATCCAGCGTGGTGCCCGCGATGTACGGCAGCGAGAAATCATCGATATACACGCGCATCCCGTCGAACTCCGCCACCCGGTCGCCGTCTTTTTGCTGGTCGAAGTTGATCTGATACTGAAACCCGGAGCATCCTCCGCCGACGACGCTGATGCGGATGCCGTGTGCGGCGTCGAGGCCCTCTTTCGCGTGCATCTTGCGAACCATCTCGACCGCCTTGGGCGTGAGGTTCACGTCGGGCAGAGTCGAGTTATCGATCGGCGCGGAGTTTTCCGGGGCGGAATTCTGCGCGCCGGAATGGGAATGTTCGATGTGGAGCTCTTTACGCTCTCCTTGGTTCATTTCCTCGGCCATCTTTTTCCTCCGGATACGAGTGCGGTCAAGGCCGCATCTTCCTTACCCTTTTGAACCTAATTACTCCTAATTCTGGAGTCAATGACTCCACAATTATAGACTAGATTATACCGCCTGGATGCTAAGGTTTTTGATCGCGATGGCGAACTTGACGAAAATTATAGACGATGCGGCGCGGGCGCGCGGGTTCGCGATGGTGGGATTTGCACGCCTGCATCCGCTCGATGCTCGCGACAAATTTTTCGCCGATTGGCTCGCCGACGGGCGCCAAGGCACGATGCAGTATCTCGCGCGCGAGCCGGGGCGGCGCATTGACCCGCGCGTCCTCGACCCGCGCTTCCAATCCGTCATCAGCCTGGCCTACCCCTACGCCGCCGTGCGCGCCCCGGAAATCGATTGGCGGGCCGAATTGCGCGGGCGAATGGCGGCATATGCGCTGGGCCCTGACTATCACGACTACGTTCTCGCCGCCGCGAAGTCGGTCGCCGCAACGCTCGTCGCCCAGCGTCCCGATTCGATCACGCGTACCTACGTCGATACCGGTCCGGTCTTTGAACGCGAATGGGCGTCGCAGGCAGGGCTCGGATGGTTCGGCCGCAACACGATGCTGCTCAACCGGGAGCATGGGTCATATTTTTTTCTCGCCGAAATCTTCACCGACCTCGAGATCGACGCGCCGGCCGCACCCTATCGCGACCATTGTGGAACCTGCCGCCGATGCGTCGATCTGTGCCCGACGGGCGCGCTCGAAGACGGCTACAAGCTCGAGCCGCGCGTGTGCATCTCATACCTGACGATCGAGCATCGCGGCGCGATCGCGCGCGAGCTTCGTCCGAAACTCGGCCAATGGATTTTTGGCTGCGACATCTGCAACGACGTATGCCCATGGAACGCGCCCGAGAACGATAACGATCAACTATCTGCACTCCCGTTTCTGCCGGACGTCCTGGCGCTGGACGACGCGGCCTTCAGCCGCAGATTTTCCGGCAGCGCGATCAAGCGCGCCAAGCGGCGCGGGCTGTTGCGCAACGCCGCCATCGTTCTGGGCAACACCGGAAATCGCGACGCGGTTCCCGCGCTTGCGCGCACGCTCGAATATGAATCCGAACCCATCGTGCGAGCACACGCCGCCTGGGCGCTCGGAAATCTAGGCGGCACGGCTGCGCAGAGTGCGCTCGAACGAGCGTCGCGGCGCGAGACTCTGCCCGAAGTGGTCCAGGAAATCACGCTGGCGATTGGCGAAATCGAAAGCCAGGCGCTTGTCAAAGCCCGCGCGCCATTAGAAACTCGGAAGTGATGGAATCCCGCAATGAACGATGACGCACGCCGCGAGTTCACCTCGATCGCCGCGCGCGAGCCGGTTCCCCTGGCGCGCGGCGCGTTGCTGATCGCCAAGGAGGAATATCCCGCGCTGGACCTGGACCACTACCTCAATCGAATCACCGAGCTTGCGCGCGAGGCCGAGCCGATTGTTCACGCCGGCAGCGACACGGTCGAACGGATCCAGCTTCTGTCGCATTTTCTTTTCGAGCAGAAGGGCTTCCAGGGCAATCGCGACGAATACAGCGACCCGCGCAATTCGTTTTTGAACGAGGTGCTCGATCGCCACAAGGGAATTCCGATCACGCTCTCGGTGATCTATCTGGAAGTAGGACGGCGGCTCGGGCTCAATCTTTACGGCATCTCGTTTCCGACTCATTTCCTGGTCAAGGCGGTCGATGAACGCGGAGAGCTGGTGATCGATCCGTTTTACGACGGAAAAATCCTGACCCTCGAGGATATTCGCGCGCGGCTGGCGGAGAACTTCGGCCAGCCGGTCGAGTTGCATCCGGCGATGCTCAAGCCGGTCGGCGCGCGCGCAACTCTCGCGCGGATTCTGCGCAACCTGAAAGGAATCTACCTGGCGGCGTCGGACTGGAACCGCGGGCTTTCCGCGCTCGATCGCATCCTGCTGCTCGACCCGCGTTCGGTCGAGGAGCTGGCAGAGCGCGGCGGCCTGTTCGAGCGGCTCGAATGCTTCCAGGCCGCCCTCGATGATTTTCAGAGCTTCTTGTCGATCGCGCCGGAGCATCCCGGAGCGGACAACGCGCGCGAGTCGGTGCTGCGCCTGGTGCGCCAGGTCGCGCTCATCAATTAGCCGGCGCGTAAACCCGCGCGCCAAATTCGTCTGATGCCTGAATCGCACAAACCGCGCGACTTTTTTGAGGCAAGCGCCGCCGGCGCCGCCGACCACGAGCTGCGCCGCAAGCTCGAAAGCGCGAGCGCGCGCCATCTCGAGCACTTCGAACAAGTGCGCGACGAGTTCTCGCCCTACGAAGCCGAGCGCACCGCCGCACGCGCGATCAAGCAGGACGCAATTGGAAGGCTCGACGAGTTGCTGGTCGAGTTGGCGAAAAAACTCGAAGCGCACGGGTGCAAGGTCTTCTTCGCCGCGAACGCCGACGAGGCGCGCGGCTATATCGTGAAGCTCGCGCAGGCTTCAGGAGCCAAACGCGTCGTCAAGGGCAAGTCGATGACGACCGAGGAGATCACGCTCAATCCCGCGCTCGAAAGTGCTGGAATGGAAGTGCTCGAGACCGACCTCGGCGAATATATCGTGCAGCTTCGCCACGAACCGCCTTCGCATATCATCACCCCGGCGATTCATCTCTCGAAGGAAGACATCGGAAATCTTTTTCACGAGAAGTTCGGAATACCGTACACGCCCGAACCGGCCGAGTTGACCGCCGAGGCGCGCACCCGCCTGCGCGAGAGTTTTCTGCGCGCCGATTTCGGAATCACCGGGGTCAATTTCGCGATCGCCGAAACCGGCACACTGGTCATGGTCGAAAACGAAGGCAACGGCCGCATGTCCTCGACGCTGCCCGAAATCTTCGTCGCCATCATGGGAATCGAAAAGGTCATTCCCAGGCTCGCCGATCTGCCGCACTTTCTTGAAATCCTGGGACGCACGGCGACCGGGCAGAAGCTCACGACCTACACCAATTTTATTCGCGGACCGCGCACTGCGGGCGAGCTTGATGGTCCGCGCGAGATGCACGTGGTCATCCTCGACAACGGGCGCAGTGCGATGCTCGCCGACCCGGTTCTGCGCGAAGCGCTGATGTGCATCCGATGCGGCGCGTGCCTGAATGTGTGCCCGGTCTATCGCCATATCGGCGGCCACGCGTACCAATCGCCCTATCCCGGACCGATTGGATCGATCATCAGCCCGAACCTGGTCGGCTCCGCCGCCGCGCATCTGCCCTTCGCTTCGACGCTGTGCGGCGCGTGCAAAGATGTGTGCCCGGTCAAGATCGATATCCCACGCATCCTGCTGCATCTGCGCTGGAAGGAAACCTCGTCCGCGACTCCACCCGATTGGCCGGCCGCGGCAAACCGCGCGCGCGCGGGAGCACGGCGCTTCGCAAAGATGGCGCGGCATCCGCGCACTATCCGAATCCTCGGGCGAATCGCCGCGATGATTCTGAAACCGATAGCGCATGACGGATGGATTCGGCGGATGCCGCCGCCGTTCGGCAATTGGACGAAGATTCGCGACTTTCCGCGCCCGCGGCCGAGAGCGCGCCGCGCCGCCGAAAGCCCCGACGCGAAGATCTGACGATGGCCGAGCTCCACAAACTCGTCGCGACGCTCAAGTCCGCTCTGGAAGCGGGCGCACCAATGCCTGCGCAGGAGCATCCGGTTCACGCGGCGGTTCCTCTGGCCACCGATGCGTTTCGCGCCGAGTTGGTGGCGCGTTTTGCGCGCGAGCTGGAAGCGGTGGGCGGACGCTTCTTGGGAGTTTTTACGCCGGCCAAAGCGACCGACCGAATCGTCGCGCTGGCCAAAGAAACGAACCCACGGCTGGTCGCGATCGGCGACGGCGTCGCCACCTCCGATGCGGATACGATTGCTGGCGCGCTCGATGCGGCAGGTTTTGCCCTGATGCGCACCGCGCCGACCACCGATTCCGAGGCCCGCGCCGCGATTCGCGATCGCATGGCTCGCGCCGATATCGGAATCGCGGAGGCCGACTACGCGATCGCCTCGACCGGCACGCTCGCGGTCCTGTCGATGCCGACGCGGCCGAGCTCGCTCACATTGCTCCCGCCCGCCAGCGTGATTTTCGTGCGGATCGATCGAATCGTTCCCGATCTTGCCGCCGCGCTCGACGCGTTCGGTTCCGACACGCTCGCCGCAAACCGCATGACGCTCATCACCGGGCC
This sequence comes from Binataceae bacterium (SeqCode), assembly GCA_035531855.1. Lineage (GTDB taxonomy): Bacteria > Desulfobacterota > Binatia > Binatales > Binataceae > JBARDN01. The sequence continues at coordinate 25,213 of DATKSB010000026.1, forward strand.
GAGCCGAACCGCCGACATCGAAAAGCGCATCGTGCTTGGTGTGCATGGGCCGAAATCTCTCGACGTGCTCGTCATCTGGCCGCACGATGACTGAAGTTCAGCTCTTTTCGACTTGCCTTGCGGAGGAATTTTTTCCCGAAGTCGGCGACGCCGCGGCAACCGTGCTCGAGCGGCTGCGGCTAAGGGTGCGTCCGCTGCGCGGCGCGTTCTGCTGCGGACAAGTCGCCTTCAACGAAGGCTTTCGCGACGAGGCGGTCGATCTCGCGCGGCGTTTCCTGGCCGCGTGCAAGCCCGACACGCCGATCATCGTGCCTTCGGGTTCCTGTTCAAGCATGCTCAAGATTTTCTACTCCGATCTTCTCGCGCACGACCAGGCGCTCGCGCAGAAGGCCGCCGCGATTCGCCCGTGGGTTTACGAATTCTCGCAGTTCATCGTGAGCGTGATGAAGGTCAAATACGTCGGCGCGCGGTTCGAGCGCGCGGTCGCGTACCATCCTTCCTGCCACCTGATGCGCGAGTTGCGCGTGCGCGAGGAGCCGATGACGCTGCTGAGCGCCGTCAACGGAATTCGATTGGTCGAGGTGCGCGACCGCGAGGAATGCTGCGGCTTTGGCGGATTGTTCTCGGTCAAGTTTCCGCAGATCTCGGGCGCAATGCTCGAGGACAAGCTCGCGCGAATCCGCGAAAGCGGCGCCGAAGTCCTCGTCTCGAACGATTGCGGATGCCTGATGCAGATTGGCGGCGGGTTGCATCGCGCGGGCGCGGGAATCGAGGTACGCCACCTGGCGGAGATTCTGGCCGCGCGCTGACCATCAGCCGGAGTTGCGGTTCTCACGCGAAGCGCGCACCGATCTCACCGCGCACAAGCACGCAATCATCAGCGCCGTGATCCCCAGCGCGAGCTGCATCGAACCGCGTGCGCCAATCGTCGCGAGCGCGTACCCCATCATCCACGGCACCAGGATCGCGCCGATCGCGCCGCCGGCCGCAACGACTGAGGTCATTCGTCCGACCTCGGCGGGAAAAGCCGCCGCCCCGATCGCGATCATGTTCGGGAACACCGGACCGTAGCCGGCGCCGATCAGAAAAATCATGACCGCCGCGAATCCAGGCGCGGACGGTCCCGCAACCAGTCCCGCAATCGCCGCCGCGCTGAGCGCCGCCGCCGCGACCGACATCGCCTTCGGCCCCGATCGATGCGCCAGCGCGCCGCCCGCCATGCGGCCCGCGACCAGCCCGAACCAATAAAGCGAGACCGCCCACGACGCGACCGCGGCCGATACCGCCGTGCGCGCGCGCAGGTACGAGAACAGCCACGCGCCGACTCCGGTCTCCGCGCCGACGTAGAGAAACAGGACGGCGGCGATTATCCAGATCATCGGATGCGCAAGTACCGCGAGCGCGCCCTCGATTTCTTCCGGCGCGGCGCGAGTATCAACCGACGGAGCGCGCCACAGCATCAGCGCCACCGCGGCGGTCACCGCTGCGCCAGCGAGGAACGTGATTGAATAAGGAACGTGATCCCGCAGCGCGAACCCGACGATGACCGGACCCAAAAGCGCGCCGATTCCGAACATCACGTGCAGATAATTGAGCGCCGCGCCCAGCCGCTCGCGGTTCAGATCGGCGACGATCGCATTGCTCGCGATATCGATCGCGCCCTGCCCGAGGCCCACCACCGCCGCCGCCGCGAGCATCAGTCCAAGGCGCGGTGCGAGCCCGACGCCGCACAGTCCCACGCTCACCAAAACCATCGCGCCGCGGAGCATCTGCTGCGCACTGCGTCGATGCGCGATTTCGCCGCCCGCAATCAGCGCCGCAAAGTAACCCGCCGCAACCGCACTGACTATCAGGCCGCCGCGATCGATCGGCACGCGCATCGAGGCGGAGATTTCGACCAGGAATGGTCCGAGCCATCCGACGTTCACGCCCTGCGTGACCATGCATGCATACGCAAGGCGGGTGAGCCGGTGCTCGGCGCTGCGCGGCTCGAGCGCGGAAGATTTGGCCAATCCGGACTGAATGGGAATTACGGTCAGATCCGGCCGGCTTGGGTGGTCGCGATCAGATTCGCGATTTTCTGAATCCGCTCTTCCAGCCGCACTTCTTGCTCGCGGAGATGCGCCTCGAGCTTGCGGGCGTGCTCGGAGAGCTCGCCGACTTTGCGTTCGAGGTCGGCGATTCGCGTTTCCAGCCGAGCCTCACTCCCGGACGGGTTCTTCGTTCCACCGTTTGACATGACGTTTCCTCCAGCGGCCCGCGTGTCAGTGACGTTCGTGTACGTAGATTCCCGGCGCGGGATCGGAAGGATGGTAGCGATCGCCGCCAAGCTGCGACGGCGCGGGCTTTTCCCATCCGGCGCGCGCGGTCAGCCACTTGAGCCAATGATCCCACCAGCTTCCCTTGCTCTCGGCCGCGCCCTTCAGCCAGTTGTCCGGATCATCGGGCAGGCGCTGGTTGATATAGTAACGCGCTTTGAAATTTCCCGGCGGATTCACCAGGCTCTGGATATGCCCGCTCGAGCCGAGCACGAACTCGACGTTGCCGCCGAACATCCGGGTCGAACGATAGCACGCGCGCCATGCGCAGATATGATCGGTCATTCCAGCGACCAGGTACATATCGTTCTTCACCGAGCGCAAGTCGATAGGAGTTCCGAGAATAGTCACTTCGCCTGAACCGACCAGTGGATTGCTCAAAAAGAGACCGAGAAATCCCTCGTGCAGTTTCGCCGGCAGGCAGGTCGAATCACTATTCCAATATAGTATGTCGAATGCGGCCGGCTGCTGGCCCATCAGGTAGTTATTCACCCAATAGTTCCAGACCAGGTCGTTGGGCCGAAGCCACGCGAACACGCGCGCCATGTCGGCGCCGTCGAGTATTCCCTTGCGTTTGGAACGCGCGATGGCCGACTTGATCGCGTCCTCGGTCGCGAACATCCCGGTCATCGAAGGCATCGACGTATCCAGCATCGTCACCAGCAGCGTCGCGGCATGCACGCGGCTTTCCCCGGCCGCCGCCAGATGTCCCAGCATCAGCGAGGTGGTGATTCCGCCCGCGCAGACCGCGACCACATTCGCATCGGCGCTGCCGGTTATTTCGCAGGCGGCGTCGATCGCCTGTTTGCACGCGGTTATATAGTCATCCAGACCCCAGTCGCGGTTAGCGGGCGTCGGATTGCGCCAGCTGATCGTGAATACCTGGATTCCGTGCTTGACTGCGTATTCGATAAAGCTGCGGCCGGGCGCCAAATCCATGATGTAGTATTTGTTGATCTGCGGAGGAATCAGCACCAGCGGGCGCTCGAATACTTTCTCGGTGGCGGGTGCGTACTGAATCACTTCGCACAACGGAGTACGCAGTACTACCGCCCCCGGCGAGACCGCGAGGTTTCTGCCGACCTCGAACGGCCGCTTGTCCACCTGCTCCGGCATCGCACCGTTGTAAATCGCGTCGCTCACGAGATTTTTGAGTCCGCGCGCGAGGCTCATCCCCGCGGTATCGAACACGCGCTTGAGCGCGGCCGGATTCCCGGCCAGCGTGTTGGTCGGCGCGAGCGCCTCGGTCATCAGGGTGACGGCAAAGCGCATCTGCTCGGCATCTTTCCAGTCGCCGAAATCATCGTCGCCCACCAGATCGTGCATCGCGGTGCGCCACGCCAGATAGGACTGCATCACGCGGCGGTAGAGCGGATGCTCGCGCCACGCGGCATCGCCAAAGCGCTTGTCGCTGGCTTCGGGTTCAATTTCCGACGTGCCGGCCGCGACCTGCGCGACCTCGAGGCCGAGCTTGATGCCGCGCGAGGCCACCGCGCCCGGATGCGCCGCGAGGTGGCCGAAGAATCGCGCAAGGGTGCCGGCTATTTGCGCGGCGTCGATCCCGACGAATGGATTTGCGCCGAGAATCGCGTTGAGTGCGGGATGATCTTCGTCTGCGATTCTCTCCGCGTTTTTGTGGTCCGCGGTATTGACTTCGACCCGGGTCTTCGCGGCGGCATCCATAGTCTAACCTCGCGTTCGGCTCGTTCGAGATCAGCCCAGCAGCTCGATCCCATGCGAGAACATCGTGGGCGCGGACAGCGCTATATCTTCCCAATGCGGATCGTCGCGCTTGCCCCGCCGATGCAGCATCAGGTTGAAGCAGGTGATCACGCCGAAGCGGTAGCCCGCGAACGCGCGGAACCATCGCACTTCATCCGTCGAGACCGGAACCCCCGCGACCTCCGAGTACGCCGCGATAATCTCCTCGGCGCTGAGCGGCGAGGTCCGATTCGCGTCGTTGGTGACGTAGAAGCTGGCAGGGTCGGCGAAGAAAGAGATCCAGCCGACATCGAGCAGGGTCGGGCCGCATAGCGCGATCTCCCAATCGATCAGCGCGGCGACCTCGCCATTATTGAACATGATGTTCGACCACTGGAAATCGCCGTGGACGCATCCGACGCGAGGGTTCTTGGGCAACGACGCGTACAGCTTTGCACGCAGCTCAGGACCGCGCGCGACCACTGCGGGATCGAGCGTCGGACGGTCGAGCAAATGATCGAGCCGCTTCATCTCGTCGCTGAGAGGGGTCGGGTCGCCCCACGCCTGGCGCCGCGTGCTCCAATCGACGCGATGCAGCGCGCCGAGCTTGCCGATGGCCTTCAACGCCAGGCTGCGCGCTTCACCGCGGGAGATGGGAGGATTGTCGGCGAGGCGAAATCCGTCGAGGAATCCATCGACGAAATACGGCCGTCCGAAAAATTCCGCCTCGTCGCCGTACCAGATTATCGGCGGCACCGGCACGTCGGTATCGGCCAGTGACTGCATGATCCGGGCCTGCCGAATCACGTCGGCCGGACCCGAAATTCTCACTCCCTCGGGCGCGACGCGCAGCACCAGCTTACCGACAGGCGCGCCCGGCGTCGTGCGCTCGAGGATAAAGCTGTAGCCGAATCCGGCGTGGCCCGGCAGCGGCGAGATTTCCCGCACCGCAGCGTTCGTATCGCCGGTTTTCGCGCGCACCAGCCGGGTCAGTTGGACGGAGATCTCTTCGATAGTTGGCGGCATGGCCCGATTCCAATACGCTCGCGCGTTATCCTTTCATGCCGGTCTGCGCCGACGCCGGATGCAAGCTCGACTTTGCGCTCGGCCGCGCCTCGACGCGCTTGAACCATGCGTTCAGATTCGAATGCGAGGGATCGATCTTCTGGCCGACGCCGGAACCGAAGTCGAGCGCGCAGTACAAAATAATGTCGGCGATCGTAAACCGCTTGCCCGCGATATAGTCGCGCCCGGCCAAAAGGCCGTCGAGCCACTTGAGTCCGTCCTGCGAGACCTGCTTCAAACCGGGCGCGGCCTCGGGCAGGATCCGCATGCGGTCCTTGAACAGCGCGGCGCCTTCGGAATAGCGAAAGCCGTTGTATAGATGCTCGGTGATTTTGAGCTCGATGCGCCGCTGCCACATCCGCGCCTCGGCGCGCTCTTCCGCAGTGGCGCCGATAAGCGCCGGGGTCGGATGCTTCTCTTCCAGGTATTCCCAAATCGCAACCGTTTCGCCGATACACTGGCCGTTGTCGAGTTCGAGCGCGGGCAGTTGGCCGCCGGGATTGCGGTCGGTATAGGGAGCGCGGCGATTCTCCGCCTTCATCAGATCGACATCTTTCGTTTCGAGCTTGATGCCTTTTTCCGCAAGAAACATTCGCGTCGCGCGGGGGTTGGGTCCGAAGGAATCATATAGTTGCATCGGCGTCTCTCCTTGCCTTCGGGCGAACTATACCCGATCGCGGCGCCGGGCATAAACCCGCCGCGCGATGCCGTATTGCTAATACCTGATCGCGTCAGGTAGGAATCTGACCAGGCAGGAATTTTGAGCATGAGATTTTGTCCGCATTGCGGCGCCCCGTTGATGGCTGGCGCGAAGTTCTGCGTCGAGTGCGGCCGCTCGCTCGGCGCCGCGGCTTCGTCCGCGGGCTCCGCGGAGGCGGCAAAGGCGTCGGCGGTGTCCGTCGCGAAAGAGCCGATGCCGATCACGTTTGCGTTCGTGGCGGTGTTCATCGCGATAACCGTGATCGGACTTGGCGCCGCCGCGTGGATCATGTGGCGCACCCCGGCGGCGGTAAAGCAGCAGGTCGCGTCGGCGCCGGTTGCACAAACCGAAAGCAGCGGACCGCTACCAAACGGCGGCGCGAGCAACTCGCTCGGCGGCACCGCGGGCAACAACGCTCCCAATCAGCTTCCGGCGGGACATCCGCGGGTTCAGCTTCCGACCGAGGCGCGCAGCTTTATCGACAAGATCGAAAAAGACGCCAACGCGAAACCAAAAGATCCCGCCGCGTGGATCGAGCTTGGCAACGTCTCGATGCGCGCCGCGATGTTCGACGACACCTACTACTCCAAAGCCCTCGACGCATACGGACACGTGCTGAAGCTCGACCCCGACAACCTGCAGGCGCTGCGCGGAATCGGCGATATCGACTACGACACCAACAAGTACGATCAGGCGGTCGCCGCCTACGAGCATTTTCTGAAGAAGAAACCCGACGATCCCGAGGTGCGCACCGATCTCGGCACGATGTACCTCTACACCGGCAATCCTGATCAGGCGCTGGTGCAGTATCAGCGCGCGCTCAAGATCAAGCCCGACATGTTTCAGGCCTACTACAATATGGGCGTCGCGTTTGCTCAGCAGAACAAGCAGGGCGACGCGCAGGCGGCGCTGACCAAGGCGTACAGCCTCGCGCCCGACGACAACGCCAAAAGCCAGGTGAAAGATCTGATGGCGAAGATCGCGGGCGGCGGCGCGGGCCCGGTCGCGTCGGCGGCGCCGGACGCGAACGCGCCGCAGGCGGCGTCGGCCTCCGCGGTGACGCAGCCTGCCACGACTTTTCAGGGAGACCTCGAACAGATAGTGCGCGGGCTACCGATCGCGGGGCCGAAGGTGGGTTCGTTTCAATGGGCGTCGAAAACCCAGGCCAAAATCCTGATGGATAATTTTCCGATGGACCAGATGCCGCCGTTCGCCAAACAAAAGTTCATGACCGACCTGAAGTCTGGAATCGACACGGCGAAAAAAGATTACAAGGTCAGCGCCCCGGTCGAGGTCCAGATCGTCGATACGGCGAGCGGCCGCGTGATGGAAACCGTCACAGAGTAGAGTATGGTTCGCGTTCGCGCGTCAGGAACATAGGGTTCAGAAACTCGGGAAAAGGTGACCTGCGATGGATGACAAAACCACCGCGCGGCTTGGGCGTGTCGCGAGCCGGCAAACGCTCGTCCTGACGCATGTCGGCCGCAAGTCGGGCAACCCTTACGACGTCACGATCTGGTTCGTCGTCACAGGCGACAAGATCATCCTTCCGACGGCGAACGTGTCGCGCAATTGGGTCAAGAACCTGCGCAAAACACCGGTCGCCCGACTCGACATCGGTGGCGAAAAATTCGAGGGACACGCGCGATTCATCGACGATTCCGGCGAACGCGCGCGCCTGATGCCGCTCTTGCGGCGAAAGTATTGGATGTTTACGCCTATAATCGCTTTCGGCCAGCTCCTTGCGCTGTTCGGCGCTACGAGCGAACCCGGCGCCTTCGAATTGACGATGGACCAGGCGTCCTGACTACGACGGCTCGCCGCCCTCGGCCACGCGCTTAAGGCTCTCGACCCAGTCCTGATGCCCCCGCTCGAGCATTGGGCGCAAATACCACCACGCCAGCATCGGCAGGATTCCGTTCTGCGTCTCCTCGGTGACGACGCGGCATACCGCACCCGCGGGCTCGATCGTCCATCCATGCACCGCGGCCAAAACTCCGCGCGCGTCCCACGCAAGTTCGCGCGGCGGATCGAAAACGATCACGCGGCTGGTGATCGTCGCGCCGAAGGTCTTCCATTTGAACTCAGTGCCGGGCGCAAGATTGGGCGGGCCGCCCCCGCTCAGGAACTCGACGTTCGAGCTGTTAGCGTACCATTCGGGCCATCGGGCAGCGCGAATCATCCATCGCCAAATCCGCTCCGGCGAAGCGGCAATCACAATTTCATTACGCGCATAGACGGAGGACTTCCCGGGTTCGAATCCTGCTGGCCATTTCATCGCGACCACCCTATTCGACGGCGGCTTGAACTTCGAGCGACAATACCGGTCCGGCTCGGTGATGCGCCATCCACGGAGCAACTCGCTGATGCTATAACGATCGCCTGATGACGCTTCGCGATCAGACCGCATTCGTCCTGTTCAAACCGCTGCAAGGCGGCAATATCGGTTCGGTTGCGCGCGCGCTCAAGAACATGGGCCTCTCTGATTTGCGGATTGTCGCGCCGCAGGCGTCGATTCGAAGCCGCGCCGCGACCGCGATGGCGGTCCACGCGCGCGATTTGCTGGCGCGATCCGCGATTCACTCCGACCTCGCAAGCGCACTCGCCGATCGCACGATAACCCTGGGCACCACCTGCCGTCCCGGATTTTATCGCGCTGGCGCGGAACCGCTGCGCGCCGTCGTCCGCGATCTGGCGACGCTCGCACCGTCCAACCGAATCGCGATCGTCTTTGGTCCCGAGGATCGCGGGCTGACCAACCGCGAGCTTAAGCTGTGCAACCGGCTCATCACGATTCCCACCGCGCCCGAGTATCCGTCGCTGAACCTTGCACAGGCGGTGATGATCGTCGCGTACGAGCTGATGCTCGCCGATATCGAAGGTCCCGCGGCGATACGCCCTGCGCCGGAATTCGCGGACATGGCCGCGGTTGACGCCGCGCTCGAACGATTGGCCGAGTCGCTGGTTGCGATCGGCTTTCTGCCGGTCCACAACCCTGAGCACATCATGCTGGCGATCCGAGCGATATTCGGCCGCAGCGGGCTAACCCCGCGTGAAGTCGAAATCGTCAACGGAATCGCGCGGCAGACGCGATGGGTGGCTGAGGGCGGCGCCGCCACTATCGCGCAAAAGCGCGCCGCCGGCCGTAAGCTCAAGTAGAAGGTCCCAAAGGGGGCGCATCCATCGCGCGGCCGCGTCGTATATCTTTATTGGATACGACCCAGATGAACGACACCGGCACCCTATCCGGGCAAGAGCGCCCACTTCATCTCCTGAACCGCCTCGCGTTCGGGCCGCGGCCCGGCGATATCGAGCACATTCGCCAGGTCGGCCCCGACGGTTACATCCACGAGCAGCTTTATCCCGAGTCGGAAATCCCAATTCCCGCAACCCTGCACGACCAGATCACGAGCTATCGCACGCTCCACCTGTCCCCGCTGGAGCTGTTTCGAGATTTCCAGGGACCGGTGATGGAAGTGCGGCGTCGGGACAAGGGCGCCGACAAGGATGTTCTGAACGGCGATCTGAAGGACGCGCGTATCCGACAGCAAACCGTGATGCGAGAGGCGATCGAAGCGCGTATCGCCCGCGCGATCGACGGCCCCCGCCAGCTCCAGGAAGTGCTGACCGCGTTCTGGTTCAACCACTTCAACGTCTTTCGCGGCAAGGGGCTCGAT
>DATKSB010000027.1:0-4530 GCA_035531855.1 Binataceae bacterium (SeqCode)
CCGGTCGCGTCCTCGAAGGCGTGCTGCAAGTCCTGGGTGATGACGTTGCGGCCGCGATGGCGCGTGCAGTAAAGATTCAGCGCTTTGAAGAACATCGCGTCGCCGGTCTCGCGGCGCAGCATGTGCAGCACCAGCGAGCCCTTTTCGTAGAGATGGCGATCGAACAGCTCGATTGGCGCGCGATAGCGGTTGCACACTATCGGGCGGCGGTAGTGATGCCCGTCCTCCTCGAAGTATCCGCCGCGATCCTGGCGCAGGTTCCACGCGAATTCGTCGGCGCCCAGGTTTTCCTCGCACCACAGCGCCTCGAAGTAGGTCGCGAAGCCCTCGTTGAGCCACGCGTGCGACCAGTCGCGGCAGGTCAGCAGGTCGCCCCACCATTGATGTGCCAGTTCGTGGGCGACCAGCGGATCGCTTTTGAAATCAAGATGCGCGCGCGCGTCGTGCATCGTGTCGGCGGTCTGGGTCGTTGCCGAGGTGTTCTCCATTCCGCCGAAAATGAAATCGCTGACGGCGACTTGCGCATACTTGGCGTACGGGTACGGCACGCCGATTTTGCGCTCGAAGAATTCGATCATCTTCGGGGTGTTGCCGAACGCGCGGCGCGCGTCGTCCTCGCGCCCGGGCTGCACGTAGTAGAGAACCGGAGTGGCGCCGGCGTGATCTTCGAGCACGGTGAACTCTCCGGCCGCGAGCGTGATCAAGTACGCGGAATGCGGGACCTCGTGGCGAAAATGAAAGCTCCGCGTGTGCGCCGCGCGGTCGTGCTTGACCGATATTTGCGCGCCGTTGGAGACCGCCGTGAATGCCTCGGGCACGGTCGCGATAACCTCGCTCGTGGTGCGGTTGTTCGGGTAGTCGTAGCACGGAAACCAGTAGCGCGAATCCTCGTCCTCACCCTGGGTCCAGGCCTGCACGGGTTTGTCCGGGTACGCTTCATCGGGACCGACGAAATACAACCCGCGCCGTGGGGACGCCGAATAATCGATCGCGATCTCGATTTCCGCGCCGGCCGCGAGCGCGCTCGCAAGCGTGACGCGCAGCTTGTGGTCTGCGCTCTCGAACGCAGCCGGTTCTCCGGCGGCGCGAACCGCGGCGATTTCGAGCTCCGCCGCGTCGAACTCGAGCGTGGCGAGTCCGTCGGCGATCGCGGCGACGCGATGAGTCGCCGTGCCGGTGATTCGCTTGCGCGCGAAGTCCAGCGCGACTTCGAGCTTGATATGTTTGATCTCGGCGGCGCGATCGCGCGGCCATTTGGGCTCGACGTGCGCGGGCTGGAACGGGCGGCGTCCGCGCGCGAAGCGGCCGGTGAAGGCGTGGCGGTCACCCAGTTCGAGCGCGATCTGATCGAGAAAACGCGGCTTGTGCATGAGCGCGATCTTAGCAGAGAAACCGCAGATTTCGCAGATTACACAGATTCAAAGATTAGAAAGCCAACTTCGCGTCCGGCGTTCGCCGGACCCGAAAATCTGACTGCTCAATCGGCGAAGTCCGCGGTTCCTCTTCTATTCGACCGCGAGGACCAGCGCTTCGAGGGGCGCCAGAGCGTGTCGCCCCCGGGCGCGCGCGCGGCGCCGTCGTTCAGGTAATCGAGATGCGCCGTGATTGCGTCCAGGTCGCGGATTCCGTCGCCGTTCGCATCGGCGAAACTGCGCGGATAAATCTGGTGGAACACCGCACGCCGCCGTCAATCCGGTATCATCGCGGCGTCCTCCGCGCGACCCTACTCGCTGAAGCCCAAATCCTTGAGGCTCACGCGCGCGGCCTCGGCGCGATCGCGATGCACCATCAGGCGCGCAACGATTGCCGCCGTCGAACCGAGCATCCGGGAGCCATCGGCGTCGAAGACCCAGCATTCGAAGCCCGCCTCGGCGAGCAAGTCGCGCGCCATCTGCACCTGGGTCGAATCGATGGTTGAGAAAACTTCTTCGAGTTCGTCGGGTGCGAAATTCTGCTGCTCATCCATCGCGCGTCTCCTCGATAATGAGAGGCCTAGGTCATTCGCCGGTTGCGCCGCCTTGCGGCGCGGCGACAATGCCTCTGATTCGATTGTAGATGATTGCGGCCGCGCCGGCGACGATCAAAAGCGCAACCACACCATCAAAGCGATGAAACCATGGCGCGAGGTCTCCCCAATGTTGCCCGAGCTTCATCCCTACGTACGCCAGCATCAGGCACCATAGGTACGATCCCGCCAGCGTGTAGATCGTGAACGGAACCAGGCGCATCCGCGCGACCCCGGCCGGAAACGCTATAAAGGTGCGGATCACCGGCAAGAGCCGGCTGATGAATACGGCGGGCGCTCCCCAGCGCGCGAAGAACCGGTCGGCCATCTCGATTTCGTGCGGCGCGATCAGCACGTAGCGTCCGTACTTGAGCAGAAACCATCGCCCGCCGCTCGCGCCGACGTAGTAGGCGGCGTACGAGCCGAGCAGGCATCCGAGCGCGCCCGCGATCGCGACGGCCTGCAAACCGAAGCGCCCGGTATGCGCCAGGTAGCCCGAAAACGGCATGATCACTTCGGACGGCAGCGGGACGCACGCGCTCTCGAGCGCCATCATCAACACCACGCCGCCGTATCCGAGCGACGAAATCGCCGCGATGATGACGGCCGATACGGCGCCTAGGAGCTTGTCGATCATCTTGGCGGGTTTCCTGTGGCGCTCGCGCGCGGCGGCCCGGTCAAAGGCCGGGGACCGGCGCGGATTCTTTCCGGGTTCGAGGGTGCCATTTCGACTGTGGCAAAGCGAGTGCGGAGCGGTTGCCCGGGGGCGCGAATTTGTCGTAAACTCCCGCAATCGACTACTGTATTTATGTTGAACGAAAAGAGCGGTACAGTGATTTCAACATCCGGCGCATGGCGCCCGGCAGGCTTCGCCACCCGGCGCGCAATCTGCCCCGGGCGCCAAAATCAACCCCCGAAATAAATTCCGAAGAAGAGGATCCCGCGATGGCCAAGGACACACTCAGCATCACCGATAACCGCACTGGCAAGAACTACGAAATTCCCATCGAAGAAGGCGGCGTGATCCGCGCCGCCGCGCTCCGGCAAATCCGGACCGCGCCCGATGATTTCGGCGTGATGTCCTATGACCCCGCGTTCACCAACACCGCGTCGTGCCGCAGCCGGGTGACCTATATCGACGGCGAAAAGGGAATCCTGCGATACCGCGGCTATCCGATCGAGGTGCTGGCGGAGAAGAGCAATTATCTAGAGACCGCGTATCTGATCGTCAAAGGCGAGCTGCCCGATCGCGAGCACTATCAGCGTTGGGAGCACAACATCAAGATCCACACGATGGTGCATGAGAATATCAAAAAATTCATGGAGGGCTATCGCTACGACGCGCATCCGATGGGGATGCTGGTGGGGACGGTCGGAGCGCTCTCGACGTTTTATCCCGACGCGAAAAATATCCACGATCTCGAATCGCGCCGGCTTCAGACCCGCCGCCTGATCGGAAAAATCCCCACGCTCGCCGCGTTCGCCTATCGCCATACGCGCGGGCTCCCGTACGTTTACCCTGACAACGATCTTAGCTACACGGGCAATTTGCTCTCGATGCTCTTCCGGATGACCGAGCTCAAGTACCGGCCCAATCCGGTGCTCGAGCGCGCGCTCGACGTGCTGTTCATCCTGCACGCCGACCACGAGCAGAATTGTTCGGCCAACGCGATGCGCGCGGTGGGCAGCTCGCAGCCGGATCCGTATGCCGCGGCGGCGGCCGCCGTCGCGGCGCTGTATGGCCCGCTGCACGGCGGAGCCAACGAGGCTGCGATTCGCGGGCTGATGGAAATCGGCTCGGTCAAGAATATTCCCGCCTTCATCAAGGCGGTGAAAAACAAGGAGCGCCGCCTGATGGGCTTCGGGCATCGCGTCTACAAGAACTACGACCCGCGCGCGAAGATCTTGAAGGAGATGGCCGAGCAGGTGTTCGAGGTGACCGGCCGTAATCCCCTCATCGATATCGCCGTGGAGCTCGAGCGGATCGCGCTTCAGGACGACTACTTCATCTCGCACAAGCTATATCCGAACGTCGATTTTTACTCGGGCATCATCTATCAGGCGATGGGCTTTCAGATGGAGATGTTCCCGGTGTTGTTCGCCATTCCCCGAACTTCGGGATGGATGGCGCAATGGGCCGAGATGGTCCGCGATCCCGAGCAGGCCATCGCGCGTCCGCGCCAGGTTTATATCGGCGAACAGACGCGCGTGTACACGCCGATCGAGGGGCGGCCCAAGCCGACCATGCGCGAGGACGCGGTCAGCGAGGCGATCTGAGTAAATGGCGCGAGCGGCCACCGGCGATGCGCGCAAACGCATAGGACGTGAAAACTTGACAAATTAGAGGTGGCGTAAGATGTCTCGTCTTGCTAAAAGAGAATAGGCGCGTATTAGGTGCACGGGCGCTTGATACTCAATCCATCGCCGGAAGCTGGAATTGTTATGGAAAGGCAGGATGAGACCGGAATCCGCTACCTGAGCATCGACGAGATGTTCCTCAAAATCGACCGGCTGCGCACCGAGCG
>DATKSB010000028.1:0-2569 GCA_035531855.1 Binataceae bacterium (SeqCode)
GCCCCTTATTCTCTTCCGCCTCAACCCCGAACGATAAGCGGACCACAGCGTCCGCTAACCTCTCGGTCAAGCGAACACCTTAGCGGCTGATATTTCGAGATTCAAGACCGCCAGTCCGATCGGTCAGGAAATAATTCCTGATCGCTATCACAAGTAGTGCTATGTTACGCTAAGAGCTGTCCAGGTATATCGCCGACGCTGACGGTCACTGAGCAACTTGGACGCTCGCGCCTGCGTTCGAGGCCGATTCGCGCGCCGCGATCGTCATAGCTAATGCTGCCCGCGCCTCGGCCAGGTTGTCGCGAGCGGCCGCGCATCCAGGGCCGGCCCGGACTGCGCGCTCGAATTCCTCGGCCATCCCGGCGAACCATGCGGAATGATACGAGTCGTCCGGAATGTCGGCGACCGAGAGGTTTTCGATACGACCGGAGCGATCGGTGAACATCAGGCGCTCGCCTTCGATCTCGAGCATCCCCATCTCGCCGTAGATCACGGCCGAGGTTCTGCGCGCGGGTCCGCGCCACGACAGATGCGCCCGTGCGAGGCGGCCCGAGGGAAACGTCACGCGCAAATCCGCCAGGTCCTCGCTGGTCTCCAATGCGGACGCGTGAAGCGCGGCCGATACCGCGCGCGGAGCGTCGCCGCCGAATAGCCACTGCATCAGGTAGAAGACGTGCCATCCGTGATCGATCAGAATCCCGCCGCCGGAGTCGGCCGCCGCCCGCCACGCGCCGCCAGCGCCTTGCGCGCCAGCGGGTTCGGCGCGAATCCGATCGAGCGAGATAAAGCGCGACGCGCCGAGCCGGCCTTCATCGATCATGCGCCGCGCAAGCGCGTAGGCGGGAGCGTATTTCCAATTGTGCACGCACATCAGGACGCGATTCTTTCGCCGCGCGAGCTCAGCAATCGCATCGAACTCCGCAAGCGTAAGGCACAGCGGCTTTTCCACGATCACGTGCGCATCAGCTTCGAGCGCGGCGCGCGCCGCGGCAGCATGATATGCCGGAGGACTCGCGATATCGACGAAATCGGGCGCTTCGCCGTCGAGCATCAGCTCCAGATCGTCATACACGCGGACGTTCTTGATTAGCCGCATCGCCTCATGCCGACGCGCCGAAACCGGTTCATGCACGACGCCGATGTGGACCGCGTCGCGCGTCAGCCATCCGGGCAGATGCGCGCGCGCGGCGACCTCGCCGAAACCAGAAATTGCTCCGCGCAGTTTCACATCGAGGGTTTTATTGCTTCCGCGCGCGCTTTGGGAGAGGGGTCAGTCCTCGAAGAGCTCGCCGGTGGCGGCGCGCGCGGCGAAAACCAGTGCGGACGCTCCAAGCGTCGCGACGACAATCGCGCAGATCATATGATGCGCATGAATCCCGAACGCGCCGAACATCCATCCGCCCACAACCGCGCCCACCAGCCCGAGCAGGATGTCGCACAGGATACCGTATCCATCGCCGCGCATCATCTTGCCGGTAAGCCATCCCGCAACCAGTCCAACGATTATCCAGGAAATCATAACGCTGCGCTCCCTTGCGAGTTTGCGATCGAACCCACAGCAAGAGCGCTGCCATCGAAAAACTCCGCTAATTTGTGAATAGTCGAGGGTAGGAGATGCCGCCGCGCGGCTGCATGCGCCGTCCGATCACTGCACTCGCGTATGCAGCAGGTCGATCAGACGTATGCGGCGGCGACTCGCTCGAGCATCCGCGGCATCGTGTCGGGGGTGAAGTCCGACAGGCCGACCACGAAGCGCGAGACGCCGGTCGCGGCGAAGCGCGCGAGCTCGGATTGCACCTTGGCGCGATCGCCCTGGATAAATCCCATCACGGTTATATCGAGCCGCGCGAAATCGCGATCGACGGCAGCGCATTCGCGCTTGAGTTCGGCGAGCTTGTCGCTCATGAATTCCGGCGTCACGCGGATCGGACACCATCCGTCGCCCCACTTCGCCACGCGCTTGAGCGCGTTCTTGTCCAAGCTGCCGATGACAACCGGCGGTCCATTTTTCTGCGCGGGCTTGGGCGAGCACTTGACCGCGGGAAACTTGACGTACTTGCCGTCGAACGCGGCTTCGTCGTGAGTCCACAACTCGCGCATCGCGGCGACGTATTCGCGCGTCTGCGTCCATCGCTTGGGAAAATCGACCGCGAACAGATCGCATTCCTCGCGCAGCCATCCCGCGCCGATTCCGAAGATAGCCCTGCCGCCGGAAAATGCGTCGAGGGTCGCGACCTGGTTCGCAAGCGCGACCGGGTGATGCTCCGGCACCAGGCAAATTCCGGTTGCGAGCTTGAGCGATTTGGTGGTCGCGGCCGCCATGCTGAGCGCGACGATCTGATCCGCCATCGAGAAATAGATCGGCGGAATATCGCCGCCGCCGGGAAATTTGGTGGCGGGATTTGCCGGGACCGCGGGATGCTCCGGGATCCAGACCGATTCGTAGCCGAGCGACTCCGCGATTCGCGCAAAGTCGCCCGGGTTTCCGTTTTGTCCGCTGAACGGAGTGAGTAGTCCGATTTTCATTTCGTGCTCCCTTGAGGTCCGCTGAAGCTCGTCGCGACCGGGC
>DATKSB010000029.1:0-6337 GCA_035531855.1 Binataceae bacterium (SeqCode)
CTCGCGTTCCGAGCCGATCGGCCGCAACGCTCAGCCCGAAGAGATCGCCAGCGCAATTTTGTTTCTCGCGTCCGACGAATCATCATTCGTGACCGGTTCTCCGCTTATCGTTGATGGAGGCTACCTCGCGCGTTAGACGCAACGGCTAACGCCGGCCGAGTTTCGCGTACAGATCAGTTTCGGCCCGCGCGATTGGAGATGCGGACGCCTCGCCGAGCAGGCGCTGGAACGTCGGCGATCCCGCGGCCTGTTCCGCGGACCACCGCTTGGCGAAGGTGCCGTCGCGAATCTCGACAATCGCCTTGCGCATCAGCGCCTCGGCGTCCGCGCCGATGAACTGCGCGCCATGCGTGAGCTGTCCGAACTGGCTGGTGTGGGAATGCAGCTTGAGCTGGTTCCAGATTCCCATCGAGGCCATCGCACGGCCGATCTCGCCGAGTTCGCCCGACGCATAGAGCTCGAGCATCGCGACTTCGGAACTGACTCCGGCTTCGAGCAGCAGCTTGTAGGCGCGTTCGAGCAGGAACAGCATCGCGCCGGCCCAGGTATGCTCGGAGAAAAGATCGACCATGGTCTCTTCTTCGAAGCTCGACTCGACCACCGCGCCATGCGGCAGGAAGGCGCCGATACCGTTGGCGATCGCGAGGGTGGTGGCGAGCGCGCGGCCCGAGGCGTCCTGTTTGACGCCGACCAGGACCGGAAATCCCTCGCCGCGCGCGGGGAGTTCGAGGACGCCCTGGCCGATCATCCGCGGCGCGACCAGGATCACGTCAACCTCGGGCGGCGGCACGATGAACTTGTAGGTGATGTTGTAGCCGCTGGCGAAGACGAGAGTCTTGCCGGTTTCAAGATGCGGTTCGATCATTCGCCGATAGGTGTCCGGCGCAATTTCGTCGGGCAGCAACAGCATCACGATGTCCGCGAGAGCGGCGGCTGCGTCCATCGCGAGCGTATCGAAGCCGTCGGCGCGGGCCTGGCGCCAACTGTCGTCTTCCTGATTGCCGACGATCACGCGATGACCCGCGCGGCGCAGATTGATCGCTTGCGAACGTCCCTGGTTTCCGTAGCCGATGATCGCGATGGTTTTGCCGCTGAGAACCGCGGGGTCGGCGTCGGTTGCCGCAAAGAATTTCGCCATTGCTGCTAGCCTCCTATTTTCTCAGGCCGGAAATCACTTCTCGCCGAGCGCCCAGGTCTTGATTAGATGATGCGCGATCGCGAGCGGCGGCGGCACGCGGATGCCATCCACCTGCTTGCCCTCGATGAGCTTGCGCGCGGCGCCGCGCTCGATCCATCGCACTTCGGCGACCTCGATATCGTCGGCCCTGACGTCGCGGCTTTTGGCCTTGGCGAAACATCCGATCATCAGCGATGAGGGAAATGGCCAGGGCTGAGTCGCGTAATAAGTTACCTCGCCGATTTTCACCGAAGCTTCTTCCATCAGTTCGCGCCGCACCGCCTCCTCGACGGTTTCGCCGGGCTCGACAAAGCCGGCCAGCGCGGAGAACATCCCGGGCGGAAAATGCTTGCCGCGTCCGACCAGGCACGCCTCGCCGTCGGTCGCGAGCATGATTACGACGGGATCGACGCGCGGAAAATGTTCGGCGTTGCAGTTGCCGCACAATCGACGGTAACCCGCGTCCATCAGCCTGGTCGCAGTGCCGCAGCGAGGGCAGAAGCCGTGGCGTTGATGCCAATCGATCATGGCCTTCGCCTGCGCGATGATCGCGGCGTGCTCGAGCGAGACCGTCGATGCGGCGACGCGCGCGTCACGGAAATATCCGAGTCCGGCGAGCGGACCCGTGTTGGCCGGGTCCGCGGCGTCCGATACGTCGAGCGCAAACACCGCGCGGTCACCGTCGAGGCCGAGGAAGATACACACTGCTCCGGCACCCGCGAGCGAATCGACAACCTCGGGCTTGAGCAATCCAAGCTCTGTCGGGGCGTCGGGTTTTTCCGTCTCGACCAGAAAAGGCTCGAGGCGGCACATCGGAAGAACTAGCGACGACGGATCGCGGCGTTTGGACTCGAGCCAGTTTTGATCGGTGCGCTTTTCACTCGCGCGATTAAGCGGATTGCCGGAAAAAGGAATCATTCAGCTTCTCCAAGAAAGGGCCTCATGCAACGAGGCCGATGCATCCCGCCAAACTAGTCCCAATTCGAGATCAATTGCACCCGCGCTTAGCCGCCACTAGGATTGGAGGCGCCGCCGTCTATCGTCAGGATTGCGCCGGTGGTGAAGCTGGCGGCGTCGCTGGCGAGGTAGAGTGCCGCGCCCACAATTTCGTCCGGGTCGCCGGCACGGCGCATCGGAAAGGTGCTCGAACGGTTCTTGAACTCCTCGGTATGCGCCCACACCGTGCTCACGTCGGTCAGGAATGGACCCGCCATGATGCAATTGACGCGAACCCTCGGACCATATTCCTGCGCGAATGCGATGGTGATTGCGTTCAGTCCCGCCTTGGCCGCTGAGTAGGGAGTAGTAGTGCGGGAGGGACGAACGGCCGCGGTCGAAGATATATTGATGATAGCGCCGCCATCGCTATCCGCCATCCGGGACCCGAACAGCGCTGACAATCTGAATGGTCCTTTGAGATTCACGCCTACGACTTTGTCGAAGAGTTCCTCCGTATGCTCGGCGAGCGAGGGATAAAGCGGCGACATCCCGGCGTTGTTGATTAGTACATCGCACCGGCCCCATCGTGCGTAAACCTCGCCGGCGAGGCGATCGCAGTCGTCCCACTTGGCGACGTGGACGGCGTGCGCCGAACCGTCGGCGCCGAGCGCGCGGATTTCCTTGACGGTGGCTTCGCACGGGTCGAGCTTGCGGCTCGCGATCGCGACCTTCGCGCCAGCCCGCGCGAAAGCCAGCGCCATCGCGTGGCCTAACCCGCGGCTGCCGCCGGTAATCGTGACTACTTTTCCCTTGAAATCGTAAATTGGCGTTATACTCACAACTATGCCTCGAACCTCACTCGCGATGAGCGCGGACCAATTATAAGATAGTAGTAATCAGCGGATCCGAAGTAGCTAGTTCCGGCAATACATGATCGGTGAAGGAAAGAAAAGTTTCGTGGCTCAGCGGAGCGGTGATCATGTAGTCGAGATGAATCTCCTGGTTAAGCCGCCTGATCTGATCGACAACACTTTCCGCAGTGCCATGAATCACCATCTGGTCGACGTACCGCTGCAGCATCGTGGCGCTGTCGCCGCGCTCGCCCTGCGGATTGATGTATGTGCGAAGCATGAATTTGGAGCCCTCGCGCGCCACCTCTGTGGCTTCGGCTTCGGTGCGGGCGATAGCGACCAGGCGGACCGTCGGGATGACGCGCCCTTCGGCGCTGTGGCCGTGCTGGAGGAGCAGCCTGCGCCAGTTTTCCATCTTTTCGCCGATGACGGCGGTGGGAGAATGAGGATCAAGCATGATCGAATATCCCTGCTCCGCGGCCCATTCGATGGCCGAGGGAGAATAGGCCGCCACCCACATGGGAGGATGCGGTTGCTGCAGCGGTTTCGGCAGCAGTTCGATATTTTCGAATGAGAAATACTTTCCATGGTAACTGAAGCGCTGGTTGCGCCACGCGCTCAGCACTATTTCGACCGCTTCGCGAAAGCGCGGATAGCTAGTCTCCGGCGTCATCCCGAAGGTGCGAAATTCTTTCGGATCGAAGCCGCGCCCGGCACCCCAATAGACGCGTCCGCCCGACAGAATATCGAGCAGCGCAATCTCTTCGGCGAGGCGTAGCGGATGGTAGAAAGCCGCGAGGGTGACGCCGGTCGCGATGTGCAGGTTTTTGGTGCGCGCCGCCGCGAACGCGCCCATCACCGGGATTGACGGACAGACGCTATAGTCATTGAAGTGGTGCTCGGTGATCCACACGGCGTCATAGCCACCGCGATCCATGATCTCGATTCGCTGCAGAGCCCGTTCGTAAACGGTCGGCATCGGAATCCGCCGATCAGGCCAACTGAAAAACTGTAGAACACCAAACTTCATGATTGCACCCGGGGCGCGTCTCCGCCTGTGTCGGCGGCTCTAGTCGGCGCCGGCCAGAATCACGCGCTTTTGTTTTTCGGTAAATGCCTGCAGGCGATGCATGTAATCGAAACGCACGTAATCGCGTCCGGCCGCGGACATCTTGTCGAACCAGTCGTCCTCGCCCAGCATCTCGGCGAGCCGCGGCGAATTCCGATGCAGCATCTGCACGTCGGTCCTTTTGGGCTCGAGGCTGCGCAAAATTCCGCGATTGAAATGCGCGTGCAGCGTCACGCGGTCGCCCGGTTCCGTGCGATCGCCCTGCCAGTGCCACACGCCGTGCGTGAAAAAAACCACGGAGCCTTTCGGCATCTCGATTGGCACGCCGCCTTCGCTGCGCTCACCGGGGCGGGGCGGACGGCGGAACTTATGGCTGCCAGGCACGAGGAAAGTGGGACCAGACCCGACGTGCCAATCTTCCAGAGCCCAGACGCCGACGCCAGTTAAAGAAAATTCCGGATAAGGCTCGGGCACATGCGCGTAGTCGGTATGCATCGGAATGACGCCGGGCCCCGGACCCTTCCTGATGCTGCTGAACGAAGCGATGACGGCGCCGCGGCCGAGCGAGGCGTCGATGAGCGTCATCAGGAGCGGATTCTGGATGAGCTGCTCGAACTCGCGCCCATGATAAAGCATCCAGTTCATCGAGAAAGTCTGATGCGGCAAGAGCGCGCGCAGCGTTGCGCTGCGGACCTCATCGGCGAATTTCGGCGAGATCGCGCGTTCGAGAACGGTGTATCCTTTCTCCTCCATCTCGCGGATCTTGCCGGTGAGGCCTTGCCGCGCGGCGCGATGCGCGAGGTCCGGATTTTCGACCGTGCGGCGACCCAGGTGATCGTGCATGATCGCGATGAGCTCGCTTGCCTGCGCGTCGAGCGCGCCTTTCGCGCGGAGCGCATCTTTCCCGAACATCGTTGCGACCTCGCGCGTCATTGCAGCCATCGCACCGGGCGCGAGCACGCCCACGAATTGCGCGGCGGTCAGCGCGGCCTGATAATCGCCCTCGACGGCCAAATCGGCTGCAGCATTGAAGTCGCGCGAGACGCAGAGGTTCTCGCCGTCGTAGCGCATACTCCATGCCGCAACGTCATCGGCGAATTTGAGATGCGGCGGCACGTTGGTGAAGCGTTCGCTCACGGAAAAGGGGCGTCCCGCGAGCTGCGTTTTACGGTTGTTGCATTCCCGCTCGAGGAATTTTCTCGCCTCGTCAAGCCAGGTGTCCGACAGGAACTCAAATCGATGCGGTAGCGTGATCATCGGTATCCTCTTATCGCGGTCATTGCGCGGCGACGTGGAGCGACCGTCGTTTCAAATCTAATCCCAACGACCAAAGAGTGATCGAAATTGGATTGCTCAGTTCGACCGCTGGCGCAGCGCCGGAATCACTTCTTCGGCGAAGTTCTGAAACTCTTCCTCGACCAGAATCGGCCAGCGCAGGTTGAAGATGAAGTGGGTGACGCCGACCTTGGCGTACTGCGCGATCTTGTCGAGGCACTCGTCTTTACCGCCGATCATGATTCGATCGCGCGCCTGTTCGGGTGTGATCCGCGCCATGCTGGCGACGGTGCCGGAGATCATCTGCTCACGCTCTTTCGAGGCCTTGTAGCACAGCGGCAGCATGATGGTCTTTTCGATCTCGTCGGTGTCGCGTCCGACCGTGTCGCCGTGGCGCTCGATAATATCGATCAGGCGTTTCATCTCGGCCGGATTCGAATGCATCGTATTCCACATATCTGCATGCTTCGCGACGATCTTGAGCAGGAATTTTTCTCCGTGCCCGCCGATCATCAACGGGAGGTGCGGCTTCTGGAGCGGTTTGGGATTACATACCGCGTCGGACACCTGAAAGTGCTTGCCCTCGAGCGTGGTTTTGTCCCGGGTGAACATCCCCTTGATGATCTCGCACGACTCGTCGAGTGCCTCGAGCCGTCCACGCAGCGTTTTGAAATCGATCCCGAAGTTGCGATGCTCGAGCTCGTTCCATCCGGCGCCCAAGCCGAGATTGAGCCTGCCGCCGCTCACGTGGTCGAGAGTCGCCGCCATCTTGGCCGTCAGGCAGGGATTGCGATAGGTGTTGCCATTGACCAGCGCGCCGATCCGGGCGCGCCGGGTGTGCTGACTCAGCGCGCCCAACAGCGTCCAGCTTTCCATGCAGGGGCCGGCAGGGTCGGGCGTGAAGATCGGATAGAAATGATCGAAGGCCCACAGCGAGTCGTAGCCCCAGGCGTCGAGCTTTTGCCAGACGTCGCGCATCCGCTCCCAGGTGACGTTCTGTTGACCGGACTGGAATCCAAATCGAAT
>DATKSB010000030.1:0-3205 GCA_035531855.1 Binataceae bacterium (SeqCode)
GCGGAACCTGGTAGGCGCGATGCTCCTGCTGATCATTTTCGCGACCGGCTTCTACCTGGCGCAACTCTACAGCGACATTTCCGCGATGATCGAACAGCGCCGCGAGGCTCTTACCAGCGCGATCTATTCCGCTCCCGCCACTATTCGCCCGGGCGACGATATCGTCCGCACCGGGCTGCTCGATCGCCTTAATCATCTGAGCTACACGCAGGCGGCGGTCCCCGCGTCGCCCGGTGAGTACGCGCGCGCGCCAGGATTGATCACGATTTATACGCGCTCCTTCACGCTTGCGGGCGCTGACTATCCGGGCGCAATCGTGCGGGTCGCGCTTGACGGCGTCCGGGTGACAAACGTGATCGATTCGTTCGGCGTATCCGGACATTCGGCCGCGCTCGAACCCGAAGTGATCGGGCGGCTGCTTCCGGGTGCTCCGGCCGAGCGTGTGGAAGTGCCGTTGGGCGAGATGCCGCCGTATCTGGTCAATGGCCTAATCGCGACTGAGGACCGATGGTTCTATTACCATCCGGGGATCGATCCGATTCGCGTGATAGAAGCCGCGTTCGTCGATGTGAGATCGCATCATCTGGCGCAGGGCGCAAGCACGCTCACGCAACAGCTCGCGCGAACTTTTATGGATCGGCACGAGCGCAGCTTCAGCCGGAAATTCCGCGAGCTCGCGGTCGCGCTGGTGCTCGAAATGCGGCTCGGCAAGCGCGAAATCCTCGAGCGCTACATCAATGACGTTCCGATGGGGTCCTACGACGGCACGCCGATCGAGGGTCTGTCGCAGGCCGCACGCTACCTGTTCAACAAGGACCTGCGTGAGGTCACGCCGGCTGAGGCCGCGACTCTGGTCGGGATGATCCAGGCGCCCAGCCTCTACGATCCGCGGCGGCATCCGGAGAATTGCCTGGTGCGGCGCAATATCGTCCTTGGCGTGATGAAGGACGCGGGCGTGATCGACGCGGCCGCGTATCAGCGCGCGCTCGCGCAGCCGATCGACGTGACCAAGCCGCCGGGGCTGCGCCGCGCGCCATACTTCACCGATTATGTGACGAGTTTCGTCGATAAGATTCCGGGTCTGGGCGGGCATCTTGAAGGACTCAAGGTTTACACTACGCTCGACCCGGAGATGCAGGCGTTTGGACAGGACGCGATCGAGCAGAATCTTGCGCAGCTCGAGAAATCCCACAGCAGGCTGCGCCGCGCGGACAAAACCAGGCAGCTCGAAAGCGCGATGGTTGCGCTCGACGCCGGAAGCGGGGCGATTCGCGCGATGGTCGGCGGACGCGACTATTCGGTGAGCCAGTTCAATCGCGCCGCGATGGCGCAGCGCCAGCCCGGCTCGGCGTTCAAGCCGATAGTTTATTTGACCGCGATCGATCCCGCGCGCGCGCCGTTCTCGCCCGCGATGACACTGGCTACCGTGCTGCCCGATCGTCCGATGACGTTCGGAACCTGGACGCCCGCCAACTACGAGCGCACCTACCAGGGGCAGGTTACAGTCGCGCAGGCGCTGTTCGAGTCGCTCAACGTGCCGACGGCGTGGGTCGGCAACCAGCTCGGACCCGCACGGATAGCGCAGACCGCGCACGAGCTGGGAATCCAGGAAGAGCTGCCGGCGGTGCTGCCGATCTCGATCGGCGCGGACGAAACCACGCTGCTGGAACTGGCCGGCGCGTACCAGGTGTTTGCGAACGCGGGCGCACAGGATCCGCCGTACGCGGTTGCGGCCGTCGTCGATGCGGCAGGGCACGTGATCTTCCGTCATAACGACGACGAGAATCGCGTCATCAATCCTTCCGTCGCGTACCTGATTACCGGCGCGCTCGAACAGGTGCTGCGCTACGGCACCGGCGCCTCGGCGCGGAAGATGGGACTAAAGTTTCCCGCTGCGGGAAAGACCGGCACCACGCAGGATTATCACGACGGATATTTCATCGGGTACACGCCCGACCTGGTATGCGGCGTGTGGGTCGGCTTCGACGAGCCGCAGAGCCTCGGGCTGCCGGGCGCAACTGTCGCATTGCCGGCGTGGGTGAATTTCATGACTCACGCGGTGGCGGACGACTCGCCGGATTTCGCCGAGCCCTCGGGAATCGAGATGGCAACGATCGATCCGCAAAGCGGCGGCCTGGCAACGTCGGCGTGTCCGCGCGCGATCGCGTTGCCGTTTTTGGTCGGCACCGCGCCGACCACGCCATGCGGTGGCGGCGGAATTCTCGCGTCATTGCCCGCGATCTTGGGCGGCACGCCGAATCCTCGGACAGGCGCGGCGACCGCTCCTGGAGCCGGTCAGCCGATTCCGGGCGCGCGCCCCTCACCGGGCGGTATCAGAGGATTCTTTCATCGATTGTTCCACTGATGCAGCGAGCTTTCCACTGCGCGGTAGCAACGTTGCCCGGGAACGCTCGTGTCTGAGGTAACAAACCCGACTGGCTATTCGCTTCTACTCCGCAGGATCGGGATCGCCGTCCGAGTCGGACGAATCGTAGTCGGACTCGGCTGGATCTTCGCTTGCGGGCGCGCGCGGTTCCACCGCGGTCTCGGCGGAGATATCGGCCAGGCGGCGGGCGACTATGATAAAGGCCGAATGCGCGATCATCCGGAAGAATGGCCGCACGCTCATCCCTTTGACTTGCCAATGGCGCAGCAGGGTCTCGAAGGTTTCGACTTCGCCGAAGTCGGCGCGTGACTGGAGCGCATCGACGGTGTCTTTGATTTGTAGCGCGGTCGGAACGTAAGAGACCAGCACGCCGCCGGGGCGCAGCGCGCGCGCGGCGACCTCGAGTGCGCGGCTCGGCTCGGGCAGATCGAGGAACATCCGATCGACGCCGGTTTCCTCGAAGCCTTCGTACAGGTCGCGCAGCCTGAGTGTCCAGTTGGGAGCGTCGCCGAAGTAGGCGGCCACGTTGCGCCGCGCAACGGCGGCGAAGTCCTCTCGAATTTCATACGAGATGACCCGGCCCGCAGGACCGACCGCGCGCAGGAGCGCTATCGTCAGTGCGCCGGCTCCCGTGCCGCCTTCGACGACCGTCGCGCCGGGAAATACGTCGCCCCAGATGAGCAGCGGTCCGGTGTCTTTGGGATAGATGACCTGCGCGGCGCGCGGCAGCAGCGGGATCAGATCGGCGTAGGTCGGGCGCAGGACCACGAAGGTTTCGCCGGTCGAGAATTTCACGCGCGAGCCTTCCTCGATTCCGAA
>DATKSB010000031.1:0-7246 GCA_035531855.1 Binataceae bacterium (SeqCode)
TTCATTGACCGCGCGCGCGAACTCCATGTCCCACGGCCGGTTCGAAATGATTATCCCCCCGAACGGAGAATCCGGATCGGTCGCGAAAGCCTTGTCCCATGCGGCTTTGAGCGAGGGTCCGATGCCGACACCGCAGGGAGGGTTGTGCTTAAGAATCGCGACGACGGCCTGCGGCTCGCTCTGAAACTCGAGCATCAGGTTGGCGGCCGAGCTAATGTCGAAGACGTTGTTGAAGGAAAGTTCCTTGCCGTGGAGTTGCTCCGCGATTTTGTGGAAGTTGCCGTAGAGCGCGCCTTCCTGATGCGGATTCTCGCCGTAGCGGAGCTTCTGCTCGCGCTCGAGGGTCAGGCTGAAAGTCTCGCCGAGCGCGGACGGATCGCCTTCGCCGGAATTGGCGCCGAGCCAGTTGGCGATTGCCGAGTCATAGGCCGCGACGCGAGCGAAAGCCTTTCGCGCGAGGCGCCAGCGCGTCGCGAGGGTCAGCGCGCCGTCGTTCTTTTCGATCTCGTCGGCGATCGCGGCGTAGTCCGAAGGATCGACCACGATCGCGACGTCGGGATAATTTTTCGCCGCCGCGCGCACCAGGGTCGGACCGCCGATATCGATATTCTCGATCGCTTCGTCGCGGGTGACGCCGGGCTTCGCAACCGTACTCTCGAACGGATAGAAGTTGACGACCACCAGATCGATCGGCTCAATTCCGTGATCCTTCATCTGCTTCTGATGGCTCGGTTCGGAGCGGCGGCCCAGAATTCCGCCGTGAATTTTCGGATGCAGCGTCTTTACGCGGCCGTCGAGGATCTCGGGAAATCCGGTGAACTCCTCGACCGCCTTGACCTGCACGTCCGCCGCTTCGAGCGCGGCTTTGGTGCCTCCGGTCGAGACCAGCTCGACGCCGCGGCGCGCGAGCGTGCGCGCGAAATCCGCGAGCCCGCCCTTGTCGGACACGCCAAGCAACGCGCGGCGTATGATGATCTTGTCGCTATTCATTTTACTTGAGCCCTTCGAACATTACCCGCGGCAGATTCGCGGCACGCGCTTGCCGACCGTGCAGAGCATTTCATAGGAGATGGTTTGCGCCAGCCGCGCGACGTCGTTAACGCTGATCGCCGCCTCGCTATCGGCGGTCTCGCGACTCTGTCCCCATAATATCACTTCGTCCCCGACCGCGGCGGCCGCTACGTCGGTAAGATCGATCGTGGTCAGGTCCATCGAGACCGCGCCGACCACCGGCGCGCGCGCGCCGCGCACCAGAACCTCGCCGCCGTGCTGGAGTCCGCGCCGGTAACCGTCGGCGTAGCCAACGGGCAGCACGCCGATTACGCTCTCGCGCGGCGCGACAAAGGTGTGTCCATAGCCGACGCCGCTTCCGGCGGGCACGCGCTTGGTCTGCATCAGCCGAGTCTTGAAGGTCATGACAGGACGCAGCTCGACGCGCTCGCGGACCGCCGCGACCGGGGGCAGGCCGTAGATCGCGAGGCCGGGGCGGACCAGGTTGAAGTGCGAATCGTCGCGCAGGACGAGCGCGGCGGAGTTTGCAACGTGAGCGACGGGCGCGAAGCCTGCCGCGCGCAAGGTGTCGAGCGCCGCGCGAAAGACTGCCAGTTGCCGGTCGGTAATGGGACTGGCAGGATCGCCCGCGTTGGCGAGCAGGGTGCAAAGCCCTTCGAGATGCAGCGACGGCGCCGATCGCATTGCATCGATCACCACGGGCAGGTCCGCGGGCAGCACGCCGAGGCGGCTTGCGCCCGTGTCGATTTTCAGATGGATCGGAAAGCGGGCATGCGATGCGGCGGCGGCGGCCTGAAGCGGCGCGATGAGCGCCGGGTCGAACACGAACGGCGTCAGCCCTAGTTCGACGATCTCGCGCGCCTGCGCGGCGAAGAAACCCGCCTGCAGAAAAATCCTCGCGGTGATTCCGGCGCGGCGTAGCTCGCGGGCCTCGTCGATCGTCGCGACTCCAAAATTGCGGCATCCTTCGACGCCCAGCGTGCGCGCGACCGTCACCGCGCCGTGCCCGTAGCCGTCCGCCTTGACCACCACCATCAGCTCGCCGTGCGCGGCGACCGCACGCAGCGCGTGATAGTTCGAGCGCAGCGCGCCGAGATCGATCTCCGCGATAGTAGGGCGCTGTTCCTCGAAGTTCATCACTATCGGCTTCACACAAAATCGAATGAGGACAAGGTATCGGGCCGCGCGGAATCGCAGAAATTACATTCGCCGTGAAGGCGGATTCAGATAACCATCCGCCGAACGGACAGTCAATGAAACCTGCGCGGCGCCTGTGGATTTAACCGCGTGATGCGTCATAGCTGTGGACGGTTTTTCTCCGCGGCGCGCGATGCTATAACAAAATCAGGCTGGGGGCGCGCGTGGTACGCGCTGAGAACTCTCGCCAGGAGAGAACCCCTCGAACCTGATCCGGGTCATGCCGGCGTAGGGAAGCCCGCAAGGACCGAACGATCGCAGTTCGGCCGAAAGCCGCTTCCCCGGGTGCCCGGAGGGCGGCTTTCTTCGATGCCCGAGGCGACAATTACAATCACGCTCAATGGCGACCCGCGCACGATCGACGGCGACGCGCATCTGGCCGCGCTGATCGCCCAGCTCAGGATGCGACCGCAGCGAATCGCGGTCGAGATCAACCGGCGGGTGGTGCCGAAGTCGGACTATGCGGCCACGATTCTGCGCGCGGGCGATGAAGTAGAAATAATCAACTTCGTCGGAGGCGGATGAGCGCCGCCGCTCATCCAATCTCCGGCGCGTGAGGTAAGACCATGGCTACTGACACTCCCCTGGAACTTGGCGGCAGAAAATTCAGCTCGCGCCTGATTGTCGGAACCGGCAAGTACAAAGACTTCGCCGAAACGCGCCGCGCGGTCGAGGAAAGCGGTGCCGAGATTGTCACGGTCGCGGTGCGGCGGGTGAATATCACCGATCGCAAGTCGGAGAATCTGCTCGACTACCTCGATCCCAAGCGCTACCAGATTCTGCCCAACACCGCGGGATGCTACACCGCCGAGGAAGCGGTGCGCACGTGCAGGCTCGCGCGCGAGGTGGGAGTCGGCGACATGGTGAAGCTCGAAGTTATCGGCGATCAAAAGACGCTGTTTCCAGACGTGCCCGCCACAATTGAAGCTGCGAAAATTCTGGTCAAGGAAGGCTTCAAAGTCCTGCCCTACATCACCGACGATCCCGTCACCTGCCTGCGGCTTGCGGAACTCGGATGCGCGGCGGTGATGCCGCTGGCGGCGCCGATTGGATCAGGCCTCGGGATTCGCAATCCGTACAACCTCGCGATCATTATCGAGCAGGCGAAGGTGCCGGTGATCGTCGATGCGGGCGTAGGCACGGCGTCGGACGCGGCGTATGCGATGGAGCTTGGATGCGATGCGATCCTGATGAACACTGCGATCGCGGGAGCCAAGGATCCGCTCGCGATGGCGCGGGCGATGAAGCTCGCGGTCGAAGCGGGGCGGATCGCTTATGGGGCGGGGCGCATCGAGCGCAGGCTCTACGCCACCGCGTCGAGCCCGATTATCGGGATGATCCAGTGACGCAGTGCGGCGCGCGGAATTTCTTTTCTATCTGATAACCGACCGCAACGCGGTTCGCGCCGGCACGCTGGCGGATGCGTGCGCGGCAGCGCTGTCCGTCGCGCCGCGCGGAACGGTCGCGCTCCAGGTGCGCGAGAAAGATTTGCCCGCGCGCGATCTCTATCGGCTCGCGCTCGAGCTGCGCGAGGTCTGCTCGCGCTACGGCGCGCCGATGATCGTGAACGATCGCGTGGATATCGCGCTCGCCGCGCGCGCCGACGGAGTGCATCTGCCGTTCGACTCGATCGGCGTCGCGATGGCACGGCGGCTAGTCGGCGATGGCATGATGATCGGTGCGTCCACTCATTCGCCGCCCGATGTCGCGTCGGCTGCGCGCGAGGGCGCGGACTTCGTCGTCTTCGGTCCGATCTTCGATCCGATCTCGAAGGGCGCGTACCGACCCGCGTGGGGACGCGAGGGACTTGCCGCCGCGTGCCGCGCGGGCTCGGTGCCGGTCTATGCGCTGGGCGGGATCACTTCCGCGCGGGCAGGCGATCTGATGAGCGCTTCCGCTTCCGGCGCGCGACCGGCGGGTGCGGCGGGAATCGGATCGATTCTCGGGGCGGAGTCTCCGGCCGACGCGATGCGGGCGATGCTGGCGGCGCTCACTTCTTCCACGGCCGCGTGACCGCGCGTACCGCCGCCATCAGGTCGCTGGTGCGCGGCAGGATGCGGTAATACGGCGAGGTGTAAATCCACCGGATGGTTCCCGCGCCGTCAACCACGAAGAAGGCGGGAATCGCGTTATCGGGTTGGCCGTCGCGATGCCGCTGCACCAGGCCCATCGGCGCAAGAATCGTCTCGTGTTCATCGCTCAGCAGCGGGATATCGGTATGCAGATAGCCGGAGAGCATCTTCGATCGATCGACCGGATCGGCGCTGATCGCGATCACGTTCGCATCCGCGCGTTTGAGTTCCGGGGCAAGCGCTGTCAATTCCGATAATTCGTGCCGCGCGAACGGACAAAAGTCTCCGCGATAGACGAACACCAGCGTCGCGCGGTCGCCCGGCGGCGTTAGCCGGTGAACCGCGATTCCGGTTTGATCGGCGAGCGAGAAATCCGGAAAGCGGTCGCCGACCGCGAGCGTGAGATGATAGGGCGGGTTGAGCGTTCCGCGCATGATGTAGCTGGCGAATCTTCCGCCGCCGACTCCAATCACCACGCAGGCGAAGAATGCGAGCAGACCAAACGCCAGCTTCGCGTGCGGCGACCGAATCCCGAATGCAATGGCCGCCGCCGCCAGCGCAAGCCCCATCGCAAGCGCGAGCGCGCCGAATGCGGGCCACGGAATCGCGTCGTGTATCCCCAGTGCGCGCGACGACCAGAAATTCAGCAGCACGAACTGGTAAAGTCCGAACCCGCACGCGGTCAGCACGATTGCCGCAAGGGCGCGTAGCGGCTGAAACGGCGGCGCGACCCAATCGTCGGCGCCGTCGAGCGGGAGCCCGGGTGATTCAGCGTTCATCGTGCGATCCGCGGTTCAAAAGTGTTTGGGTTCGTGTTCGAGGCGGCTATCGCGTTCGAGCTGCACGGTCATGTGATGGATGTTGAAATTTGCGCGCAGCATTTCCGACATCTGATGCAGCACCAGATCCTGATCGATATCCGCGCGCACTACGCAGTGCGCAGCCAACGCGAACTGATGCGAGGTCAGGCACCAGACGTGCAAATCGTGGACTTCCTCGGCGCCCTCGACCGCCAGCAGATTCTCGCGCAACCGCTGAAGATCTATATGCCCCGGCACCGACTCCATCAGGATGTCCACCCCCTCGCGCACCAGCCCCCATGAGCTGAAGAGCACCAGCGCGCCAATCAGGATGCTGACGGCGGGGTCTGCCTGCCAGGTGCCGGTGAAGTAAATCAGCCCTCCAGCCACCAGCACGCCCAGCGAACCGATCAGGTCCGAGATCACGTGGACGAAAACCGCCCGCACCGCCATCCCGCGGGCGCCGTGGCCGTCGGCGGAAGCGTCCGCGGTGATCCACGCGGCCAGCGAGTTTACGATAATCCCGACCACCGCCACGGCCATCACCCCGAGTCCGTGGACGTGCTCGGGATGGCGCAGGCGCTCGAACGCCTCGATCCAGATGAACGCGACCAGCAGCCACAGAAATAATCCGTTGAGCAGCGCGCCCAGAATTTCCGCCCGAAGGTAGCCGAAAGTCTTGCCCTCGTTTGCGGGACGCGCCGAAATCCACAGCGTCAGCAGGCTCAGGCAGATCGCCGCGATGTCGGTCAGCATATGGATCGCGTCGGAGAACAGCGCAAGGCTGTTGGTGAGCCATCCGGCGACCAGCTCGAGCGCGAAATAGCCCACCGCGATCGCCAGCACCAGATAGAGTCGGCGGCGATCCGCCGGAAGGCGCGCGTTATGGCTCGATGCTTCCACGGCTGAATCCTGCGGCGTGCTTTTCGGGAGCGAGCATGCGATCGAAAACCCGCGCGACGCTAAGTGCCGGGCGGATCATCTTCTAATAGCTTATGAGCGAGAAGCTTTTCGCGGGCGCGATCCGCGCAAGGCCGCCCAGCGCCGACAATTCAACCATGAACGCGCATCCGACCACTACGCCGCCAACCCTGCGCACCAGCTTGAGCGCGGCTTCGGCGGTGCCGCCCGTCGCCAGCAAGTCATCGACGATCAATACGCGCGCGCCCGGCTTGATCGCGTCGCTATGCATCTGCAGCGACGCGCTGCCGTACTCGAGGTCATACGATTCATCGACCGTCGAGAATGGCAGCTTGCCCGGCTTGCGCGCGATCGCAAGGCCTACTCCCAGCCGATAGGCAACAGGCGCTCCGATAATGAAGCCGCGCGATTCGATCCCCAAAACCGTATCGACCTGTCCCAGGTAGGGCTCGGCCAGCCCGTCAACGATCGCCGCAAAGCCGCGCGGATCGGCAATCAGCGGCGTGATATCGCGGAACAGGATTCCGGTCTTGGGGAAGTCGGGGATGTCGCGAATGAGTTTCTTGATTTCTTCGGGAGTCATTTTGCCTTGCGAGTAGTGGACTGGAATTCGGCGCACGCCGTGCGAACACTAAAGCTTACCCGGCGCCGCAGGTGAATCCATTTTGAGCGATGCCCGCCCGACGGCGCAATCCCTTCGCGCTACCAGCCTCCGCCGGCGGCATAGGTGATACCGGGTGCGGCGGGAGGTTCGGGCAGAAAGGCCAAAGGATTGCGCGCCAGGTTGTCGTGCCTAACCTCGAAATGCAGATTCGCGCCGGTGGTGCGTCCGCTGGTCCCGATTTCTCCGATCATCTGTCCGCGCGTTACGCGGTCGCCTTCGCGCACGAAATTGCGCTCGTCATGCCCGTACACCGTCGCATAGTGATCGTCGTGCTGAATGATAACGGTGTTGCCGTAGCCGTGCAGGATGCCCGAGAAGACCACCACGCCGTTGTCGGCGGCGAGCACCGGAGTTCCCACGGGAGCCGCGATATCGACGCCGTCGTGCATCGCGCCGTGCCGGATTCCAAATCCCGATGACACCACGCCCTCGGCCACCGGCCACGCGAATTGCCGCGCCTCGCGCATCCCGCGGTACGGCATCGCGTTCGAGCGGCCATGCGCGACGCTGCCGAGCGCGGTTATCGGATGCGATCCCGGAATCGTAAGCGTCTGCCCAACGCGCAGCTCGCGCGCGTCGGA
>DATKSB010000032.1:0-17089 GCA_035531855.1 Binataceae bacterium (SeqCode)
CGCGATTCCCGCCGCGATTCCGACGATCGTCGAGCCGGTGAAGTAGGCACCCGCCATCGCGAAGAACGCGCCGCACAGCATCGCGCCTTCGATCCCGATATTGATCACGCCCGTCTCCTCGACCAGCAGCTCGCCCAGCGCGGCGAGCAGGATGGGTGTCGCCATCGCGATGGTCGAATTAAGAAACGCGTCAAGCATCGGTGCGCGCTCCGGTATCCGGCGCGGACCGCGCGTCGCGCGCGAATATCTGTCCGCGAATTCGCGCCCACGCGGGAGTGTCGAACGCGAGCAGAATCATGATCACCAGTCCCTGGATTACTTGCACCAGCACGGGCGAGACGCCCTGCGCGCGCTGCATCGCTTGCGATCCGTTATCGAGCGCGCCGAAGAAAATCGCCGACAGGATAATTCCGAGCGGATTCAGCCGCGCGACCAGCGCGACCGCGATCGCCTCGAAGCCCCATCCGGGCGAGAATTTTTCGTACAGGCGATGCGTGATCGCCGAAACCTGCACCGCCCCGCCGATTCCCGCAAGCGCGCCCGACAGCGCAAGGATCCCGATCGTGAGCCGCGCGATCGGGATGCCGAAAAACGTCGCGGCGCGCCGATTTCGGCCCATCGCGCGGAGCTCGAAACCAAGTTTCACGTGAAACAACAGCAGGTAGCATCCAACTGCCAGCGCGATCGCGAGCACGACTCCGGGGTTGAGCCGGGTGGGTTCGATTGGCATGTACATCCGCGCGCTCGGCGCGATCGCCATGCTCTGCGGATAGGCGCCCGAGGCCTCGATCAGCGGGCCGTGCACCATCCAGCTAATCAGTTGCGCCGCGACGAAGTTCATCATGATCGTGCTGATGACTTCGTTGGTGTCGCGCCGCGCACGAAGCCAACCGCAGATTCCGCCCCACACCGCGCCGCCGGCAGCACCCGCGATGAGCACGAGCGAGATTGCGACGGGCCGCGGCCATCCGCCGAGGTACGGGCCGATCGCGCCGGCGGCGATCGCACCCGCGATCAGTTGCCCATCGGCGCCAATATTCCACAGCGCGCCCGAGAACGCGATCGAGATCGCAAGGCCGGTGAAAATCAATGGCGTCGCTTTGACGATGGTGTCGGCGGTGGCGTACCAGGTTCCGAATGCGCCTTCGTAAAGCGCGGCGAAGACGCCAATCGGAGACGCACCGAGAGCGAAGACCACCGCCGCGATAATCGCGCACGCGAGAATCAGCGCAGCGATCGATTTTCCGATCGATGAGATCATCGCTACTCGAAGTGTCCCGCCATCAACATACCGAGCCGCGCCGGATCGCGATCGGCGGGCGCCGTCTCGCGCAGCCGCCCGCGGCTCATCACGAACAGCCGCGCGCACAGCTCGAGCAATTCGTCCAGGTCGCTCGAGACCAGCAGCACGGCGCCGCCCGCGGCGGCGAATTCAATCAGCGCGCGATGAACCTCCGCGGTGCCGGCGACATCGAGTCCGCGGCAGACATTGTGCGCGACGATCACGCGCGGCGCCGACGCGACCGCGCGCGCAACCTCGAGCCGCTGCCGATTTCCGCCCGATAGCGCAGAGGCGAGCGCGTCCGGTCCGGGCGCGCGGATTTGAAACCGATCGAGCAGCTCGCGGCACAACTCGAGCGCGCGTGCGCGGCTGAGCCATCCTCGCGGCGCAACGAGATTTCGAATCGGAGCCGCGAGCAACAGGTTTTCCCACAGCGTCATGTCGAGCACGAGCCCGTCGAGGTCGCGATTTTCCGGGATCACCGCCATCGCGCTCTGCGAGGCCCCCGCCGGCTTACCGGCGACGATCACACGGCCTGATTGCGCAGCGCGCGCACCCGCCAGAACTTCGACCAGCTCGGTCTGTCCGTTGCCATCGACGCCCGCAACGCCGGCAATCTCGCCGGCATGCAGTATCAGCGATACGCCATCGAGCGCGCGATGTCCCTCGCGGTCGAGCGACAGTTCTTCGATCGACAGCGCAACACCGCCGCTACGTCCCGGCGTTTCCGACGAGGGGTTTGACGAAGGCGCGACAACTGCAAGATCGCCGATCATCATCCGCGCGAGCGCCGACTCCGAGATTTCCGCCGGCGTAGTATGCGCAACCATCCGGCCCTGGCGGAGCACGCTTATCCGATCGGCCACCGCGAGCGCCTCCCGGAGCTTGTGCGTGATCAGCACGATGATTCTGCCTTCGGCGCGCAGACGCCGGAGCAGATCGAGAAACGGCGCGAGTTCCGCGGGCGCCATCACTCCCGTCGGCTCGTCGAGAATCAGTACTCGCGGATCGAACGACAGCGCGCGCAGAACTTCGAGCCGGACCCGCTCCGCGACCGAGCGATGCTCGATCGTGGTGCCGGCGGGCGGCAGCGCGAAGCCAAGTCTGTCGGCGAGCGCGCGCGACCGCGCCGCAACCGCCGGCAGATCGAATCCGTGGGTGTCGAATCCGCCGAGCGCGAGATTTTCCTCCCAGGTGAAACGCTCGAACAGCATCGGGCTTTGGTTCACCGCCGCGATTCCCGCACTAAGCGCGCCCGCCGCCGACCCGCGCCGCAGCATCGCATTATCGAGCGTCACGTCGCCGGCGTCTGGGCTCACGCGCCCCGCGATAATATTCATCAGCGTAGTTTTGCCCGCGCCGTTTTCACCGACCAGCGCATGAATCTCGCCCGCATGCGCCTCGAAATCGACTCGGTCCAGCGCGAGCATCCGCCCGAAGCGTCTGGATATTTCGCGCGCGCGCAGCACCTAGTGCGCAGTCACTTGCGGCGCATGATGCGCCAGCACCCAGGCGAGGGCATCGTCGCGGGTGACGAGCGCGCCGTCGAGTTGAAGGTCTTCGACTTCTTTCAGGATTTCCTTAAAGCGCGGACTGGGCGCGAAGCCGAGCCCGATCAGATCGTCGCCGGTGATCAGGCGCGGCGGATGAATCTCCGCCGCCGACATCGACTCGAGCGCGCATCGGCAAAAATTCCAGTAGCCCAGGTACGACGACGAAGCGAGCGCGTCGAGCATCGCGACCTGCATCAGCTCGCCAAATCCCTCGTCGGCGAGCATCCGCTTGAGAGTGGCTTTGCGCATCCGCGGCGCCATGCACAGGCGCAGATGGTCCCGCACCAGGTAGGCGACGCGCTCCTGCACGAAATTCGAGCGTTTGAAGCGCGCCATCATTTCCGCCGCGATCACCGCGCCCCGATCGGTATGCCCATAAAACGTGACCTTGCCGTCCGCCGCGACCGCGCGGCACCTGGGCTTGGCGATATCGTGCAGCAGGATTCCGAACGCGACGGTTTCGCTGCATCCCGCCGGCAGCATCGAGACCCCGAGCCGCGTATGCGACCATACGTCACCCTCGGGATGATAATTCTCCGGCTGCGCGCATCCGATCATCTCGAGCAGCTCGGGCGCGAGCGCCGCCCACAGTCCGGACTCGCGCAGCAGGTCCATCGCACGCCCGGCGCCGCCCTCCGTCATCAGCATCACCAGCTCTTCGCCGATCCGTTCGGCAGCGATTTCGGTGATAGCGGGCGCAGCGTCGCGCATCGCGGTCCATGTCGCCGGATCGATCTCGAAGCCGAAGCGCGCGGCGAAGCGGGCGCCGCGCAGGATGCGCAGCCGGTCCTCGGCGAAGCGCTCGCGCGGGTTTCCGATCGCGCGGACAATTCCGGCGCGCAGATCGCGCATCCCGCCGACCAGATCGATCAGGCGATCGTTTTCGGGGTCGAGGAACATTCCGCCGATCGTGAAGTCGCGCCGCTTGGCGTCTTCTTCGATCGTGCCGAAGCGCACCGCGGACGGACGCCGGCCGTCAAGGTACTCGGCATCGGCGCGAAAGGTCGTGGTTTCGTACTGCGCGGTCTTTTCGTCCGCTATCGGCAGGATCACCGCGATCGAGCCGAAGCGTGCGCCGACCGCGACCGTGTGATCGAAGATGCGCTGAACCACTTCCGGGCGCGCGTCGGTTGCGATGTCGTAATCCTTGGGCGCGAGTCCCAGAATTTTGTCGCGCACGCATCCGCCCGCGAAGAAGGCGGCAAAGCCCGCCTCGCGCAGCCGGCGCACGATGAAGCGCGCACCGGACTCGATATCGGCCATCGCGGTTTCCATCGTGGACCCGAGTTTACAGGCTCGATAAGACCGCGCGCCATACGGGTCCGCGCGCGCAGGAGGTGGCGGCTACCCTTCCAGCGTGCGGACGCCGAGCGTGATTCCGCCATCGACGGCAATTATCTGCCCGGTTACGTTCTTCGCCTTTTCGGAGCACAGCCATGCCGCGGCGCGGCCGATATCTTCTTCAGTCTGTTCGCGGCCGAGCGGGACGATCTGCCGCACGATCGCGTCGAAGGCCTCGCGCGCGCGATCGTCGCCGCCGCCGACCGCCGCGCCAAGCTGCTGCCAGAGGGGGGTATAGATGACTCCCGGTGCGACCGCGTTCACCCGGACGCCCGACGTTCCGAGCTGCGCGGCCAGCGTGCGGGTGTAGGAGATCACGCCCGCCTTCGCCGCCGCATACGCCGCCAGCATCGGCACCGCCTGCATCCCGGCGATCGACGAGGTGTTGCAGATCGCACCGCCCGCGCGCATCCGCGGCGCGACCTCGCGCGAGACGATATAGACCGAGTTAAGATTCAGATCGACATAGCGGCGCCAGGTCTCGACCGAATCCCAGTTATTGGTCTGACGGCTGCCTTCGAACCATGCGCGCTCGCCGCCGCCCGCGTTGTTGCAGAGCACGTCAGGATGCGCTCCGAGCTGAGCCGTAATCGCCTCGACTGCGGAATGGATCGAGGCCTCGTCGGTCACGTCGGCGCGAAAGCCGTGGATCTGTTTTGCGATCGCGGCGGGCGCGGGAATCAGTTCCTTGTCGATCACCGCGACGGCTTCGACGACTTTTTCTTCGAGCAGCGCGGTGACGATTCCCAACCCCAGCCCGCGCGCCCCTCCGGTCACAATTGCATATTTCATCGTATTTTCCTCGTGCGCAGCGGCAATTTGCTAAACGTTCGTTCAGGTAAC
The DNA here is from genome assembly GCA_035531855.1 of Binataceae bacterium (SeqCode). Classification (GTDB taxonomy): domain Bacteria; phylum Desulfobacterota; class Binatia; order Binatales; family Binataceae; genus JBARDN01. Next base: position 5,020 of record DATKSB010000032.1, read on the forward strand.
AAATGAATCTTATCCGTCGCGGGGTCGTCATTAATTATAGGAGAAGGTGATCAAGATGGTAGCGATGGCGATGGTCGCAGTAGGGGTTTTCGCCGCCGATCTTGCGGCGGTTGCGGCGGTTGTGGGCTCAATGTTTCTGGAACGATGGTTGGGGTTGTCACGCGGCATGATTCTTGATTGCATTTTTGCAGTCGCGGTCAGCTATGGCGTGGCAGCATGGTTTGTAGGGATGTGGCTCAAGCGCGAGATGCTGTTAAGCGAGCCCGCGCCGGCCGCTGCCAGCATCGGCGTCCCCGGAGCAATCGCAATCGCGGCGTCCGACGGGCGAGAGCGAGCTTCCGCCCACTGGATCTGACGGACCGCGTGCCGATGCCTCAGGCTGCTTCCTTGCGGCTTCCGCCGTAGGTCTTTCTGTACACTCGCAGCAGCGCCGCGAACACCGACATGATTGCCGGGCCGATGAACAGTCCGATCGGACCGTAGGCCTCGAGTCCGCCCGCGATTCCGAAGAACAGCGCGAGAGTCGGCAGCCCGGTGCCATGCTTCATCGCCATCGGCTTGATGAAATTGTCGATAATCGCGATCGAGACCGAGCACCACACGACCAGGAAGATCGCCCATCCCCACCCTGCCGTATAGAACAGGTAAAGCGTCGCGGGAACCCAGACCAGCGCGGTCCCTCCTATCGGCAACAGCCCCGCCGCCGCGCTGGCCAGCGCCAGGAATGCCCAGTACGGGACGCCGCTGATGAGCAGGCCCAGGCCGATCGTGGCGCCCTGCAGAAGCGCGGTCAGCATCAACCCGCGCATCACCGAAGACAGCGTGCTGCGCAGGGTTTCGAACACCGCCTTCTTGTCATCTTCGTGCAGGGGAGTGAGCTCGCGCACCGAGTTGTAATAGCTCTCTCCGTCGCGCAGCAGATAGAAAAAAATCAGCAGGATGATCGCGAAGTCGATCACCACCGTCGCGACGTTGCGCGCCGCGCTGGTGAGATTTTGCGCAACATATTCGCTGGCCACCTGCGCGGCGGCGGCGAAGTGCTTTGGAATCTCGTCTTCGATCTTGAGTCCGCGCGGCGCAAGGCGGCGATTGATCGACTGGACAATCTCCGAATGCAGCATCCAGTCGCGCGCCTGCCCAAGGCCTCCGCCATTGAGCATCGTCGTAACCTGCGCGTATAGAGTCTGCGCCTCAGCCGCGAGCCGGCTCGACAGCCAGATCGCAGGCAGAATCACGCCGAGAGCCACTCCGAGTGTGATAATCAATGCGGAAAGCGTGCGGCGACGCACCAGATGATCGAGCTCGATGAGCAGCGGATGGGCCAGGAACGCGAGCAGGATCGCCCACATCAGCGGAGTAAGGAACGGAGTGAGAATCGCGTACAGCTCATAGGCCATCAAAGCCAAAAAGCCGAAGAAGAAGACTTGTATGATTCTCTCGCGTTCCATCGCTGTGTGCCGAAGTTACTTGGCGCACAAGCTTATCAAAAGCGCTCCGATGCGTCGCCTGCCCCGACGGCATCGATTGTTGCGTGTTTGCTTATTTGAGATGTCCCCCTAAACCGCTACGATTCGGGCTCAAATTAGAATCCGAAACGCCGATAACTCACTCGGAAACGATTATGAAAGATGATCCCGAATTGCGCGAACCACAAGCTCCCCGGCCAGCGACGGCAATCGCCTCGCATATGGTTAATCCCGCCAAGGTCGACGCTTACGTCGTGGCGCAGAAGGCCATCACCGATGCCGCGCGAAGATTCCCGGGATTCGTCGGAACCGAGGTGCTGGGTCCGGTGCCCGGCTTGCAAGACCAATGGGTCGCGATCTTTCGCCTCGAATCGAATCAGGCGATGCAGCGATGGCTCCATTACCCGGAGCGTCTGAAGCTCGCCAAAGGCATCGAAGAGTTGCTCATCGAGCCGTCGCGGATGCTGGTGCTGGCCAGCGACGATCGCACCGAGCCGCCGGTCGCGATGGTGTTCACGCATAAAGTCGCGCCGGATAAAGTCGCGGCCTATCTGGACTGGCGCCGGCGCGTTATCGCCGCACAGGCGCACTATCCCGGCTACCTGGCGACGGAGTTTTTCGAGCCTCACGAGAAGCTCGACGAATGGGTGGATATTGTCCGTTACGATTCGGTTCGCGATTTGAACGAATGGATGGAATCGAAAGAACGCACGGATCTTCTGGCGGAGCTCGACTCGATAGTTGAATCGATGCACGCGCATCGCGTGACCGGTCTGGAAGGATGGTTCTCGGTCAATCGCGGGCCCGGCGAAACCATCGTTCCGCCACCGGCGTGGAAGCAGGCCCTCGCGGTTTTGTTCGCGCTATACCCTACTGTGATGGTCCTGTCCTATCTCAATCCGCTGATGCGGAACCTGTCGATGGCGGTTCAGATGTTCATCGGCAACATTCTATCGGTCGCGCTGCTGACCTGGCTGGTCATGCCTCAAGTGAGCAGGTTTCTGGGCTTCTGGCTGAATCGCCAGGACCGCAACCCGAAGCGGGAAGTGCTGGGGCTATGTACAGTCGCGGCCGGCCTCATATTATTCGTTCTGATATTTCGCGGGCTGTGAATGATTGTTCGCCTCCGCATTGAGTATTGCGGTCCGAATGAGGTATTAACTCCGTCATGCTCAAAATGCGGCTATCATTTCGCTATGCGCTCGTCCTTTCGCTGATCTTCAGCCTCGCGGGCATCGGTTCCTGCTTCGCGGCATCCGCCTCCGACCTGGGATTGCCTGACTACATGAATATAATCGTGGGCAACGGCACGGAGCTTGGCAAAGCCGCGGCGGCGGACCAGAATGTTCTCGACCTCGACATCGCTATGTTCGGTCTTTACGACGACGCGCTGGCGAAATTCCAGAAAAACCTGCTCGCGCAGCATCCGGTGATCCTGGCGTTGTTCAGCAACCAGGGCGGACGGCTGGTTTTATACCGTCCCGGCAAACCGCCTCTGGAAGCGCCCCAGGTGCCGATTCGCTATCAAATCTACAAGTCAGTCGGACATTCCAGCCTGGCACTTTTCGAGCTGGCCGGTTCGCACCTGGGCGACGTTGCGGATCACTCGTGGGAAGCCAAGATGCGCGTGTTCCGCACGGCGAATCAGGCCGCGCTCGACAGCCTTAACGCCACTGATCTCAGTCCCGAAACTCGGGATAATCAGGCCAACGTACTGAAGTCGAATATCAAGTTCATGGATACCGCTCTCAGCAAGGGCACTTATACTTTCGCCGACGTTCAGGGCTACGCGCATGAAGTCAAACCCTTTCTGCAACAGAACGTCACCTGGGGCGCTACTACTCAGGTTCAGCACTGGATGAAAGTGGTCAAGGACTGGAAGGAGCTGCTGGGTCCTGATTGGAGCAAGACCTATGGAGTGAGTAATACTCTGTATGTGGCCCGCCAGAACAATGTCCTGTTCAGCGTGCTCGCGCAATTCTTCGGCAAGGACGCGATGAATACCCGGTTGTTTCTCTACGAGACCTCGTCCTTTGTCACTACCCCGGACCAGATGCTCGACGTACTCATTCGGACTGTGGCCGATCGCTCAGTCGGCCAGGTCTTTTTCGGCAATTACTACTTAATGGACTATGAATTGATGGGCGGAGACGGCCGCAAGGCAATCACCGCGGAGGATAAGAAATATGGCATCCCGGTTTTTCTGCCGCCCGCGGTGCCGTTCCATTCCAACGAATGGCCGTTCAGAATCGATCCAAGCCAGGGCGAGGGACCGGCGACGATCGAGGATATAAAGTAGTTCGCGCAGGGAGAAATCCCGAGCGTAAGGGCGGTGCATGTTGCGCCGGCGTGGCGCATGAGCGCCTCGGGATTTCTCGCCCCGGGGCTCGAAATGACGGTCCCCCAGGGCGCCTACGATACAGGAAAAGAAAGGCGGCGATACTAGTCAGCAGGAAATTCGAGAACTAAGGCTGCCGCCCGCGACTAGAACAAAACCACCACTTGCGCGGTCATCGCTACTGCGCCTTGAACGTTCCGGCTCTCGCCGGGATTCGGAATATAACTGAGTACTGGCTCCAGAAATGAACTGCTTATCAGATGCATCTGATAGTAAGTTTGAAGTATCGCTTGATTACTCCGAAACCCATATCTCCGGTTAAGCCAGGTCCAGGCGAGCCCTGAACCAAACGAGTCCGCGGGCCGCCCGGGTATGAGACTGAACGCGGTAAGTCCAAAACCAAAATACCGGTTAGCGATCATCGTGGTCGAATCATTAAAGCCAAACTGGAAATAGCCGGAGATCCCGCTGTTATCGATTCCCGCATGATGCCGCCACAAACGCTGAGAGCCGAACGCGTAGAGGCCTTCCGCTCCCTTCTGCTCAGTGCCTCCCCCGTAGAGCTCGCCGGTTTGAGCCCATCCGCCAATAGCAACTATGCCGGGCAGTTTCTGATCACCATATAGCCAGGCATAGCCGGCCTCTCCGATCGTAAAATAATGTCCGTTGAAGGTTGGCGCTTCGCGAAGTCCGGTCTGGATATGAGTGGCTCCGGAACCATCATAGATTCCATACGTAAGATAGAAGTTGCGTGTAAGCGCGAGGTTGGCGGTTATTCCATAAGCTGAATTGTAGTAACCCGGCGAGGAACCGATCATCGTCGGATTCTTGAATATAGGAGTGAAGATGACTCCCGTGACGGAGGGAATCTGCAAACTTTGGTCAGTCACCGCGATCGGGCGGCTGACGTTGTTGAAGTCTGCCGTCGTCACCATTTTGCCGATTCGGAATATCAGTTTGTCGTCTAATAACCGCTGCCTCCACCACAGCTCATATAGTTGCGTGCGATCGAGCGGCTTCGTCCCGACCAGTCCGTCGTAACCCGGAATAGACCCCGCCTTCTCATTCGCGTCCTCTCCGTCGAACTGGAGCATCGACACGTCGAAAGAGCCTCCCGGCAGACCGATCAGCTTTTCGGCGTCCACATTCAGGTTGACGACCAGAAGACTGTTGAAGCTCCAGCTCCTCGGCTGCACCCCGCCGGTAAAGAGATAGTCCGAGTTGCCAATCCAAAGGCCGCCGACGCGGATGCCTGATTCGGGGGTGAATCCGATCAACCTGCCGAGCCATCCCGTTCCCGGAGTAGTATTGACCGCGCCCGGGTTTGCGCTGATCGCAGGTATCGGCGTCGCAGCGGCCGCGGGAGACGCTGCCGCGGACGGTGCGTTATCCGAGGCGTATGCCTTAAGCGGAAATGCCGCCCACAGGCATATCAAACCGAGCCATCCCGTCGCCGCTGCGAAGCGCAGCCGCTTAGCAAGCATCGGCGCGCGGCAAACGAATATTGCCCGATGCCGTCATCAGGCGTCGCGGCCCGGTTTGCGCTGAGTGCTCGCGAAAATCTCGCGATAGATCCGGTCAGGCGTCAGCGACGAGCTGTGAAATCGAATCCCGGTCGCGTTGGTCAACGCGTTGGCCAGAGCCGGCGCGATCGGATAGATCGGCGCCTCGCTCATCGACTTGGCGCCCAGCGGCCCGAACGCGTCATGCGTATCGGCGAAATAAATCTCCGTGCGCCGGGGATTATCGGCGTAGGCCGGAATCCGGTAGTTGCGGAAACTGGGATTGATCATGCGTCCGCTCGGGTCATAGACCATTTTCTCGGACAGCGACCATCCGAGCCCCTGCGCGACCGCGCCTTCAACCTGCGCCCTGCACTGCATCGGATTGATGATCACGCCGCCGTCGGCGCCATGAACGCTTTGCAGGATCGCAATCTCTCCGGTGACGCGATTGACCGCGATCCGAAAGCCCTGCACCTGGAAGGTCACGCTGCGCGGGGTGCCGTAGGCTTTGCGGACCACTTCCAGTTGTCGTCCGGCCTTTTCGGCGGCTTTGAAAAAGTCCGGGAATGGCACCTTGGTCTCGTTGTAGGTAATCCCGTCGTGCTCGAGGCGGCAGGCGTCGCGGCTGACCCGGTAGTTCTTCGACGCAAAGTCGAGCAGCCGCTCGCGAAGGGCCTCCGCCGCAAGCCGCACTGCGTTTCCCGCCACCACCGTTCCCGCGCTGGCGAAGGCTCCCGTATCGTAACCGGTAGCGTCGGTGTCCGATTGCACGACTTGCACGCGCGACACGGTGCTGCCGAGAACGGCGGAGACGATCTGCCGATGCACCGTGGTGGTGCCGTTGCCGAACTCGGCGGTGCCGATCGCGAGATGGTATTTGCCGTCGGCCCGAAGACCTAGTTGCGCTTCCGAGCGATGCTCCGTCGGCGGCACCGCGCCATGCATCGAAATCGCCATCCCCTGCCCTGTCAGCCAGCCATCGCCCTCGGGAGGCTTCACGTCGTTGCCACGCTTCAGGGCGGTCTCGACCAGGTCAAGACATTGATCCAGCCCGTAGCTGCCAAACTCGGTGTCGGTGGTCCTGGTGCTATCGGCGATCATCTGATCGCCCGGCTTGACGACATTGATCCGCCGAAATGCGAACGGATCCATCTTCAAGCTGCGCGCAAGTTCGTCCATCGCCGATTCGACCGCAAAGATCGTCTGCGTCATTCCGTAACCGCGAATCGCGCCGCCGGGAACCATGTTGGTGTAAACGGTGTAACCGTCGATTTTCTTGTTCGGGCAGTTGTAAACCGCCACCGCTTCGCCGCACGACGCGTACAGCGTCTCGCCGCCATGATTGCCATAAGCACCGGTGTTTGAAACCACGCGCATCTGGAACGCGCTCAGAGTTCCGTCGCTGCGCGCGCCGATCTTGAGGTGCACGTTCATCGGATGGCGCGTCGTCGCGCCGATGAATTCCTCTTCGCGCGTGAACTCGAGCTTGACCGGCCGTCCGGTCTTGAGCGTCGCGAACGCGCAGATATCTTCGGTCAAAACTTCCTGCTTGCCGCCGAAGCCTCCGCCCACCCGCTCGCAAAAAACTCTGACCGTGGCCGGAAGCAGATCAAAAATGAAGCACAGCTTCTGCTTGGTGATGTGCGGAGTCTGGCTGCTGGTGCGGACATTCAGCCGATGATTTTCGTCGAGCCACGTAATCGAGCAATGCGTTTCGAGATGCGCATGCTGCACCCGATGAGCCTCGTAGCTTCCTTCATGGATCACGTCGGCGGCGGCGAATCCTTTCTCGACGTCTCCGACCTGTCCATGAATCTCGAGTAGGATATTTCGCGCCGGATTCAAAATTCGCTCCGCCGCCTTTTCGTGAAGCAATGGCGCACCCGGGCGCATCGCCTCTTCCGGATCGAAGACCGCGGGCAGAATCTCGTAATCGACCTCCAGCCGGCGGCATCCTTCTTCGGCTGCTCCCTCGGTGTCGGCGACGACGGCGGCTACGCGCTGGCCCACGAATCGCACTACGTCGTCGAGCAGGAGAGTATCGCTCGGATCGACGTGGTAATCGTCGTGAGTCGCCGAGGTATAAAGATGCTTCGGCACATCCTCAAACGTGTACACTGCCGCGACTCCCGGAACCGCCAGCGCCGCATCACGGCCAATCGATCGGATTCGCGCATGCGCATGCGGCGATCGCAGGAGCTTCAGATGCAGCATTCCTTCGATCGCGACGTCGAGCGTATAGCGCACCTTGCCGGTTACAATTCCCTCGGCCGCGGGCGCAAGCAGGTCCGCGCCGAGCGACTTGCCGGGCTGGTCGTCTCCGATTGATTTGACGCCGCCGATCGCGTCCTCGATCGCATGATAGCCGGTGCATCGGCACAGATTGCCCTTGAGCGCGCGCGGCAGATCTTTGCGCGCTTCTTCGCTCAGGCTCGCGGCGGTCATGATCATTCCGGCGGTGCAGAATCCGCACTGAAACCCCGCCGCATCCATGAACGCCTTTTGCATCGGATGCAGTTCGCCGTCATGCGCGAGGCCTTCGATCGTGGTGACTTTTTTTCCGTCGGCGCGAAACGCCGGAATCAGACAGCTATGCACCGGCGTCCCGTCGAGCCACACGGTGCATGCGCCGCAATCTCCGGCGTCGCATCCTTTCTTGACCCCGAACCATCCCATCTCCCGCAGGAAGGTGCGCAGACATTGGCCCGGTCGCGGTTCTTCTGAAAACGTCTTGCCGTTGATCAGGTAACTCATCGGTTACTTGCCCCCTACCAGCTCGCATCGGATCTCTTCCGCGAAATGGAAGGTCATGTGCTTGCGGTAGTCCGGCGCGCCATGCACGTCGTCGAAGAAGGCCGGAATTTCTTTCTCGAGCCTGCTCCGCAGACTTTTTTGATCCGGAATCTTGTCGAACTTGATTCTCAGCGGCCGCTCCGTCGATGCGGACACAGTCAGCATGAAGACCCCGTCCTCTGACCCGAGGGTGCCGACCAGCAGCGCCGTCGATCGACCCAGATGAGTGAGCGAAACCCGGCGAAATGCCGATCGCTTGCGCAACGCGGCGGCCGGCAGCTCGATGCGCCGCAGCATCTCGCCCGGCCGCAAAACGTTGCGATGGTTCCCGGTGACGAACTCCTCGATCGCGGCCTTACGCTCGCCGCCGCCCGGTTGCTGGATCGTGCCGATGCCTTCCAGAGCCACCGTCAGCGAAATCATCGGTCCCGCGGGCAGCGACATGCAGATGTTTCCGCCGACCGTCGCGGTATTCCAAATTTTGAAAGAAGAAAGAAACGAGCGGCAGCATTGGTCGATGACCGGCGCCGCCGTCCAATCCGCAGGCGCTTTCAGCGCGAACAGCTCGGCAATCCTGCAGGTCGCGCCAATCTCAAGTCCGCCCGCGCTGATCGCCAGGGATTTCCAGCCGAGACCTTGCAGATCGATCAGGCGCCGCAGATGCGGCTGCGGCTCCGAGAATAGCCAGGTTCCACCCGCCAGCCACGCATCGCCTTCACGCCAATCGATACCGCCGCTCGAAGTATCGGGCCGCGCAATCTCCTGAATCGTATTAAGATCCATGCCACCCCCCCTTCACCAACAAATCGACAAGATACCCTACTACATGCAGAGCAGGTGATCATTAGCGATCCGCGGAAAGTCGCTTAAATTTTAGCCGAAACGTTGGCCCGAGCTGACGATTCCGCACCGCGCGCGATACTGGCGCGCGCATCGTGGAAAAAAAGCGTATAATAAGTTGAGTTTGCCCAATGCGGATCGAAACCGAACGCCTGCTGATCGAGGAAGCGCACGCCGATGACCGCGCGACGGTTGACGGCCTGGTCGCGCTGTTCAATTCTAATCCCGAGTTTCATCGCGCATCGGGCGAACGCGTGATCTGGGCCGCCGCCGACCTCGAAAACTATCTCGCCGACGATCCAAATCCGCGCTTTCCCGACCTCGAATCACATGAGTACACCGTCCGCGAGCGCGCGACCGGCCTGATCGTCGGCACGGTCGAGTTGATCGCGCCGGTACCGTCGGACCGCATCAACTGGATTGCCCTGATGATGATCCAGGGCGACCGCCAGGGCGCCGGACTCGGCAGCGAAGTCGTCGCGGCGATCGAGCATGAGCTGTTCTCCGCCGGATGGAACGAGATCCGCGTCTTCGTGAATCGCGACACCGTGCTGGCGCATCAGTTCTGGACCGGCGCGGGCTATCAGCCGGTCGGCGAAGCACTGAGCGTATCAGGCAAACCCGGCATGGTTTTGCGTAAGCCCCGCCCTGCGCGCTGAAAGATCACGATGCTGCTGAGAGACCTCGCCACGGTTGCTTTTGGCGTCGTCGTGTTTGGCGCTTTGATCAGCGAGGCGGTAGCCCTTCGCCGCATATTCCGTCCGAAACCTAAGCCGCGCGATTCGTGAGGCCGGCGGGATTCGCGGCTTCTCTTCAATACGCTTGCTCGATGGTGGCGGTGAGTTTGAGCATTGACGAGACGCTGACTGTCATTCCCGTGCGCGGCCGTCGCGCGAGGAATCCCGGACGAGAGGCCGCCGCATGAGATGTAGGCCCGGAGCATAGCCGCCTAGAGATTTCTCCCGGAGCCCGCCCTGAGCGGGAGCCGAAGGGGTCCATATATGACGGATGTCGGCTGGGTGCATGAGTATCGTAGCTCCAACCGAGCCCCCGATCGTCATTCCGAGCCATAGGCGAGGAATCCCGAGGCGGCCATGCTCCGAGCCCTCATCTCATGCAGCGGCCTCTCGCAGGGGATTCCTCGCGCGGCGGCCACGCTCGACGATGGAAGAGCGTCGGCTAATCAAACTGACCCACTACCTCTCGATTCCTCGGTTGCCCGGCGCGGCAATCTCTGTTACCCCTTGGCTTTGCTTGCACGAATCCATCCACAACCGATTCTTACCTGGTACACACAGGCATGTAGCTCAGTGGGAGAGCGCTTCCTTGACACGGAAGAGGTCGGCGGTTCAATCCCGCCCATGCCTACCACCGTGTTTTCAGTTCGTTACTGGGTTCGTTTCGACCGTCCGCCAACCGCTGCCCGCGTTTCGCTCGCATCGCGCTCACCAATGACTAAACTTTCTTCATAGATGAGTTCCGAGCTCACCGTATTGGTCGGTGGCGAGCGCCGGGTCGTCGCGCGCGAGGCGCGTGTGCGCGAAGCACTGGCCGGCGTCCCGAACAAAGACCTGGTGGCCGCGAAAGTGACCGGCAAGGTCGTCGATCTTACCCGCACTCTCGGCGCGCTTGCCGATAACGGTACGATCCTCGAAATCGAGCCGGTGTACGCCGACTCGCCCGAAGGCCTGGACGTGATCCGCCATTCGACCGCGCATCTGATGGCGATGGCGGTGCAGCAGCTCTTTCCGGGAACCCAGGTCACGATCGGTCCGGTTATCGAAGACGGCTTCTTCTACGACTTCGCGCCGCTGACGCCGTTCACAGTTGACGATCTGCCGAAAATCGAAGCCAAAATGAAGGAACTCGCCAAGGCCGATCTCAAGATCGAGCGAGTCGAGGTTCCGCGCGCCGAAGCGATCAAATCCTTTGCCGCGATGGGCGAGAAGTACAAGGTCGAGATTATCGAGGGCGTTTCCGATCCGATCTCGATTTACAGGCAAGGCGACTGGATGGACCTCTGCCGCGGGCCGCATGTCCCCTCGACCCGCTACCTGCGCGCGTTCAAGCTCCAGAGCGTCGCGGGTGCGTACTGGCGCGGCGATGAGCACAACGCGATGCTCTCGCGAATCTACGGGACCGCGTTCGCCAGCAAGGATGCGCTCGAGGAGCACCTGGCACTGCTCGAACTCGCCCGCAATCGCGACCATCGCAAGCTCGGCCGCGAGATGGGTTTGTTTTTCTTCGATCCGATCTCGCCCGGATGCCCGTTCTATCTGCCCAAGGGTCTGGTGATCTTCAACGAGCTGATCGATTACATGCGGCGGCTCTATCGCCGCTACGGATATCAGGAAGTCGTCACGCCGCTGGTATTCAAGAACGAGATGTTTCATACCTCGGGCCATTGGGACAACTTCCGTGAGAATATGTTTCTGACTCTCGATCCCGAGGCGCCCGAAGCAAAAATCGACACCGGTCCCGACGGATGGCATCACGGCTACGGGGTCAAGCCGATGAACTGCCCCGGGCATACGTTCATCTACCGCGCGGAGAAACGCTCGTATCGCGATCTGCCGCTGCGTATCGCCGAGTTCTCGCGGCTGCATCGCGCGGAGCGCTCCGGCACGCTGCACGGCCTGACGCGGGTGCGCGTGATGTCGCAGGACGACGCGCATATCTTCTGTACCGAAGCGCAGATCGAGGACGAAGTCACCGCGAATCTGAAGATGGTGCGCGACGTGTACGCAACGCTCGGCTTCGAGCGCGTCGAATTCAAGCTCGCCACCATGCCCCAGCCGCATATGGGCACCGAAGAGCAATGGCGGATGAGCGAGGGAAAACTCGCCAACGCGATGGAGCGCAACGAGATCGCGTTCGAGATCAATCCCGGCGAAGGCGCGTTCTACGGCCCGAAAATCGAGATTTACGTGCCCGACGCGCTCAAGCGCAAATGGCAGGTCGCCACGATTCAGCTCGACTACAACCTTCCCGAGCGCTTCGACCTGACCTACACCTCGAGCGCCGGCGCCGAAGAGCGTCCGGTGATGATTCATCGCGCGATTTTGGGTTCGCTCGAACGGTTTATCGCCGTGCTTATCGAGCATACCGGCGGAGTGCTGCCGTTCTGG
>DATKSB010000033.1:0-10313 GCA_035531855.1 Binataceae bacterium (SeqCode)
GTTTCCTCGCGGCATTGAACCTTAGCGCGTCGCCGACTTCAAGTCAGCCTTGAATGAGGATCGGTGCGGTCGTCCATCGGTCTGTCGAGAATCGCGGATCAGTTATTTAGCGTCATGGTTTCCGTCCTTGTCGCCGGGGCCGCGGGATTTGATCGCATCCTGATAGATTTCGCGACGGCTGCGTCCGGTGAGCTTTGCGATAATCGCGCTCGCCTGCTTAAGGCTTACGCCTTCGGATTGCAGTATCTCGATCGTAACGGAGGAGCCACCACGGCACGCGCTCTCATCCGCGCCGGCGACGACGATCGTGATCTCGCCGAGCGCCGGGGTCTCAGCGAAGCGCCGCGCGACGTCGCCGAGGGTACCGCGAATCGTCTCTTCATAGGTCTTGGTAATCTCGCGGACGATAGCGGCCTGGCGAAGCTCGCCGAACGCCGCCGCCATCGCGGCTAGCGTTTCGCCCAGGCGCCTGCCGGCCTCGTAGAAGACGAGAGTGCGCGGCTCGTGGGCGAGCGACTCGAGATGCTTCCTTCTTGCGGCGTCACGCGGGGGCATGAAGCCCTCGAACGCGAACCGGTTGGTTGCGATTCCCGCAATCGACAATGCCGCGATTGCCGCCGAGGGTCCGGGCACGGCGCGCACGATGATCCCGGCGTCGAGCGCGGCGCGCACCAGACGATAGCCGGGATCGGAGATCGAAGGCGTGCCGGCGTCGGTGACGAGCGCGATTTTTTCGCCGGCGCGCAGATGTTCGACGATCTCAGGCGTGCGCTGCGCCTCGTTGTGCTCGAAGTACGAGAGCATCGGGCGGCGAATCTGATGCGCGGCGAGCATCGCGCCGGTGCGCCGCGTGTCCTCGCAGGCGACGCGATCAGCTTCTGCAAGAATGCGAATCGCGCGCGGCGAAAGATCCTCGGGATTTCCGATCGGCGTCGCGACCACGAACAGGATTCCGGCGGTTGGCGGATTCGGATTCATGGCCGATCACCGGATTGTGCGCCGGCGTATCGCGACATTACAATTGCTCGCGACACCGAGCCGAGGATCACGATGGCGACCGCCAAAGCTACGTTGCTCATCTCATGCATCGACCGCCCGGGAATTATCGCGCGCGTGGCCGGGCATCTGTTCGCGCTCGACTGCAACATCATCACGTCAGACCAATACAGCGACGACGAGGACGGCCATTTCTTCTGGCGGATTCATTTCGAGAGCCTTGTGCGTCCGGTCGCGGAACTCGCGCGCGATCTGGAGGCGACGCTTCCGGGGCTGCTGCCGTGGGAGCAACTGCGATGGCATCTGCACGACGCGTCGCGGCGGGACCGGATGGTGATTATGGTCTCGCGGCTGGCGCATTGCATGATCGATCTGCTGAGCCGGCATCATGCGGGTGAGCTCGACGCGGAGATCGTCGGCGTGATCAGCAATCATCCGGAGCTCGAGGCGATGGCGCGTCCGTTCGACGTACCGTTCGAGGTTATCGCGGTTGCCAAGGGCGCGAAGGCGGAGGCTGAGGCGCGGCTTTTGGCGCGGCTGTCGGAGTTGCGGGCCGACACTGTGGTGCTCGCGCGGTACATGCAGGTGCTGTCGGGCGATTTTCTCTCCGGATGGCAAAAGCCGATCGTCAATATTCATCACAGCTTCCTGCCGGCGTTCGCGGGGTCGCGCCCGTATCAGCAGGCGCGCGAGCGCGGCGTGAAGCTCATCGGCGCAACCGCGCATTACGTGACCGAGGAGCTCGACGCCGGACCGATTATCGCGCAGGCGACGACGGCGATTACGCATCGCGACACGGTGGCCGACCTGACGCGCAAGGGCAAGGACCTGGAGGTGATGGTGCTGGCGAAGGCGGTGCGAGCGCATCTGAGGAAGCAGGTGCTGACGCATCGGAATCGGACGATAGTGTTCGAGTAGTTGGTAAATTTGAAACGGAGTTCTAACGGTGGCTTCGTTCCGGAAATTTTCCCCGGATCAGTAATGAAAACATCATATAAATACTAAATATTTTTGTTTAAGGATGGCTTCACTCGGGAGTAATTCGTATTTGGCGAAGCATTTAACGGCTCAATTCGTAAACTGCGAAAACAATGGAGCTGTCTTCGTTTTCCCATGGTGATAGTTTAACACAAGTTGGGATCGGGCATAAGGCTGAACAATTCAGCCATGAACAAATCTGGCAAAAAACCTAACGCTCGTTAGGTTAAAGATCTGCGTCCTCGCCCGTTGTCTGAACCCTCACCGGATGTGGCACTTTCGATTCTCTGGCAAACTCTCGGAGGCTGTTCTGGGTGGCACAGGCTTTAGCCTGTGTCTTCTTACGCCGAGGTCGCGTCCCCTGGTATGTGTTTTTTTCGAGTTACGAAAATTTCTGAACCCCAATGGATGATACCGGCTCCTGGAGTTTTCGGAACACAGGCTAAAGCCTGTGCCACTTCAGAGAATCTGTTTCGGGAGGTTTGAGAGAAAATCGACAGGCTCTTTCAGGGCGAGGGATCAGACGGCGGAGGGCGGGCGATCAGATCGGGCCGGTGAAGAAGTGCAGGGAGCGGGTGGCGAAGGACATTACGGGGGCCCAGTAGATTCCGAGAATGATTGTGGCGCAGGCCAGGACGCCCATCAGGCCGTAGTTCCAGAAATCAAATGCGACGGTGCCTTCGTCGCCGTTTGGAGCGTCGAGGAACATCGTCTTAATCGGCGCCATGTAGTAATAAAGCGAGACGACTGCGTTCAAGACGCCGACCAGCGCCAGCCAGTAGAATTTTCCCTTGATTACGGCGGCGAAGAGATAGAACTTGCCGATGAATCCGATCGTCAGGGGAATTCCGGTAAGCGAGAAAAGAAAAATTGTCAGCGCTACCGCGGGGACGATTCCGCCGCGCCAGGCGAGACCGCGATAGGCGCCGATGTCTTCGCGGCCGGTAGAGTTGGCGACGATCATCACCACCAGAAACGCGCCCGCGTCCATCACGTAATAGGCGAACAGATAGAACAGCATCGCGCGGATTCCGTCGTTCGACAGCACGACGAAACCCATCAGCGCGTAGCCGGCCTGCGCGATCGAGGAATATGCCAGCAGGCGTTTCATGTTGGTTTGTTGAAGCGCGGCCAGGTTGCCGAGCGTCATCGTGATCATGCAGATGAAGAGCAGCAGCTCGGGCCAATCGACGCCCTTGAGCGCCTGCCAATTGCCCGCCGCCGTCATCGACGAAAGCGCGGGATAGAAAAAGCGCGTCAGCAGCGCGAAGCCGGCGGCCTTTGAGCCGATCGCGAGGAAGGTCGTTATCGGAATCGGCGCGCCCTGGTACACGTCTGGCGCCCACATGTGGAACGGCACCGAGGCGACCTTGTAGCCCATCCCGGCCAGGATCAGCACGAGCGCGATGAACACCGCGAGGACCGGGATGTGTGCGGGGCTGGTGAGCGCGCGATTGATCACGTTGAAATCGAGCGAGCCGGTGATTCCGAAGATCCAGCTCATCCCGTAGATCATCGTGCCCGAGGCGACGCCGCCGTAGATCAGGTATTTGAGCGCGGCTTCGAGCGAGCGGCGGTTATGTTTCAGAAATCCAGTCAGGATATAGGAAGTCAGCGAGACGAACTCGAGCGCCAGATAGGCCATCAGCAGATTGGCCGATTCCGCCATCAGGAACATCGCGAAGGTACTCGCCAGCAGAATCGCGTAGTACTCGCCCTGATCGCATCCGCGGACTTCCGCCGATCCGATCGACATCCAGACCGCGACGATCGCGGCCAAAGCGATCAGCGCGCGGAAATAGATCGCGAACGAATCGAACACGAGCATCCGATGGAACAGCCACGCGCCCTGCGTGACTGGTTCCAGCGCTATCAGCAGCAAGGCGACGACGGTGATGAGCAGCGCGATATCGCCGAGGCGGCGCTTATCGGCCGTCAGCAGGTCGAGGATCACCAGAAGCAGAATTCCACCCGCCAGCACCAGCTCGGGCGCGAAGTGAGTCAGGCTCGCGAAATTGCCGAGGTCCATCAGCGCATCACCCTATCAATCCGTCAGTTGCCGTCAGCGCCAGAGCGCGATCGCGGAGACCGGCGTTGACAGCACGACCTGGTTCAGATGCGTGAGCGAGGTGTTGAGCAGGCCCAGCACCGCGTGCGGATAGACGCCGAGGATCAGCACGATAATCGCGAGCGGAACCAGGGTGAACGCCTCACGCAGAGAGAGGTCGGCGAAGCCCTTGTACTTTTCGTTGAACGGCCCGAGGTAGATTCGCTGATAGGTCCAGAGCAGGTAGCCGGCGGTCAGAATCGCGGTGGCGGCGGCGAACACCGTCAGTATCGGATAAGTTTGCCACGCGCCGATCAGCACCAGGACTTCGGAGATGAACGCCGACATTCCGGGCAATCCCATTCCGGCGAAGAACGCGAAGCCGGTGAAGGCGGCGTAAATCGGCATCTGCTGCGCGAGGCCGCCGAAGCCGTTGATCTCGCGATGATGCGCGCGGTCGTAAATCACGCCGACCAGGATGAAGAGCATCGCCGTGATCGTGCCGTGGTTGAACATCTGGAGGACAGCGCCGTCGATTCCCGCGGCGGTGAACGACGCGATTCCGAGCATCACGTAACCCATGTGGCTGATGGAGGAATAAGCGATGAGTTTTTTGTAGTCGGTCTGCGCCATCGCGCACATCGCGCCGTAAACGATATTGACGGTGCCGAGCACGCCCAGGAACAGCCACGCAAGCTCGTGGCTGGCGGCGGGCAGAATGGCGAAGTTGACGCGAAGGATTCCGTAGGTGCCCATCTTGAGCAGGACTCCGGCCAGGATAACGGAAATCGCGGTCGGAGCTTCGACGTGCGCGTCGGGCAGCCAGGTCTGGAACGGGAACGCGGGAATCTTGATTGCGAAGCCGATGAATAGCGCGATCCAGGCGACGCGCTGGAAACCGATCGAGTAGTGAGAGGCGTTGGCCGCGAGCACCGTCATGTCGAAAGTGTTCTGCGCGCCATAGAAGTACAGCCCCAGCATCGCCAGCAGAATCAGCACGGAGCCGAGCAGGGTGTAGAGGAAGAACTTGATCGCGGCGTACTCGCGCCGCGGTCCGCCCCACACGCCGATCAGGAAGTACATCGGCAGCAGCATAACTTCCCAGAAAATATAGAACAGGAAGAAATCCAGCGAGACGAACACGCCCATCATCCCGGCGTCGAGCATCAACAGCAGTGCGTAGTAGGCTTTTTCCGCGCGGTTGATTCCAAAGCTCGCGAACACCGCGATAAAGCAGATAAGCGCCGTCAGCAGCACCATCGAGATGCTGATCCCGTCAACCCCCATGAAATAGGTGATGTGGTAGGAGGGCATCCAGTTGAACTTGTCAACGAATTGGGCGGCGGTGGTGGTGGTGTCGAAGGCGCGATAGAGCCAAATCGCGATTGCGAGCTGGATCGCGGTGGCGACGACGGCCAGCCATTTGGCGACGGAATACATCGCCTGCGGCAGGGTCAGGATAATGACCGCTCCGACCAAGGGAACGAACGTGATCAGTGTAAGGGGGTGGCTCATTTTGGATAATGCTCTTCTTCAGAAAGGCTCTTGCCGGCTACGCTGTTCCCCGCGCGCCGATGCTCACACGCGCAGCATCGCGCGCGCCAGCAGAATCACCATCACCGCGGCCAGAATTCCGTACAGGTAACCATTGATCGAACCGGTCTGAAGCCTGCGCAGGCGGCTGCCTACATCCAGCGTGACGAGCGAAGCCGCATTGACCAATCCATCGACGACATAGCTATCGAACAGGCCCGAGATCCACGCGCCCAGAACGGTGAGCGTGGCCACCAGGTTCACGACTCCGTCAATAATATTCGTATCGAACCACGCCAGCGCCCGCGTGAGCGCCATATAGGGCCGCACGACGGTGAAGCCGTAAAACTCATCGACGTAGTACTTGTTCTCGACCGCCCTGTAGGGCGCGCCGCCGAGCGCGGTGCTGAAGCGCGCCGGATCGATCCGCTTCTGCCGGTACATCAGGTCGGCGACGAACCATCCGATCACAACCATCGAGAAGGTGACGAATCCGAGCGCGGCCTCGGTGCCACGGCTATGGATTCCAGCTTCCGTAAGCTGCCGGGTCATCGGCGAGCTGAAGACCGGATCGAGAAAATCTTCGAATGGCTTGAAGGTGGCGATGAAGTCGGGAATCTTGACCAGTCCGCCGAAGACCGAGAGCAGGCCCAGCACAACCAGCACATACGCCATCGAGGGCGGCGATTCGTGCAGGTGGTGCTCCTGTTCGTGGGTGCCGCGGAAATCTCCGAAGAAGGTCATATAGACCTGGCGGAACATGTAGAAGACGGTGATGCCGGCGCCGAGCAGCAGGAGAATCCACACGCCGATGTGGCCGTGCGCGAATGCCTGCCAGATAATTTCGTCCTTGGACATGAAGCCGGCAAACGGAGGCACGCCGGAGATCGCGAGCGTGGCGGCGACGAAAGTCAGGAAGGTGATCGGCATGTGATGACGCAGGCCGCCCATCTTGCGCATATCCTGCTCACCGCCCATCGAGTGGATGACGGAGCCTGCGCCGAGGAACAGGCAGGCTTTGAAGAATGCATGCGTCATCAGGTGGAAGACGCCGGCAGCGAAGGCGCCCACGCCGAGCGCGGCGAACATGTAGCCGAGCTGCGAGATGGTCGAGTAGGCGAGGACTTTCTTGATGTCGTTCTGGGTGACGCCGATGGTGGCGGCGAAAAACGCGGTCAGGCCGCCGATCACCGCGATCAGCGCCATCGTTGCCGGCGCCATCGCGAACAGGAAATTCATCCGCGCGACCATGTAGATGCCGGCGGTGACCATCGTGGCGGCGTGAATCAGTGCGCTTACGGGAGTGGGACCGGCCATCGCGTCGGGCAGCCAGATGTAGAGGGGAATCTGCGCGGATTTTCCGGTGGCTCCGGCGAACATCATCAACGTGACGAAGGTGACCATCGTCATGCCGAGGTAACCCGGCATCCCGGCCAGGAGAGGCGCGTACTTGGCGACCTCGCGCGTGACGAGAGTCGGATGCCCGACCGCGCCGAGCGCGGCGAACAGCGCGTAGAGGGCGACTACGAAGGCCAGATCGCCGACGCGATTGACGATGAATGCTTTATTACCGGCGGTGGTGTTCGCATAGACCTTGTACCAGAAGCCGATCAGCGCGAAGGAACAGAGGCCGACGCCTTCCCATCCGACGAACATCAGCCACAGGTTGTCGCCGAGGACGAGGATCAGCATCGCGAAGGTGAACAGATTGAGCCATCCGAAGAAGCGCCAGTAAGCGTCGTCATCGTGCATGTAGCCGGTGGAATAAATATGAATGAGGCCGCCGACGCCGGTGATGATGAGCGTCATGATCATCGAGAGCGGGTCGAGCCAGAAGGCGATATCGAGATCGAGGCCGCCGTAATGGATCCACGGCCACAAGCTATCGAGCATGAAGCGCGATTCGGGCGCGAGCGAGAGCATTGCGAAGAAGGTGCGCACGGCGAGGATGAAGGCCAGGATAATGACGCCGCATCCGACGGCGGAGATCGCGCGTTTGCCGAAAGTTTTTTGCAGCCACGCGCCGGCCAGAAAATTTATCGCCGCGCCGACGAGCGGCAGCAGGATAATGTAGCGCGCAACCGTTATGCTTACCGGGTGATCCATCAATCAGGGTTCGCTTTCACGCAGGTCCGCTTTCACGCAAGGTTCAGGTTCACCGGCAGGCAGGAAGCAAATCCACCCACACCGCCATCGCCGCAATCCGCACCGCGTTCGGGCACGCGGCTGATATAATCAGAAAACCGATCCGCCGCAAAGGAAAATCGATGGGCCGCGCGAAATTGCGGCGCGATTTCTGTCTGCCCGGCGAGCGCATTATCCGCTGAGGTTCTCGGTCGCACCGACGTCGATGGTCCTGAAGTTCTGGTAGATCGCCAAAACCACGGCGAGACCGATTACTGCTTCCGCGGCGGCGAGCATGATCACGAAGATCGCAAAAATTTGGCCGTCGTACTTGCCGCCGCCATAGAACGCGAAGGCGAGATAATTGATATTGGCCGAGTTGAGAATCAACTCGACGCCCATCAGGATGCCGATCGCGTTGCGCCGCGTCAGCACGCAGAACATCCCGAGTGCGAAAACGACAAGGCTCAGGATCAAAAAGTGATCGAGCCCGATTCCCCCGCCCATTTAAGTTCCCCGGCCTCCGTTATTCCCGCGCTTCGTGGCGCGAAATGACGATCGCGCCGATCAAAGCGGCTAACAGCACCAGCGATGCGACCTCGAACGGCAGCACGTACTCGCCCAGGAATGCGTTGCCGATTCCGTAGGTCGTGGGCGCCGTGATGTGGACGGCAACCTGATGCC
This sequence comes from Binataceae bacterium (SeqCode), assembly GCA_035531855.1. Classification (GTDB taxonomy): domain Bacteria; phylum Desulfobacterota; class Binatia; order Binatales; family Binataceae; genus JBARDN01. Next base: position 8,363 of record DATKSB010000033.1, read on the forward strand.
ACGTGGTATGCGCGATCGCATAGAGCATCACGGCGCCTGCGATCAGCGTCGTCACGAGAGCGGGAACGGTACCGACCGCGCGATTCGAGATGGTAACGTCGCCGATTCCCTGGGTGAGCATCACGGCGAAAATAGTCAGGACCAGAATGCCGCCGACATAGACCAGTAGCTGCACCATCGCGACGAAATCCGCGGCGAGCAGGATGTAGATCCCGACCACGCCCATGAACGCGCCCAGCAGCGCGAAAGTGGAATAGACGATATTGCGCGAGAACGCGACGATCGCGGCGGAGCCCACTGTCAGCGCGGCAAGTGCGTAGAAGATTACGGTCTCGATCATGGGCGCCCCTGTCTCCTTGGCGGCGCGGACGTGGGGTTCCGCGCGCTAGGACTCTTCGGTCTCCTGTGCGGGCTTGGCCCCGCCCGGCTGCGCCCATTCGTCGAGGTAATGCATCCCGCGGGAGAGAATCGGCGCGAGACGCGGGTCGGTCTCGGGGCCTTTTTTGGCCTTGTAGGCGTGGATGGGCTCTTTGATAAAGCGGCGCATCAGGCTTTCGAGCGAGAAATCCGCGCCCTCGAATTCCGTGGTGTGATGAATCGAGCCGGTCGGGCATGGCTCGCTGCAAAGTCCGCAGAACATACACTTGGCGATATCGATATCGAACTGCGAGATAATCATGCCGCGGGTTGCGGGATCTTTCTCGACCGCGATCACGATGCAATCGATCGGGCAGGCGCGTTCGCACGCGAGGCATCCGGTGCAGATTTCTAGATCGACTTCCAGGATTCCGCGGTAGCGAAACGGCAGCGTATCCTGCACGCGGACGTCGGTGCGATCGGGATACTGCACGGTGTAGGGCTTGCGCACGAAGTGCGAGGCCGTGACCGCCATCCCTTCGAAGATCGAAGTGACGGCATCCTTTATATTATCGACGTAAGAGCCTAACGCACCCATGGTTTTTTCTCAGGCGACCCGAATCTCCGGCGTTAAATCGTCGGATTGTAGTACAGCTCCATCCGTGAATGTCTGGCGTAGTAGATGACGCGCTGGATGAAAACGATACCGAGCACAATTCCCGCGGCGAGCATGATATAGCCGACCCAGGAATTGCCGTCGGGCCAGATTGCGACCCAGATCGCGGTGCCGATCATGTCCACGAACGCGATCGGCACGAAATACTTCCAGCACATCATCATGAGTTGATCGATCCGCACGCGCGGCAAGGTGCCGCGCACCCACATCGAGACGAACACCACGAACAAAACTTTGAGGTTGAACGTGATGAGCTCAAGGATGTTCATCACGACGATATTTTTGCTGACGTGCGGAAACTGCCATCCGCCGAGGAACAGGGTCGCGATCAGCGCGCCGATCAGGAACAGGTTGCCCCACTCGGCCATGAAGAAAAACGTGTAGCGCATCCCGCTGTACTCGGTCGCGAAGCCGGCCACCAGCTCGGATTCCGCTTCGGGCAGATCGAACGGGGTGCGGTTGCCTTCGGCCAGCGCGGAGATGAACAGGATATTGGCCGCGATAAAGGTGAAAGGATTGGCGAACAGGAACCAATGCTGGGGAGCCCAGCCCTGAGCGCGGATGATCCCTTGCATTGATAGCGTGCCGGTCATCAGGACGATCGGAAAAATCGAGAGGCCGGCAGGAATCTCGTAGCTGACGATTTGCGCGGCCGAGCGAATTCCGCCGATCAGCGACCATTTGTCGTTCGAGGCCCAACCGGCCATCAGCACGCCGACCACGGTCAGGGCGGTGACGGAGGTGAAGAACAGGACGCCGACATTCAGATCGGCCAGAATCAGCGACGACGAAAACGGCATCACCGCCCACGGCACCACGAACGCGATCATCACCAGGTACGGCGCCATCTTGAACAGATGCGGGTCGGAGTCGGTCGGGACGATATCTTCCTTGCAGATGTGCTTTACGCCGTCGGCG
>DATKSB010000034.1:0-13021 GCA_035531855.1 Binataceae bacterium (SeqCode)
GGCTGACCACTCCGGCGCACGTGCGGCATCACGCTCTTCGCGAAGCGCTCGAGCGAGCGCATCACCTCGCGATGGGGCATCGCGCCGAAATTGCTTATCAGCGACACTTCCGTCGCACCGAACTCGGCCAGCTCTTCGAGCCGCCTGAGGCAGCCCTCCGGATCGCCGAACACGACGTTATGCGGATACATCATCTCGTAGTTGCTCGAAAGAGCTGCGAAGGCATTGCCGATTCCCGCATAGTTCGCGTACTGAGAAGGATTCGCGTCCGACTGGTTCGCTTCGGACGCAGCCGCCAGATAGTCACTTAGATATGGATGGGGATAGTCGCGCGCCTGCGCGGGATTCTCACCGCAATAGAAGTGCAGCGGCATCATGATCTCGTGCGCCACCGGATCGTGTCCGGCCCTGCGCAGCGCGTCGCGATACCACTCCATCCGCTGCATTCCGCCCTCGCGGTCGGTTACGTACGGCACGAACATCAGGTCGTAGCCGTGGCTCCCCGCGAAGCGGAACGATTCCTCGCTGAAGATGCACGCCACTGAGATCGGCGGATGGGGCCGCTGGATCGGTTTCGGTATCACATTGACGTTACTGAGATTTTTGAACTTTCCGTCGAATGAAACCGGCTCGTCGCGCCACGCGCGGATTATTATCTCGTGCGCCTCGTTGAAGCGGTCGCGGCTCTGCTCCATCGGCACGTTGAACGCGTCGTACTCGACGCGCTGGAATGCCCGGCCGATTCCGAAATCGAGCCGCCCGCCCGACATCACGTCGAGCATCGCGAACTCTTCGGCGACGCGGATCGGATCGTTGAGCGTGATCAGCGCGACTCCCGATCCGATCCGGATCCGCTTGGTTCGGCTCGCCGCTGCAAGCCCCATCATCGATGCTGACGGCATCGCGCCGCCGTAGGCAAAAAAGTGATGCTCGGCGAACCAAACTCGATCGAATCCGGCGGCCTCGGCGAATTCGACCTCTGCAAAGATTTCGTTATAGAAGCGGCTTGCGGGTCCCGAGACCTTCGGCCGATAGGTTGGCAGAAAGAAAAGTGAGAGTTTCATGGCGGACATTGCACACTTTTCCGCATCTTGTGGCAACGCGCCGCGAGCGCCCAATACTCTCCGCGCGGCGCGTCATCGACGTGCCGCTTCACCAATCGATGCTTGCTGAAAAAAGCTAGTCGCGACGCAGGTCCTGGAGAATCTCGCGGCACACTCCGCGATCGTGATCGCTGCGTAGCGCCATCTCGAAGTTCATCCGGTTGGTTCCGGCAAAGCGCCGCTTCATCACCTGCGCGATTTCGTCATAGGTGCCCGTCGCCGCGAACGCATGCACCATCTCTTCGGTGACCAGCTTCGCCATCTCGCCCCACTTCTGCTGCACGGACAGCCGATGGAGCTGGTCGGCCGTGTCGCCCCATCCATCGAGCTCGAAGCTCGAACGATACGAGCGCGTCGAGCCGTAAAATGCGATCGTGTTCTTCATGTTCTGGACCGCGCGCGCGAGCGAGTCCTTGTTGGGCGCGGCGCATAGGAACCCGCCGCCCGAAATCTGAAAATCGTTCCATTCCGAGACCGGACGGCCCGACTTGTCGAAGCCCTTGCGCAGATTGGGGATCGCGATCTCGTCGATATAGCGCCGCGTCACGATTCCGTGCAGCCGTGCGCCGTCGCCCACTTCGCCCGCAACTTGCAGCATCCGCTCCTGCACCGCCGCGATCATCACCGGGATCTTCGGATTATCGAGCGGCGGCGGCGCGAAGTTCGGCGTCATCAGCGACAGATTGTAATGCTCGCTGTGAAAATCGAGCGGCTCGCCGGTCTGCCAGGTCCGCCAGCACGCGCGCATCGCATTGACGTAATCCTTCATCCGCTGCGCCGGCTTTCCCCACGGCATCCCGAACCGCCGCGTCACGTGCCCCTTGACCTGCGATCCCAGCCCGAGCACCAGCCGCCCTCCACTCATCCGCTGCAAGTCGAACGCGGTGTACGCGGTGGCGACGGGACTGCGGGTGAACGCGAGCGCGATTCCGGTCCCCAGCTCGAGCTTCGAAGGCTCCTGCGCCGCGATCGCCAGCGCCAGGTAAGGATCGTGCTGGGTCTCGACCGCCATCACCGCGTCGTAGCCAAGCGCCTCGGATTCGCGCACCTGCCCGCCGAGCGTCTTCCACGTCGGTTGCGCCTTCTTGTCGCCCATCTCGGGCGTATACGGAGTGCCGAAATTCAGATGCCGTTCGAGCTTTATCTTTGCCATCGCGCCCGCATCCCTTTCGTTCGTTACCGATGTTGACTAGTCAATGACTATTCTACATGTTTCAGTCAAGCGTGATTCCCGGCGCAGGAAACTTAAGGCACATTTCGGCGACCTCGCATCTGACGCGCTCCAGCGCCGCCTCATCCTGATAATGATCGACCACCTGATTCATCCAGCGCGCGATCTGCTTCATCTCGCCCTCTTTCATTCCGCGCGAGGTCACCGCCGGAGTTCCAAGGCGAATGCCGCTCGGGCTGAACGGTTTGCGCGGATCGTAAGGGACCGTGTTGTAGTTGCAAACGATCCCGGCGCGGTCGAGCGCCTGCGCCGCCTTCTTGCCGATCACCTTTTTGCTGGTCAGATCGACCAGGATCAGATGATTATCGGTGCCGCCCGAGACCAGGCTGAAGCCGTGCGCCATCAGCTCCTCGGCCATCGCGCGCGCATTGCGCACAATCTGATGCGCATACTCCTTGAACTCGGGCGTCGCCGCCTCTTTCAGCGCGACTCCGATCGCCGCCGTGGTATGGTTATGCGGACCGCCCTGGAGCCCCGGAAAAACCGCCTTGTCGATCTTCTCGGCATGTTCCGAGCGGCACATGATCATCGCGCCGCGCGGCCCGCGCAGCGTCTTATGCGTGGTCGTCGTCACCACGTCGGCATACGGCACGGGGTCCGGATGCGCTCCCGCGACCACCAGGCCCGCGATATGCGCGATATCGGCGAGCAGGTACGCGCCGACTTCCTTCGCGATCTCCGCGAACGCCTTGAAATCGAATTGGCGCGGATAGGCCGTCGCGCCAGTCACGATCATCTTCGGCCGTTCCTTGCGCGCGAGATCGCGCACCGCGTCCAGGTCGATTCGCTGCGTCTCCCGATCGACCGTGTAATGGATCGGGCGCCAGAATTTTCCGGTCGCGCTCACGGCCCATCCGTGCGTCAGATGCCCGCCGTGCGGCAGCGCGAGCCCCATCAGCGTGTCGCCCGGCTCGAGCAGCGCGGTGTAGACCGCAAGATTCGCCGGCGATCCCGAGTAGGGCTGCACGTTGGCGTGTTCGGCGCCAAAGAGCGCCTTCGCCCGGTCGACCACGATCGTCTCGATCTGATCGATATAGCGCTGGCCTTCGTAATAGCGCCGGCCCGCGTAGCCCTCCGAATACTTGTTGGTCAGGATCGAGCCGGTCGCTTCGAGCACCGCTCGCGAGGCGTAGTTCTCCGACGGTATCAGCCGCACCGATTCGATCTCGTATCGCTCCTCGGCGCGAATCAACTCGTAAATAGCCGGGTCTGTGCTCTTGAGATCGTCCACCTTAATCTTCCATCGCGCACGCATCCGGCGCAAAGCCGCGGATCGTCAATTAGATAGCGGTGACGGACAGGTCCCGAAACCGTTTCCCGCCCGGCTCCTCGGAAATCCGCTTGCGCGCGCCGCCTTCGATCCGAATCCGCGGCCGCCCGCTTATTGAAGGTCTGGCGGAGTCACCCGCGCTATCCATCCGCGGTAGCTTCCATCGTAGCCGACTGCGCGCTGGCGCTCACGCACCTTGTTCATAATCGCGTCGACCTCGCCCGGTGCGAGATTCGGCCGCGAATCCACCGCCGCCGCGATCCGCTCGCCCTGTTCATGGGCCTCCTGGCGCGCGGCCTCGGTCAGCGATTCCGCCGTGCCGTTCAGTCCCAGGTAGCTCTCCGCCACCAGCTTCCCGATATAGGTGCCGCTCTCGAGCGAGTCCTTGATATTGCCTTTGCCGGTCAGCACGTTGCCGGCCGCGAAGACCGCCGTCGCCCCTTCCATCAAAAGTCCGCTCTTCTCGTCCACGTAAACGTAGACCTCGCCGCGCTGCGCGATACCCGGGATCGGCTCCGGGATACTGCCGATCGAGCTGATTATCATGCCAGCGCGCTCCGGCACGGCCGAGTTGGGCACGGTGCGGACCTTGCCATCGGCGACCTCAGTCTTGCTCATCTCGACCCCGACCAGCCGATCACCTTCGACGATAAGCCCGGTCGGCACGCTCAGCGGGAAGAACTCGAACAGGAACTTGCGCTGGGCCTTGTCGAGAATCTTGGCCCTCGCTCCGCGCAGCGCCTCAGCCCGCTTGGCCGGCGCGTCGGGCGGAATATCGGAGAGCGGCATGTCCAGCACGCGGCGGCGGTAAAAGAGCCGACACGGCGCGACATCCAGGTCGGTCCATTTCAGATTGTGGCTCTGCAGCACCGGCTCGATTCCCTCGCGCTCGAGCCGCACCATGTCTTCCGTGATTCCGCGCGCCGCAAGCGCCTTGAGCGCCATCTCGATCTGCAGCACCTTGACCACGTCGATCGAAGCGAGTCCGCCGCCGACGACGATCGTCCCGGGCACCAGATCGTAACGCGGCCCGTCGTAGCTCTTCTCCAGATAATGGTTGAACCAGTAGATAAGCGGATTCTGATAGACGAGGCCCTTGTCGACGTAGGCGTCAGCGCCTTCAACCGGAAACGCGCGGTCGCGCCACGCGCCGGTGGTCAGCACGATCGCGCTGAGGCCCCATCCGGTGCGCAGTTCTTCGAACGCGATATCGCGGCCGAGCCGCGTCAGCGGAAGATACTCGATATTGGGACGATCGAGGCGGCGGTTTATCTGTTCGTATTCGTCGTGGCGCTGCTTGACGTGCCATCGCGGCAACCCGTCCTCGATTTTTCCGTAGGGGCGCGGATTCTGGTCCGCCACGATAACCTTGACGCCGCGCGCGGCAAGGATACCGGCGATTTCAGAGCCGGCGGTCGCCGCGCCGATCACTACGACGACGTGTTTGGGAGTGCTGTTATTGTTGGATTCCGTCATTGGGCCAAGGTCCTGATCGCGGGCATTGAGCGCGCTTCGCAAGCTGATTTGTAATTTGTTCGATCTCCGAGTCAACGGCTATCATGCAGGAAATGCGCAGCGCTTTTCCACCGCCGCAGATGATTGCGCCAAACCGATCTTCGCGCATCGTGTCGCTCCCGCGCCGGCCGGCATCCCGCCGAACTCGCGGGCTTGCCCGCCGCGTCCGCGCATGTTTTCCTGATCGATGCGGCCGCGCTTGCCAACTTTGATCGATGCGACAATATCGTAACTCGGCGGCCCGATGGGTCCTGGCGGTAATGATCTCCGTGTTCTCGCTGCTCGCGGGATGCTACGTCGGCCTGTGGGGCTACAGTCAACATTGGAACCAGGAGGATTCCGCGCTCGGCGAGGAGCATCAGGTCTACTACCCGGCCGCCGACGCCTATCAGATCACCCAGGACGCGCTGCGCGGCGACGGCATCCTGTTCGAGATTCAGCCCAACTACTCGCTCATCACGCTCTGGCGCAGTGCCGATAACGTTCAGACCGGCTTCTTCGCCAGCCTGACCGGCGTGCAGGCCCGCTATCATTACGAAATCCAGGTCGTTCCAGAAGGCAGCCGCAAAAGCAAAATCGTCGTCAACGTCCGCACCGAGGGAATACCCGACAACGAGGTCGCTCAATACAAGGCCAGCACGCGGTTCGAACTCTTCAAGGAGATCGACGACCTCGCCGCGAAATTTCCGCCGCCGCCTACCACTCCCGCCTCCGGCGGCGTCAACTTCACCTTGCTGCCTAACGAAGACCTCAAGGGACTCGCCAAACGCGCGACCGGCAACGAAGACAACTGGCGCCAGATCGCGAAGGACAACGGCCTCAATTCGCCCACCGACGTGAGCCCGTTCCAGAGCATCTGGATAGCCAATTCGATGCTGCCGCAGAAGCCTACCCCGGCGCCTTCGTCCAGTCCCACGCCATAGCTGGCCGGCGGCGCTCCGTGTAAGGGTAGGCACAACGCACAAAAAGGGAGACGCGACGATGGCCGGTCAGGACATTTCGGTAACCGCGAGCGACGGCGGAAAGTTCCAGGCATATCTCTCGAAGCCCGAATCCGGCGGCGGCCCGGGCGTCGTCGTCATACAGGAGATTTTCGGTGTCAACGCTCATATCCGCTCGGTATGCGACCGCTACGCCGAGGAGGGCTATGTCGCTCTCGCTCCGGATATCTTTTGGCGTATCGAGCCGGGCGTAACGCTCGACTACGACGAAAAGGGAATCGCGCGTGGCCGAGACCTCGCGACACGGATCGACCTCGAACTTGCGATTGCGGATATCGCCTCATCGATCGCGGTCTTGCGCACGGATATCGGAGCAAGCGGCAAGGTCGCCGCCATAGGCTTCTGCTTCGGCGGACGGCTCGCGTACCTGACGGCGGCCCGCACCGATATCGACCTGGCCGTCTGCTACTACGGCGGTGGAATCGAAAAGCTGACCGATGAGGCGCGATCGATCCGATGCCCAATCATGTTCCATTGGGGCGCCGACGATTCGGGAATTCCGGCTAATGCGCGAGAGGCGGTGCGGGTCGCGATGGCCGGCCACGATCGCGCCGAGAGCTACGTCTATGCCGGAGCGGGCCACGGCTTCAACTGCGACATGCGCCCAAGCTACAACCGCTTCGCGTCCCGGCTCGCGCATTCACGCACGCTCGGGCTGCTCCGATGGTCAATCGGGCCGCGTTACGATCTGAGCGAACTCTGGGAGCAACATACGGCTTATGAGTTTGCGACGCATGAAGTCGATGCGACGATGGGCACGATGGTGTCCCAACCATACGTGAATCACATTCCTACGCTGACTGGTGGTATTGGCTATCACGACCTAAAGCAGTTTTACGCTAAGCATTTTATTCCACGCCTACCCGCTGATATCCGAATGATCCCGGTTTCGCGAACCATCGGATCGGACCGCCTTGTGGACGAGTTCGTGCTCTGTTTCACGCATGATCGCGAGGTCGATTTCATGGCGCCGGGAATCGCCGCAACCGGCAGATATGTCGAGGTGCCGTGCGTCGCTGTGGTTGAGTTCCGCGGCAATAAGCTTGCTCACGAACACATCCATTGGGACCACGCGAGTTTTCTCAAGCAACTCGGGGTCCTTAGAGATACAGAGGCGCTTCCGATCGCGGGAATCGAAGGAGCGAAAAAGCTGATCGACGAAAAGCTGCCCTCCAATCTCCTTTCGGGAGACCCGAAGGCACGGCCAACCTCTTGATAGATTTGTCGAGGGCGCGCCGGGAGATATCAGTCGCTCATGGCCGGGGATTCGCCTTCGTCATACTCCGGGCAGAGGCCGTTGGGGCTGACTGCGGCAACCACCGAGAGAAACTGCTCGAACGTCATCTGCAGATTCGAGAATCCGCCCTGGCAGAAGACCCATCCGTAGTAGTCGATAATTTCGTCGGGAATCATCAGCGGCAACCGCGGCGTGGTGGAGACAATAGGAAAACGCCGCTGCCCATTGAGGTGCACTACTTCCCCTTCAGGCCGATGCTCCGCTGCGCCGCCTTCGCTAACGATGCTCGTCTCGCGCAGCGCCACAACCCTTGCTTTGAGGTTCCGAGCCATTGGTCTATTGCTCCCCGTTTCCTACCTCAACGGACATGATGTAGTCTAGGCCGGTTAAATAGCCTTTGCCAAGCGGACCCGAGGGGTCCTGGAGCAGATGCGGGCGCGCTCGACGTGCGCGATCCGATGCCAGCCGAGGCTTAACAGAGACCACCACTATGCCCACTCCGAGACCTCCGCGCGACCGATGATAACCTACTTTCAGGCCCTTGTGCTCGGGGCGGTACAGGGGTTGGCCGAGTTCCTGCCGATCTCGAGCTCCGCCCATCTCGTACTGGTTCCATGGCTGTTGCGATGGAAAGACCCCGGCCTTGCTTTCGATGTCGCGTTGCATCTTGGAACGCTGGTCGCCCTGCTCGTCTACTATTACCGGGAATGGCTCGCCATGGGAGCCTCGATAGTCAACGGCGACGAGGCTAACCGGCGGCTGTTGTTGTTGATTATCGTCGCTTCCATTCCGGGTGCAATCATCGGTCTGGCATTTGAAAAGCAAGCCGAGACCGTGTTTCGCTCGCCGCTCCTAATCGCAATTGCGATGGCGGTGCTCGGCGCCGTTCTATGGATTATAGACACAGGCGCGTCAAAAAAGCGAACGATAAACGAAATGACCTATGGTGACGCGCTCTTAATCGGTCTTAGTCAAGCATTCGCGATCATACCGGGCGTTTCACGTTCGGGCTCGACGATTACGACCGCCCGCGCGATTAGGCTTAACCGCGAAGACGCGGCAACCTTCTCGTTTTTGATGGCCACGCCGATAATCGCGGGTGCCGGGCTGGTCGAATCGCGCAAGCTGCTCCATGAGGGGCTTACCGCGCCGGTCGCGATCGGCTTTATCGCGGCGGCGCTCTTCGGGCTTGTGGCGATCGCGGTCCTGATCCGCTTCGTGCGGACTCGCACTTACGCGTCATTTGCGATCTATCGGATTCTAGCCGCTATTTTCGTAGCGATCGTATATTTCGCGCGGGCGTAAGGCGCGATGCCGATTAGTCGGGACCCATCCGATCACGCCGCCGATCGGGCGCGCGCGATAGGAATCGTGATGGCGTTCGGATGCGCCGCGGTGAGCGCGATTCAGCCGGTCGCAATACGTTTCGGAGCGCTGCGGCTCGATCCGCTGACCTTCGCCGCGGCGGCGACCGCGGTAGCCGCGCTATGCACGGTCCCGATGCTCTACGCGCGGGGCGAGCTTCACGAACTGGTCGACCACCGATATCGGGCGCGATTGGCGACGCTCTCGATGCTCGGGACGGCCGGGACGGCGCTCACCCTGATCTATAGCCTGCGGAAAATCGACGCGGTAGCGGGGGTGCTGTTACTGCAGGTCGAGCCGATTTATTCGCTGATGATCGCCACCATGTTTGCCGGCGAACGTCCTTCGGTGCTCCAGATTGGCGCGACCCTCACGATAATCGCCGGTATCGTTTCCACTATTGGAACCGGAGCGCCCTTTTCGCCCGCCTATGCGGCGGCCCTGATACTGCTCACGCCGCTGCTATGGCAGTGCGCACATGCGCTGTCGCTCTCGGTGATGCCGCCGCTATCGCCAATATGCATGACGGGCGCCCGCTATAGCTACGCAGCCGTGGCGCTGCTGATAGTCGCCGCAGCGAGGCATCCCGCCCCGGCACAGCTCGCGACGTTGCCGGCGATTATCGCAATCGCGGGCACGGGGCTATGCGGCTTCGCCGGGTCGCTCACCTGGTACGTGGCGATTAACCGGCTCTCGCTGGCATGGACGACCGCGCTGGTCGTTCCCGCGGTGCCGATGCTGACGGTTGTGTTCGCGATGATCCTGCTGGGCGAACATACGTCGGCGCGCGAGCTAGGCGGGATCGCAATCTCGATTGCCGGCGTGCTCGCGCTAATCACGAGCACGCGCGGCGAGCGGATTCCCAGACCACGCGTCCCGAGCGCCGCCGCGATGCAGAGCCGGCCGCCCGCTTCGGTTGGTCCGGTTTGACTCGCCACGCACTCTGGTCTTAATTGGCGCATCACCGGCGCGTCGATCACACGACGCCCAAACGACGGAGCAAACCGATGTCCCGAATAGTGAAGCACGAAAAGAATTCGCCCTACGAGATCCCCGAAGGCACCGAGATGCCGGTATATATCTGCGCGTGCGGGCTGTCGAAGAACAAGCCCTACTGCGATGGATCCCACAAGCGCACCCGCGACGAGGAGGCCGGCGCCGAGTACGTTTACGACGAGAGCGCGCGCGTCAAGGTTGAGAAGCAGTACTGAGCCGCGCCGGCCGCGAGCGCCGCTCGTGACCCGAGCCACGATGTCCCGGCGCGGATCGCGCGCCCGGCGCGCCGGGCCTCGTCCAATTGCGAATGGCGCGCACCGCCCGCTCTGAGGGCGCCGCGCGCAATCCGCCCGCATCGCCGAATCACGATCTTGCTGATCGCGAACGCACAAGACTACCGTCGTGCCGATCCGTCGCCGGATGACGCCGCGCACGACGGCGCTGCAATAGATGGGCGCGCTGGCGATGAGCCTGCCTCAGACGCCGATACCGGTCCCCCGCCCGATTCCTTAGGCGCCGGCGCGCAGCCCCTCGAGCTCGTTGCGGCGCCGCGCTTCGCCGTCCCGATTCTGATCGTCCTCGGACTCCTTGCCTATGTTGCGAACCTCGGCGGATATCCGTTCTACACCAAGGGTGAGCCGCGCGAGGCAGTGACCGTATTCGATATCGTGCATGGCGGCGGCGTGGTGCTGCCGATGCGCGCCGGAGTCGAGATTCCGTCGAAGCCGCCGATGATGCATTGGATGGCGGCGCTGGTCTCGATCGCGGCGGGCCGGGTCAACGAATGGACGATCCGAATTCCGTCGGCGACGCTCGCCGTTCTTGCGATCCTGGCCTGCTATCTCTACGTGCGGCGCCTGTTTGACGATAAGACCGCGTTCCTCGCCGCGATCATCTTCGGAACCTCGATTCAGCTTCTGCAGGCCGGCAGCGGCGCGCGGGTCGACGTCACGCTGACGTTTTTCATGGAGATCGCGTTCTTCGAGTTCATCGCGATCGCCGAGGGACTCACGCAGCGCCGGATGATTCTCTACGCCGCGATTGCGGCGGCGATTCTGTCGAAGGGGCCGGTGGGCGCGATACTGCCGGGGCTCGCCGCAATCGTCTGGATCGCGCTCGAGCGGCGATGGTCGGTAATTCGCGAGCTTCGATTGTGGGAAGGAGCGGCGCTGGTGTTCCTGACGGCCGGCGGATGGTACCTCGCCGCGACGTTGGTTGGCGGGATGCCCTTCGTGCGCAAGCAGATTCTCGCCGAGAATCTCTTTCGCTTCCTGCACAGCCACGCCTATCACGCGCCGCATGCCCATCCGTTCTACTATATGGAGCTGGCGTTGCTCGCGGGCTTCATGCCGTGGTCTCTGGTGATTCCGATCGCGGCGATTCAGGCGATACGCCGTCCGCGCCCGCTCGAACCGCGGCTGCGCTACTTCCTGATCTGGTTCGCGACGGTCCTGATCTTTTACAACCTCCCGCAGAGCAAGCGCGGGGTCTATCTGCTCGCGCTCTACCCGGCGCTCGCGACGATTATCGCGATTTACCTGATCGACGCGGCGCGTGAACCCTCGCGAATCTCGGCCGTGCTTCGTGTTATCAGCCGGGGCGTCGGGGGATGCTTCATGGCGGGCGCATCGGCCGGCGCGCTGGCGACATTGGTGCTGGTGTTTTCGCCGAAGGCGGGCGCGGCGATCCTCGGATGGTGCGGGATCCTGACTGCCGCACTTGCGGATCAACTGCGGATGGCGCTCGGAGCGCATCCGATTGTCGCGATCGCAGTCCTGATTGCGCTCGCGGCGTCGGGAGCCGTCGCGCTTCGCGCCGATCCGGCCGTCAATCGACTATGCGGCGCGATCGCAATCGCGATGATCGCGATCACGCTCGCGGTGAATCTTTACGTGGTGCCGGCGATCGCGCGGACGCTGACCCTGAAGGACTTCACTACCGAGGTCGCGTGGACGGTCGGAGACTCGAGCCTCGGCTACATGGGCGCGCTCGATTACGACTTCGCCTACTACAGCAGGCGCACGATTCCGGTGGTTTCGATCTGGGGCGGTCCGCTTCCGGAGTACCTGGTTGGATGGCGCGAAGCCTTCGACGCGCTGCCCGCGCAGGTCCGCGCGCGCTTCAAAGTCGTGCTGACGAGTAATCCGACCGAACTCGACGGCAGCGGCGGGATGTTGTTGTTGCGAGTGCTTCCGCCCGGCCATCCCGGCGCCTGATCGTGCCTGTCCGGCCTGCCCTCGACGATCCGGCCGACGCCGTCCTCCCGAATAAGGGAGTTGCGCAAAGGGCTAATGCTCGCCAAAACCACCATCCGCGAGCTGATCGAGGTGGGGCGGCGCACGCTCCTCCCTCGACCAGCGCGGACTCCGAGTCAGGCCAGGCCGTAGACGCGCGCGGCGGTATCGTGGACGATCTTGCGCAGCTGATCGCTATTCAACGATCCGAGCCGCTTGCTCACGATCTCCTGCGAGCGCGGGAAGGTCGCCGCCGTATGCGGATAGTCAGACGACCACATCACGTTGTCCGGCCCGAAGCTGTCGAGCAGATTGACGAATACCGGATCGGCGATAAAGGTCGCGTAGACGTTGCGCTTTACATAGTCACTCGCGCGCATCGGAAGACTCAGTCCATTAGCTGGTCCGAGCCGATGCTGTACGGTGTCGAGCCGGTACATGAAGTAGGCCATCCATCCGACGTCGTTTTCCGCCGAGACAATTCGCAGCCCGGGAAATTTCTCGAATACGCCGCCGAGGACCATCACCGCGAGCGAGCGTTCGATCTGATGATGCAAGGTCGAGAGCGACAGCAGAAACTCCTTGCCGATACTCGGTCCCGTGCCGGTGCCCTTGCGGCCGGTCAGGATATGGAGCGAGAGCGGCATGTTGAGTTCCTGCGCAGCGGTCCAGAACGGCTCGTAATCGGGATGGCTGTAAGGGCGATCGTCGGGCGGTTCGGCCCAGATCATCGCGCCGCGCATCCCCTGTTTCGCGATCCGGGTCAGCTCGGTGACCGCGCCCGGAATATCCTCGAGCGTGATCAGCCCGAGCGGGATGAGGCGTTTGAGATCGTAGCTGCAATATTCGGCGGCCCAATCGTTGAAGGCGCGAAAGCAGGCGGCGCGGAGTTCCGCGTCGTCGAGGCCGAAGAGCGGCATGCCCATCGAGGTGTAGATGACTTCCGCTTGGACGCCGTCGCGATCCTGATCTTTGATTCGATAGGCCGCGTCCCACACGCTCTTGGGCGCCGCATCGAAGCCGCGCTTGTTGTGCTCGGCGAGTTCGGCGGCGGGAACGCCAGCGCCGA
>DATKSB010000035.1:0-19350 GCA_035531855.1 Binataceae bacterium (SeqCode)
TCGCCGTTCAGCTCCGCTTGATCATCTCGGCGCGAGGATCGGGCACGCCGCGATCGCGCCGGCGGTCCGCGAACTGCTGCATCAGGGTGCGCTCTTCATCGGTCAGATCCGCGGGTGCGAGGATCTTGAGTTCATAGAGCAAATCGCCCGCCGACTCCTTGGCGCGCGCCGGAATTCCGCGGCCCTTCAGGCGCATCACGCGGCCGCCCTGCGAACCGACAGGAATCTTGAGCGAGACCTTGCCTCCTCCGGGAGTGGGCGCAGTGACTTCCGCGCCGAGCACGGCTTCGTAGTCCCACACCGGCAGCTCGCAGCGCAGGTCGCGTCCGGCGACGGTGAAGACAGGATGCGGCTCGATGCGCACGGTCAAGAACAGATCACCGTTGAACTCGGGCCGCGGACCGCGGCCGCCCTGCCCCTTAAGGCGCAGATTGGTGCCGTCGGTGACGCCGGGCGGGATCGTGACTTCGAGCGTGCGCGGCTGCGCGATGACGCCGGTGCCGCCGCATACGGGGCAGGGCGCGGCCGACCGGATTACGCGAGTTTTGCCTTGCCGCTGTTCGCTGGCGACCATCCCGGAGCCGCCGCACGCGGCGCATTCGTCCTGCGCGACCAGCTCGAGGCGCTGCCGGGCGCCGTTGATCGCCTCGGCAAGGGGAACATGGACATCGGCGCGCAAGTCGGGAGCACGGGCCGGTTCGGCGTCGAAATTGAATCCGCGGCGGGCGCCGCGTGCGCCGCCCTGGCCGCCGAAGAATTGTTCGAAAAAGTCGCTGAAGCCGCCCGCGCTTGATTCCGGGCCGCCCGAGTATCGCGCGCTGGCGCCTGCGCGCTCGCGCGCGGCTGCCGCCTGCGCGTAGCGGCGCATCATCTCTTCCTGCGAGGTGCCGTGTTCCCAATCAGCGCCCAGCTCGTCGTACTTTTTGCGTTTGCCGGCGTCGGAGAGGACCTGGTAGGCCTCGTTGATTTCCTTGAAGCGCTTTTCGGCTTCCTTGTTGTTGGGGTTGACGTCGGGATGAAACTTGCGCGCCAGCTTGCGGTACGCGGTTTTGATTTCGGGTTCAGCGGCGCCGCGTTCAACGCCCAGGATCTTGTAGTAGTCGCGAAATTCCATTGCGCAGAGTGTGGTTCAGACGATCGCGCTATTCAAGATGCGTACGAAATTGCGCCGGCGCAAGCGAGTGAGTGGGAAAAAGCAGATTACCGCAAGAGGAGCGCGGCAGACGCGGTCGCGTTCAGAGACCAGCACGAAGAACGCCGATGCCCAGGTTTGACCCGGGCATCGGCGCGAGACTTTTCCTAATCGATCAGCGCGCGAGTCAGTTCGCGGCGTTTCTCCGAGCGGTATTCGGCACCGAGTCGGTCGCGGCCGCGGGGATCGGCTGCTTCGCCGGACTGCATTTCGCGAGCGACACCGTGATTGCGTCGCAAAAATTGCTTGAACCTGCTGGCGCTTCGCAATCCTGGCCGCTCCCAGTGAGGCTCGACACGGCGAGTGTTGCTTGTATTGTTTCCGGCCCCGCGAAGAAGCCATCGGCCGCAGTGAACAACAATGTCGTTCCATCCGAGCTCTTGCACAGAGCCGCGATTGCCAGGTAGCCCGGACTATTCGGGCCGATTAGCGAAAACTGCTTGCACGCCCCTTTTCCGGGAATCGATCCCCCTATGCCCACGTAGGCATTTGACCCGATTGTAAAGCATATGTTGCCCGCCGAGGCGCTCCCGGAGCAAATCAGGAGGAGCCCGGCCACTGCCGCCAATCGGCCAAGGATCGTGCGCCGCGCCTCTTTTCGTAGCCGAAAT
Organism: Binataceae bacterium (SeqCode); assembly: GCA_035531855.1. Lineage (GTDB taxonomy): Bacteria > Desulfobacterota > Binatia > Binatales > Binataceae > JBARDN01. The sequence goes on from DATKSB010000035.1 coordinate 1,804, forward strand.
TTCCGATCTGTTTTCATGATTTCCTCCTCAAACGAAACGACTGATAGTGTCAGAAAGACTCATCCAGATTTATCTAACCGCCAGAGGCTAGGGCCGACGTGAAAGTTATGTCAAATGTATCGGCGCGAAAAATGAAGGGATCGGAGAGGCGGTGATCCTGCAAGCCCTTTCTGTTCAGGTCTGCGATGTATCCGGAGACGATTCCGGGGGTGCCGGAGGAGCGGTCAGCGCGGCGAGTTTCGATTCGAGCGCGTGCAGTTCGACTTCGAGGCGGGATTGGCGATTCCAGATGAATGCCACATAAAGAAATATCGCGGCGAAGATCGCGCTGTAGGCGGCGAACAGAAATCCGAAGTGCTCCATGGTCGTCTCTATGCCTGTCTATGCGCGCACGCTCAGGCGCCTTTGGCGCGAAACTCTGCCATCGCGATCGCGCGCGCGACCTCGCCTATCCTGTTGCGCGTGCGCAGTACCGCGAGTCGCAGCATCAAGAGCCACGCGAACATCAGCGTGAACGCCGCGATTGATACCAGCAGCGTGATGATCATCCGCGGATCTTCAAGTCCATGGCCGCCCTGCCGCGTCACCAGCACCGCTGGATGGATAGTGCGCCACAGCCGCACCGATACGATCACGACCGGCACGTCGAGCGCCGCGACGATTCCGACCACCGCCGCGAAACGCGCGACCTGCTGCGACTCTTCGAGCATCGCGCGCATGATCAAGTATCCGCCGTACAACAGCCACAGCACGAACGAGGTGGTAAGCCGCGAATCCCAGGTCCACCAGGTTCCCCAGATCGGTTTCGCCCATAGCGACCCGGTCAGCAGCATCAGGGTGCAGAACAGCATCCCGATTTCGGCGGCCGAGTAGCCGAGATCGTCCCAGATTTGGCCGCCGAGCCACAAGTAGAAGATTCCCGCGACCGCGACAATCGCGAACGCGGCAAACGCGACCCACGCGCACGGCACGTGGAAGTAAAAGATCCGCTGGACGATTCCCTGCTCCGCCTCGGTCGGCACCCACGCGAAGATCATCCACAGCGAGACGATCATCAGAGCAAGCGTTGCTGCGCCAAGAAGATTATTTAACGTCTTGCCCATCGGCGGTCGTTCCTGGTTCTTATTCCTCTCCGATCACGTGTTCGAACAGCAGATAGCCCGCGGTCACGAACAGCACGTCGAACGCGACGAGAATACCGATCCAGTCGCGCGCTGTCGCCATCGGCGCTCCGGAAAGCGCGACGATACTCGCGCGGACCCCCGCGATCAGCGCGGGCACGAACATCGGGACGATCAGCAGCGGCAGCAAAAGCTCGCCGCCGCGCGCGCGCCCGGAGATAGCGGCCAGAAGCGTCGCCAGCGCGGCGAAACCGATGACGCCAAGGAACAGAATCGGCGCGAGGCGCGCCAGCGCTCCCGAGAAATCGAGATTGAAAAACAGCACCGTCAGAATCGCGCCCGCCGCGACCGCGACGATCATGAAGACCGCAGAGGCGGTGAGCTTGGCGGCGTAGAGCGTCGCGCGATCGACGGGGCTCATCAGCAGCGCGCGGATACATCCGTTTTCGTTCTCGGACAAAAGCGCGCGCGACGCCCCGAGCATCCCCGCAAACACCAGTGCGATCCACAGGGCGCCCGCCGCCGCCTCGGGTCCGCGCGCCACCCCGGGTCCGAGCGCGAAGACCAGCACCACCAGCACCAGCATCGCGAGCGCGACCATCGCGATCGTGCTGATGCCGCTGCGCAGCTCCAGACGCAGATCTTTCGACAGCACCGCGGCAAACGCGCTCATGGGTTCTGCCGTCCGAGCAGCGAGCGCAATCGGCTCGCGCGCGAGGGTTCGATCCTGTCGGTCAGGGACTCGAGCTGGCCATGCGAGATTTCGTATTGGTCGAGCTCGATACCGTCAATCGATGCCTGCCCGTGGGCGCTGACGATCACGGCGCATCCGCGCGCGAGCTCGGCGCGGATCAGATCGGCCATGATCGCCACTCCGTCGGAATCGAGCGCGGCGAACGGCTCGTCGAGCAGCAGCAGCATCGGCGCCGCGATCATCGCCCGCGCGGCCGCCAGCCGCTGCTCCATCCCGCGCGAATACATCCGCACCCGTTCGTCGGCGAAGTTCGCAAGCCCGACCCGCCGAAGCCAGGTATGCGCGGCGGCATGGGGATTTTCGACTCCGTAGAGCGTGGCATAGAACTCGAGATTCTCGCTCGCGGTGAGGTTCGGATAAAGAAAGCTGCGATGCGACAGCATCCCGATTTGCCGGCGTCCATCCGGGTCGAGTCGCCGCGTGTCTTGTCCAAAGACGAGCGCGTTGCCGGTACTCGGCGCGGCCAGCCCGGCAAGGATCGCAAGCAGAGTTGATTTGCCTGCTCCGTTGCCACCGATAATCACCGCGGCGTGTCCGGCGGCCACGCTCAGATCGACTTCGAGCAGGACGGGGACAAGGCCGAAGCTCTTGCCAAGCGCGTGAGTTTCGACCACCGCCGCTGCCATCAGTCGTTCCAGCCAGTCGCGCGGCCAGCGGGCCTGAGCGCAAGTCCGCACTCGGAGCAATAGCGAGCGTCCGCAATCGTGCGGGTGCCGCACTGCGGACAAAATCGCACTCCGCGCGGCGTTGCGGCGTTCGGGCGCGTAACGGCAAAGGAGGGAAACGGCACGGTGCGCGGAGGCTCGGCGCGCCGGGGCGGTTCGACGTGCAAGGTCGGCGTTGAGGTGGATACGGCGGCGATTGGCGCGGTTTCGATTTTGTCCTTGAGCCGCTCGATCGATTGCATCGCCATCAGCGCGCGAGTCTCGAGCGTGGCGCGCAGCGCTTCGTAATCGGCGTCGGAGAGCTTGCCCATCTCGCGGTCGAACTCGAGCTCGCGCAGGCCCGCAACCGCGAGGCCGCGCTCGTGCTCGAGCCGCAGTCCGTCGAGCTCATCTTTATCGGGCCGTTTGCGGCGCGAGGGCAGAAGTCCGCCCGCGAGCGGAGCCGCAACAAACAGCGCGACTCCAGCCACGATCATCGCGGCCGCAAGGTACAGCATCGATCAGCCACCCTTCCTGAGATCTTCGGCAAGCTTGCGCCGCAGTTCAGGATCGAACGCCGGAGCATCAGATGGCGGCGGCGCGGGCTCGGGCGAAGACGAGTTGGGGACGCGACGCCACCTGTGCGCGGTGAAGATTATCAACCCAACGCCGATCAGCAGCGCGCCGAAAGGCGTGATCCATGCGAACAGATTGAAACCTTCGGTCGTGGGCGAGGAGAGAACTTTTTCGCCGAACTTGCGCCGGTAGAAGCCGATGATCTCGACCTGCGACTTGCCCTGATCTATCAGCTCCTGAATATGGGTCCGAGTCGGGACCGAAAAGCTGCACGTCGGCATGTTGCAGTTGGCGACGGTCAGGCCGCAGCCGCATTGGCAGGTCAGACCCTGCGCAACCTGTTCCGCATTGGGGCGAGTCGCAGCGCGCAGGCCGCCCGCGCCGGCCGCGGCGAGCACGAGCGCCAGAAACGCCGCGGCGAGCACCAGTGTCCGACGTGCACGCACGCTCATTGTCCGGGCGCGGGATCACCCGCGATCGAAACGGGCGCGGCGCCTCGGACCGCAACCGCGATCGCGGCGCGTTCGCGCACGTTCGGCCACATCACGACCACGGTGCCGATCGCCATCAGCAATCCTCCCGCCCACAGCCAGAAGACCAGCGGAGTCAGAAAGACCTCGAAGGTGGCCTGGCCGTTTTGGTCCAGCCCGGCGAGCACGATGTAAAGATCGGCGAACGGGGTCGAGCGGATCGCGACCTTGGTCGCGGGTTGCTGCTCGCGCTTATAGAAAAGTTTAGCGGGCGCCATCTCGGTGACGACGCGGCCGCCGCGCGAGACCTCGAGTCGGGCGGTCGCGGTCTCCATGTGCGCGTTTTCGAACGCGGAGAGGCCGAGATAGCGGAGCTGGTAGGCGCCGATCGAAAAACTCTGGCCCTCGCGCACGCTCTTCTTCACCTCGGTCTTGAAAAACGACGACCCGACGATTCCGACGAACGCGACGATCACGCCGATATGAATGATATATCCGCCGTAGCGCCGGTTGTTCTTGGCCACCAGGTTGATGAGCGCCTTCGGAGCGGTCTCCGCCAGCATATGCCGCCGCGCGCCGACTCCGCGCCGGAACTCGACGACAATCGTGCCGAGCACGAACGCGGCGAGCGAGAACGCGGTCAGCACGTACCATGCGCGGAGGCCGGCGGCGAGCGCGATCACGCCGGTCGCGACGCCCGCTATCGCGGGGGCGGCGAAGCTCTTCACCAGGTTGCTCGCGGTGGTGCGCCGCCACGCGATAAGCGGACCCACCCCCATCAGGAAAATCAGCCCGAGCGCGAGCGGTCCGGCGACGCGATTGAAAAATGGCGGCCCGACAGTGATCTTCACTCCGCGCACGGCTTCGGACAGCACTGGAAAGATCGTGCCCCAGAAAACCGCGAACGCGATTCCGATCAGCATCAAATTGTTGAACAAGAATGCGGCCTCGCGCGAGAGATACGACTCGAACTCGGCCGGACTGTGCAGCGCTTTCGCGCGAAAGATCAGCAGACCGGTGTAGCCCGACACGACCACGATCAGGAAGCCCAGAAAGTACGGCCCGAGCCCGGATTGCGTGAACGAGTGCACCGACGAGATCACGCCGCTGCGCGTGATGAAGGTACCGAAGATCGTCAGCGAGAACGCAAGCCCGATAAGCGCGAGGTTCCACACCTTCAGCATGTCCTTACGCTCCTGGATCATCACCGAATGCAGGTACGCAGTCATCACCAGCCAGGGCATGAAGGCCGCGTTTTCGACCGGATCCCACGCCCAGTAGCCGCCCCATCCCAACACTTCGTAAGCCCATCTCGCGCCGAACAGATTTCCGAGCGTAAGGAAGAACCACGAGAAGATCGCCCAGCGCCGGGTCGTGCGAATCCAGGTATCGTCGAGCTTGCCGGTCAAGAGCGCGGCTGCGCCGAAGGCGAATGGAACCGTCGCACTGACGTAGCCGGTGTAGAGCGACGGCGGATGGATCGCCATCCAGTAATTCTGAAGTAAAGGATTAAGATCCGTTCCCTGTGCCGGAATGACCGCCATCAGGTCGAACGGCCGCGTAACGAAGTTCAGCATTCCGAGAAAAAAGATCGCGACTCCGGCCAGCACCGCCATCGCGTACGGCGCGATTTCCTGATTCCGGCGCCGGTTCAGGAACGCCGCTATCGAAGTAAATATCGACAAGAGCCAGGTCCAGAACAGCAGCGAGCCCTGCTGTCCACCCCACAGCGCGGTGAACTTGTACGCGGTCGGAAGCGTGGTGCTCGAGTAGGACGCGACGTATTCGAGCGAGAAGTCAGAGGTCAGCAGCCCCGTCCATAGCGCGACCACCGCGATCGTCACCATCGCGCACATCGCCCACAGCGCATGGCGGGCGCTCGCGATAAACTCCGGATGCGATCGGCGAGCGCCATAGACGTTGGAGCCGATCGAATAAATCGCGAGCAGCAACGCGATCGCGAGCGCAAGTCGTCCTAAATCAGGCATCGTTCCTCTAGTAACTGGCCTCTACTTAGCTTGCGCGGGCTTGTACTTGGAAGGGCAGCTCGTCAGCACCTGGGTCGCGACGATATGGCCGGTCGCGTCGAGCTTGCCCTCGACGATCACGTCGCGGCTGTCAGCGAACATATCGGGTTTGGGCTCGCCCGCGCAGGTGACCGTGTACGAAGCGGGATCGGCGGTCGAGACCGTCTTCACCGCGGGATCGGCGTTTAGATCGGGAATCGCGACAATTCCGAAATTGAGCGTTAGCGTCCCGGGATCCCACGAGATCGTGCCCGGCTTGACCCGTCCGGCAACCCGCAGCGGCTGCCCGACCAGCTCGGTCTGCCGCGCGGCGACTTCATTGACGGTCAGATAATATTCGGAGGTGCTCCGGATCGCTGTCGTGATCAGATAGACGATCGCGCCCACGACCAGCGCCGTGCCAATAACAAATCGCAGCCGGAAACGCATCGCTCGACATTATCCGCGCCAAAGCCCCGCGCGATCAACCCACGCCCTCCCTGTCGGTGAATAGCCGACGCTCGCCCGGATCTTTCCAGATCTATTCTGGCTGGTTGTGCAGTTAGAGCGCGCTCTATCTTCCTGCTACTTTGCCCGCATCCGTCATTCCGAGCCGTGGGCGAGTAATCCCGGACGAAGGGCCGCAGCATGTGATATTGGCTCCGGAGCATGGACGCCTCGGGATTTCTCGCCTATGGCTCGAAATGACAGGCGTGGGCTTAGTGGAAGGAACAGGTTCGCGGCATGTCCGAGAGATCCGGGGTTTCCTCCGACTTCGCTCAGAATAGACTCACAGACGCGGCGGCCGCACGCGGGAATGACAGACACTCGATCCCCGGCACCCTACTCTTCTTCAGGCAATGCCCCGTGCACAGCGCGAGGACCGAAGGCTACGCCGCGTTTGCTCGCGCGGATGAAATCGATCATCTCGGTTACTTCAGGCGCGACTGGACCGGCCGCGAGCAGACGATTGATCGCGAGCGACAGGTTCTGCCGGGTTCCGAATAGCGCAGTGAATGCGCGGCGGAGCGCGGAAATCGCGGCGGCGCCGAAACCCGCGCGCCGGAGCCCAATCACGTTTATCGCGCGCAGCGTATGCACCCCGTCCACGATGCAGAACGGCGGGATGTCGCGGCTCATCCGCGAGCCTCCTCGAGTCAGCGCGAGGCGTCCGATCCGGGTGTACTGATGCACCACGCAATTGCCCGAGACCAGCGCTCGATCGCCGACTTGCACCCATCCCGCCAATAGCGCTCCGCCCGCGATTATCGTGTTGTCGCCGACCACGCAATCGTGACCGATATGCGCGTTGTGCATCACGAAGTTGTCGCTGCCGACCGTCGTGACGAGCCCTTTTTCGCATCCGCGATGCACCGTCGCGCCCTCGCGGAAAATATTGCGGTCGCCGATTCGGACCTGCCGTGGCGCCCCGCTATAGGAAAGATCCTGCGGCTCGTCGCCGATCACCGCATTCGGATGTACGACGTTATCGGCTCCCATTTCCGTGTCGCCAAAAATCGCGACATGGCTGATTAGCCGCGTGCGCGCGCCGAGCTTGACCCGTCCTTCGAGCATGCAGAACGGACCAATCTCGACGCCGGGGCCAAGCTCGACCCCGGAACCGACGACGGCCGACGGATGAATCTTCGGCGCGGCGGGTTTTTTCGGCGGCATCGCGGGTCAGTTGAGTTCGGGCTTCTTCTGGGTCGCGTCTTTGCGGCGATCGTCGGGATGCTCGGAATCGTCTTCGGCTTTGCCGCCGGCCACGCGATATTCCTCGGCCGCCCAGGTGCCGAGATCCACCATCCGGCATCGCTCGGAGCAGAACGGCCGGAACTGGTTGCGCGCCGAGGCGTCAACCGGCTTCTTGCAAGTCGGGCATCGCATTAGAGCTCGCTCGATTCGAAAAGCTGCCAGATCGGGCGCGGATGCGCAATCCGCTCCGGGGCCAAGGAAGAAGCAGGATGGCCGGTACCCGGACCGGCCATCCTGCTTCGGTCTATGTGCGCGGCGGCTACTCGCCGCTCTGGCTGAAGTTGAACATCTCCATCAGATCGCCGATTGCCGGGCCGTTCAGTGGCACGTACGGATTCGACCCCGTCGCGATCGGATTGGGCAGATTGTCGCGGCTGCGGTCCGAGATCGTCTCGATACCCCAGTTCGCCTCGACAAACTTCGCGAACGACACATGATCGTAATAGGTGTGCACAACTTTGCCGCCAGTTGAATATGGCGACACGACGAGCAACGGAATCCGCGTGCCGTCGCCGAAGAAATCGATCGGCTGCACGTAGCCGGAATCATAGTAGCCGCCGCCTTCATCGACGGTGATCATAATTGCGGTATCCTGCCATAGCGCCGGATTCGCTTTGACCATGCCGATAATCTTGCGGCTGAATTCCTCGAACAGCTCGAACTTCGACGACGCCGGATGGCCGTCGAGGTAGCCGTCGGGCTTTACGATCGACACCGCCGGCAGCGTGCCAGCCTTCAGGTCGGCGTACAAATCGCGGATACCCTTCAGGTTTGCGCGCTGGACCGGATTGGTCATGATCTGCGTCGAGTACAGGAATGGATTGCAGATATTGCAGTAGGTCGAATTCTCGCCCGTCTCCGCCCCGCTTGCCCATCCTTCGCCGTAGTAATGCCAGGATATATTGTGCGCATTCAGCAACAGGCCTAGGTTGCGCTGCTTGCTGGGCGGGATCGTGAATTGAGTCGAGCCCAGCGGCGCGGGAGTTCCATTGCCAAGATAGCCAGGGTTGTAATTGTTCACCAGGTAATAAGCGTCCTTCGCGCAATTGCCGTGGCGCCATGGCGTGTATGGCAGCGCCGCCAGATACGCGGTGACCGCGGCTATTCCCGGCTGGGTATCGTCGGCGCAATCCACATACGAACCACCGCCGTATCCGTCCTGCGTGTAGAAGTTATTAGTGCCGGATTGCGGATTCGGATTCTCGATCTGGTTGGACGGCGGCGTGGACGGCTGGCCGGTGCTGCCGGCATAGAACATCGCGTCGCCATACCCAATGGCAATATGGTTGGCTCCCGTACCGCCCATTATTGCCTGATGGTAGTTGTCGGACAGCGCGTATTGATGCGCGAGCTGGTTGAAGTAGCTGACATCGCCTTGCAAATTGTTGTAGTAGCCCATCGAAATCGCGCCTTCGCCGACGAAGCCCGCAGGCTCAGGATTGCCATTGCTGCCGGTGGCGACTGTCCTTTCGACCCACGGGAACAGATCAGCCTGGCATCCGCTGGGGTTGGCCGGCGTGGCGACGCTGATATCGCAATCGAGTTGCTGCCACATCTGGAAGAATCGATGCACCGGGCTGCCGGCGTAATCGTCATAGGAGATGAAGTCGGTGATGTCGAATGGACTGTTGGGCAGATTGGCGGGAAACCGCGTGTCGAGGACGCCGCTGGTAATTCCGGTCCCGCCGATCGTCAGCAGATTGTACGCGAACAGCGGCAGCGCGGGCTCTACCGCTTCGGCCGCCGCAACGCTCGCGAATAGCGGCGTCGCCGGGCCCCCTACGTTGGGCTGCGGCAAGGTGGCGAACGCTGTCGTCTTGTCCGGGCTGATGGAATAGGTCGTGGTGTCGTTGGCCTGAAACTGCTGCGCGTCCTTATAGTTCGGACCCTCGGATCCGTCGGGCCGGACAACCCCCTCTGAAAGCAGGTTATGCACGGTTTGTCCGGCTACCGGCTTGAAGGTGCCGAAGACGTGATCAAACGTCCGGTTTTCTCCGATAATCAGGATTACGTGCTTGATTGGGGTCGCGGTCACCCCGTCGTTCGAGCCGGCACTCGCGAACGCCAGCGGCGCGCCAATCTGGCTCGAGAGCATCGCTCCCAGCGCGATCGCCGTGACCAGTTTCCTTCGTCGCAATTTGTGCATCGTGATTCCTCCTTAGATGCAGCGGGTTGATGGATCGCCCCCGGGTGGGCCCGGACGCGATCATCGAGGAGGAAAGTTGCGTGTGATCGACCGCTTGGATTACGTGCTGGAAAAAACCTCGCGTGCTCGCGATGACTTCGCGATGATCTCAGGTCGCGCCGTCTACAGGCCCGCACTATCGCTACAGATTATTTTCAGGAAAAGCCTGAAGCAGTACTCCGTGCTTGGTGATCTTCAGGCACTCGACTTCGTCGCGCTGGAAGTCCGGGTCGCATAGCGGACGATCGACGCCGGGGCATCGGTAGAGGCTCGGCTCCAGCACTTCGCATTTCGACAGATCGAAATTCGCGGAGGCGAATTTCTGCGCCGGCGTCTCGCTAGAAGGCGTCACGGAGGAGCATCCTGTTACCGCGAGCATCGCGAGCGCCGCCAATCCGATTTTACCGGTCGTCAACATCCGGTTCATCGATCAAAACACCGCCGTGCCGATGCAGTGGTCGGAGCCGCCACCGGCGCGGAAGGTCGCACTGTGCTGATCATAGAAGATACGTTCGAAATAACACAGTTGTTCGGCCTGCGCGGGTCCCTTGTAGTAGATCCGCACATGCACCTGCATCTTCGATTGCCCCGATAGCACCGCCTGGTACACGTCCGGAGGCAAGTAGTTGTAAAAGTAATGTTCGACGCCGGGCGAAAGAACTCCCGTGTCCATCGAAGTCATATCGCCGTCGGTGCTTTTAACCAATTTGCCGTCAACCACGCTATGCACGCTGACGAAGGCGTCGAGCGCCGGTATCGAGCCGAAGTTTTTGAACGAGACCGCCACCCGTGGAGCCGCCGTCGTCTGCTGCTCGAATTTCACCGACGCAACTCCCATGAACGGACGATCCGACACCGCGAACACCATCCGCGTCACTTGCGCGGTGCGCCATGCCGCGTAAGCGCTGAACCCGGTCGCTATCACCATCAGGATCGCCATGAAATCGGCAAGCCTGATCGCGCGCCGGGCGCCGATCAGTTGCGATCGCTCAATCCGCTCGAGCTTGCGTTCGCGATCGAGTTCGTGTTCGAGCTGGGCGCGCTTGCCCGATTCGGTGTTGGTCCCTTTCTCGTGCTCGTTCTCCCCCATCATTCCCTCCCCGCTTGCCCTCCCCGCTCCGGTCCAACTTCGCTTTCGCAATGTTCTACCCTAAGGCGCGGCAAACCACAGCACCGACAGCGGAGGCAGCTCGATCGAGATCGAAAACGGGAACTGATGCCACGGATGCGCCTGCGCCTGGACTCCGCCGAGGTTGCCGGCGTTGCCGCCGCCATAAATCGCGGCGTCGGTATTGAGGATCTCGCGATACCAGCCCATCGCCAGCACGCCGACCCGGAAGCGCGAGCGATGCACCGGCGAAAAATTGCACACGCATACGACTCTCGCGCCGGTTCTGGGCGCGATCCGCATAAAGGCGATCACGTTGTCGGCCGCATTGTCGGCGTCGATCCATTGAAAACCGTTCGGCTCGCAATCAGCCTCCCACAGCGCCGGAAACTCGCGATACACGCGGTTGAGATCACGCACCAGCTCACGCAATCCGCGATGCCGCGGGTACTCGAGCAGGTGCCATTCCAGGCTCGAGTCGTGATCCCATTCGGACCACTGCCCGAACTCGTTGCCCATGAACAGATGCTTCTTGCCCGGCCGCGCCCACATGTAGCCGTACAGCGCGCGCAGATTCGCAAAGCGCTCGGCCGCGCCGCCCGGCATCTTGTCGAGCATCGAGCGTTTGCCGTGAACCACCTCGTCGTGCGACAGCGGCAACACGAAATTTTCGCTCCATGCATAAAGCATCCCGAAACTCAAATTGCGCTGATGCCATTTGCGGTAGATCGGATCGAGCGAGAAATACGCGAGCGTGTCGTGCATCCATCCCATGTCCCACTTGAACCCGAAGCCGAGTCCGCCCATGAAAACCGGGCGGCTGACTCCGCTCCAGGCAGTCGATTCCTCCGCGATCATCATGATGCCGGGATTGAGCGCGTACGCCTGCTCGTTGAGCGCGCGCAGAAACGCGATCGCGTCCAGGTTCTCGCGACCGCCGTGAACGTTCGGAATCCAGTCGCCTTCGCGGCGCCCGTAGTCGAGATAGATCATCGAGGCGACCGCGTCCACGCGCAGTCCGTCGGCGTGAAATTCGCCCAGCCAATAAAGCGCACTCGAGATCAGGAAGCTCTTCACCTCGTTGCGGCCGTAGTTGAAAATGTACGTGCCCCAGTCCGGATGATTCCCAAGGCGCGGATCCTGATGCTCATACAGCGCGGTGCCATCGAAGCGTCCGAGGCTGAATTCGTCCTTCGGGAAATGCGCCGGCACCCAATCGAGGATCACGCCGATCCCGCGCCGATGCATCTCATCGATCAGGTAGCGCAAGTCGTCGGGCGAGCCGAACCGCGCGGTCGGCGCGAAATATCCGCTGACCTGATAGCCCCACGATCCGGTGAACGGATGCTCCATCACCGGCATCAGCTCGACGTGGGTGAACCCCATCTCCGAAACGTAGTCGCCGAGCTGGTGCGCCAGCTCGCGGTAGCTGAGCCATCGATTGCCCTCTTCCGGTACCCGCCGCCACGAACCCGGATGCACCTCGTAAACCGAGACCGGAGATTTGCTCGCGTCCACCCGCGCGCGCGACGCGAGCCACTCGGCGTCGCCAAACTTGTAGCTCGATTGATAAACGATCGACGCGGTTTCGGGCGGCAACTCCATCCGCAGCGCGTAGGGATCGCTTTTCAGCAAGAGCGACCCGTCGCGGGTGCGGATCTCATACTTATAGATCGCGCCGGGCTCGAGTCCCGGAACGAACAGCTCCCAAATTCCCGAACTGCCGAGCACGCGCATCATGTGCACACGACCGTCCCAGAAGTTGAAGGCGCCGACCACGCTCACGCTGCGCGCGGTAGGCGCCCAGACCGCGAAGCTCACTCCGGCGATTCCGCCCCACTCGATCGCATGCGCCCCCAGCTTCTCCCACGCGCGATGATGCTTCTGCTCGCCCCACAGGTACATGTCGAGCTCGCCCAGAGTCGGCAGGAACGAGTACGGGTCGCGCCCGATGACGACGCTGCCGTCGGGATAGTGAACCTCGAGCCGATACGGAAAGACCTCGGTGCGTTCGGCTACGATCGCCTCGAACACTCCGCAGCCTTCACGATCGATCATTTCGCGGCGCGCCGATCCGTCCATCAGCAGGAAAATTTTCGACGCTCGCGGACGAAACGCGCGCACGATCACGTGGTCACCGGCCGGATGCGCGCCGAGAATCGAGTGGGGATCCGGATGCTCCAGCGCGAGTAGCCGCTCCAGGTCGGTTCGCGCTGCGCCTTCCGTCTTGGGTTCGTTTTCGGGTCTGGTGATTCTCATGTCTTCGATTCCAGCCTAGATTCTAGATGATGCCGCCCCTATTTGCTTGCCTGTTTGTGTCATTCCTGCGCGTGGCTGCCGCGCGAAGAATCCCGGATTTCTTCTGGCCTCGCTCTCCTGCCAATTTCGCTACCCATCATCACCTCACGCAAGGTATTTTGGGCCAAGAATATTGATTGAAGAACTCCTCGGGAGGATTGCACCCATGCCGTCATCGCCGACCGAAGCCACACCGCCGCGCCGCCCCGCCGCCAATCCGCTCGACCCCATGATGGGTCAGCTCGAGGTGCTCGAGCCCGGGCTTGCGATGTTCCACGGCTTCGCCAACGTTGCCTTCGCGTACGGACGCGGCGAGATGCTGGCCGCCGACACCAGTTCGCGCGGGATGGGCGCACTCGCGATCGCCGCGATCCGCAAAATCACCGACGAACCCGTTACGGTGATCGTCTATACGCACGGCCACGGCGACCACGCCTTCGGCACCGAGGCATTCATTACCGACGCGCTCAATCGTGGCTATCAGCGGCCGAAAATCTGGGCGCACGAGGATTTGCGCAGCCGCTTCAAGCGCTACACCCGGACCGCCGGATGGCAGGGGCACATCAACCGGCTGCAGTTCGGCGTGACCTCGCAAGCGGTCGCGGGAATCTTCAACGAAAAATCCTATCACTACCCAGACCTGACCTTCCGCGGGATGCAATTGCTCGAACTTGCCGGAGAGGCCGTCGAGCTGCATCACGCGCTCGGCGAAACCGACGACGCAACCTGGGTCTGGCTGCCGCTGCGGCGCGCCGCCCTGGTCGGCGACCTGATCGTGTCTTCGCTGCCCAACACCGGCAATCCCAACAAGGTCCAGCGCTACACGCTCGAATGGGCCGAGGCGCTCGAGAAAATCGCCGCGCGCAAACCGAAGTACGTCCTGCCCGGCCACGGACCGGCGTATCGTGGGGAGGCGGAATGCGAAGAACTTCTGCGCGAAACCGCGCGCGCCTTGCGATTCATTCATGACGAAGTGCTCGCGCGCCTCAACGCCGGGCAATGGCCGATCGACATAATCGAAGCCGGAATCGAGCTCCCGCGCGATCTCGCGGACAAGCGGTTCCTCGCGCCCGTCTATGGATGCACCGCCTTCGTCGTGCGCGACGTAATCCGGCGCTACGCGGGATGGTGGTCGGGCGAGCCGTCGCAAATGTTCCCCGCGCCGCGCAAGGACCGCGCGGGCGACCTCCTCGCCCTGTGCGGCCGCGACAAAATAATCGAGCGCGCCCGCAACCTCCGCACCGAAGGCCATTTGCAGCGCGCCCTAGCGCTGGCCGAATTGGCCGTCAACGCTAGCCCCGATGACCCGGAGGCGATCGCGCTGAACGCAGAGATCCTTGAGGCCTTAGCCGCCGCCGAGCGCTCCTTCATAGCCCGCAACTTCTACTCGGGCGCCGCCCGGATGCTGCGCGAACGCTTGGCCTGATGGCTGATTCCTCCCCCGTTGTCTGACACGGAGGAGGAAAAAGAGAACGCGCGCGAGGTTGCGCGAGGAGATGGCTTCCTGATTGTTTACACACGCGCGCGGTGTGACCTATGGGCCGTATTCTTCTCCTCGACGACGAACCCGACATGCTCGAAAACTGCCGGCGGATCCTTGCCCGCGCGGGGCACGAATGTTTTGTCTCGAGTGATCCGGCCGAAGCAATCACGCTTTTGGAAACCGCGCTCCCCGACCTCGTGATCACCGACCTGCGGATGCCCTCGATCGACGGGCTCGAGATTATGCGCCGTGCGCACGCGCTCGATCCCGCCCGCCCGGTCATCATGCTGACCGCGTTTGCGACTATCGAGTCGGCCGTCGCCGCAGTCAAAGCCGGCGCGTTCGATTACCTGGCCAAGCCGTTCACGATGGATCAGCTACGCCTTGCCGCCGAGCGCGCACTGTCGCAGCGCAGCCTGATGATCGAGAACCGCAATTTGCGCGCACAGCTAAGCGGCTTGTTCGGCTTCGAAAATATCGTCGGCTCGAGCCTCGCGATCCAGCGCGTGATCGAGTTTGTGCGCAAGGCCGCGCGCAGTGAGGCCAATATCCTGATTCTCGGCGAGTCGGGCACCGGCAAAGAGCTGGTCGCGCGCGCGATTCACGCCAACAGCCCACGCGCCGCGGGCGCGTTCGTGCCGGTCGATTGCGCGGCGCTGCCCGAAAACCTGCTCGAGTCCGAGCTCTTTGGGCACGAGCGCGGCGCGTTTACCGGCGCGATCGCCTCCAAGCAGGGCCTGCTCGAAACCGCCGGCGGAGGCACGGTCTTCCTTGACGAGATCGGCGAGCTGCCGATCGAGTTGCAGGCCAAGCTCTTGCGCGCGATCCAGGAGCGCGAGATTCGCCGGGTCGGCGGCACCCAGCAGGTGCGAATCGACGTCCGGATTCTCTCGGCGACCAATCGCGACCTGCGCGCGCTGGTCGCGACGGGACAATTCCGTAACGATCTGTTCTACCGAATCGACGTGATCGATATCATGCTGCCCCCGCTGCGCGAGCGTAAATCCGATATCGCCCTGCTCGCTCAGCACTTCCTCGAAAGATTTCGCGGCGCGAGCGACGCCGCGCCCCGCGGTTTCGAGCCCGACGCGATTGCCGCACTTGAGGCCTACCATTGGCCCGGCAATGTCCGCGAGCTGCAAAACGTCATCGAACGCGCCTGCGCGCTGACCGAGGGGCCGTCGCTTTCGATCCGCGATCTTCCGGAGAAGGTCCGCTTGCCACAGCCGATAAAACAGGCGGACCAGGCCGAGACCTCCGCCGGAAACGGCGCGGCGCTGAGCTTCAAGCAGGCCAAAGCAAGATGGATCGAGGAGCTCGAGGATCGGTACCTACGAGAAATACTGAACCGTTTTCACGGCAACGTCTCGCAGGCCGCCCGCGCAGCGCAAATGGACCGCACCACCTTCCATCGCCTCCTGAACAAGCATCGCATCAGATAACGCCGCTCTTCGCGCAGCCGCGGAAGCTATTTAGCGTATTCGGAAGACACCCTCAAAGCGTTCAGACGCAGCGCGGTATGAACCAGCGCGTCCAACTCGGCTAGCCCGACTGGCTTTTGCAGGCACACGCTCGCGCCCGCCGCCTGTGCCGCGTTCGTCATGCCGTCGGCGCAATGTCCCGTGATCGCGATTATCGGAGTCCGCGGAGAACTCTCGTGCGCATGGCGGATAACCTCGATTCCGCTGGCCGCCGGCAGGTTCAGGTCGGTCACGATCAGGTCCGGATGCTCCCGGTCGAACAGCGCCATCGCCTGCGCGCCGTCGAACGCGGGCAGGCAGCAGTACCCCGACCGCGCCAGCATCCGCGCGTAGGAGTTCACCAAATCGGGCTCATCATCGACAATCAGAATCGTGGACGCCATCATTGTCACCGGGAAAGAAGAGGACGGAGCAAGTACCGTTCCGGTTCGCAGACTCCCGATTTATATGGCGATCATCCGAGCCTCCGAACAAATGAGAGGCGCGGATGCAACAGTTCTGATGCGCGCATCGCACACCAATTTCTCTTTATCCAGCCGATGCCGCGACACCCTGCTCGGGCTCGACGCCGTCATCCATTCCCGGCAAGCGGATGACGAAGTTCGTACCCCGCCCGACCTCGGAGTGCGCCTCGATCGTGCCGCCGTGGTCTGTAATCACGCGATGACTCAACCACAGCCCCAGTCCCGTGCCATGCGCTTTGGTGGTGTAGAATGGCTCGAAGACCCGCGCGATAACTTCCGGTGGCGCACCCGAGCCGTTGTCGCTGACGACGATCCGAACCCATCCGCGCTCTGAAGGATCGGCGCCGGTTTCGATTTTTATCCGATCCGCGGCGGCATCGCGCGCGTTCATCAGCAGGTTGACCATCACCTGCTCAAGCCCGGTCTGCTCGCCCATCACGCGGGCGATCGAACGATCCAGCGCAAGCTCGACTCGCGCGGCTCCGTTTCGGGATTCACCGAAGACCAGCGTAACGATCTCCTCGATCGATCCGTTGATATCGACCGGTACGCGCCCGGGCGGACGCTGACGCGCCAGCGCAAGCAGATTGCGCGAGACCCGGCCCGCGTGCTCGACATTGCGCTGCAATACGCGCAGATCGTCGCGGGTTTCAAGCGGAAGATCGTGCGCCTGCGACAGCATCAGCTCGATCCGCGACGAGATCACCGCCAGCGGATTATTCAGCTCATGCGCGATCGCGCCCGCGACCGCTCCGAGCGCGTTTAAGGTTTCAGTGCGCCGCGCCTCGCGCTCCATCACGCGGCGCGCGGTGATATCGGTGACGAAGGCGACCACCCGCTCAGTATTTTCGAACACTATATGGTTGAGACTGATTTCTGCGGCAAACTCGCTGCCGTCTTTGCGCGCGCCGATAATCTCCATTCCCGCGCCCATCCTGCGCGAACGCGGCGCGGCGAAAAACCCCGCACGATGAACCTCGTGGCGGTCGCGCAGCCGCATCGGCAGCAGCAGTTCGACCGGCTGGCCAAGGATTTCCGCGTCCTTGTAACCGAACATCTCGAGCGCGCGCGGATTCATCTGACGGATCGATCCGTCGCCATCCAGTTGAACGATTCCTTCGACCGCCGACTCGAAAAACGCGCGCGCGCGCGACGCCGTTTCGCGCTCGGCCCGCGCCGACTGATGCAACCTGCGCGCATAG
>DATKSB010000036.1:0-5813 GCA_035531855.1 Binataceae bacterium (SeqCode)
CGATGTCGCGATGGTCACGCCGCTGCGCGACGGGATGAACCTGGTCGCCAAGGAGTATGTGGCCTCGCGCGTGGACGGCGACGGCGTGCTGGTGCTGAGCAAGCAAGCGGGCGCGGCGCACGAGCTGAAGGAAGCACTGATTGTCGACCCCACCAATATCGAAGCCCTCGCGGCCGCGCTAAAGCAGGCAATCGAGATGGAACCAGACGAGCGCAGGGCCCGGATGCGGATGCTGCGCGCCCGAATCGCGACCAACACGCTAACCGACTGGGCCGACGGCTTCCTGACCGCTCTTCATCAAGCGCATCAAGGCGCGCGCACCGCCGCGCTGCGCGCATAGCGGAAAATCACAACTTTGCCATTTCCGGCAGGTATCGAATCGCAACGCCGATGAATTGCGTATGCAGTCGGATGGCTGCGCGGCGATCTATTGCCGTTGCCCGCGGGCGCGCGAGTAATCGATCAGGCTTCGCGGCGGATGCTCGAGGCGCCTGAGCGCGAGGCGGAGGCGTCGAGAGTCAGGCCGCGGGTCTGCTCAGTGAAGAGCTTGGCGTAGGTTCCATTGCGGCGCAGCAACTCGGTGTGCGTTCCAACCTCGACCACGCTGCCCTTGTCGAGCACCACGATCAGGTCGGCCGTCATCGCGCTGCGCAGGCGATGCGCGATCAGGAAGACCGTGCGGCCGTCCATCAGACGTTCCATCGCTTCGTGGATCAGGTTCTCGGATTCGGAATCAACCGCCGAGGTTGCTTCGTCGAGGATCACGATCTTCGAATCTTTCAGGAAAGCGCGGGCGAGCGCCAGGCGCTGGCGCTGTCCGCCCGAGATCTTCACGCCGCGTTCACCAATAACCGTGTCGAGCCGGTCCGGCAACTCATCGACAAATTCGGCCAGATTGGCCATCTCGAGCGCCTGCCACAGCATCGCTTCGGTCGCATCGGGCCGCGCGTAGAGCAGGTTGTCGCGTACGCTGGCGCTGAACAGGAGGGCATCCTGGGTTACCAGGCTTACGCTGTCGCGCAGCGACTTCAGCGTGAAATGGCGCACGTCCTTGCCGTCGATCAGAACCCGGCCAGTGGTGGTGTCGTAAAACCGCGGGATAAGGTTGGCCAGCGTGGTCTTGCCCGCGCCCGAGCGGCCAACCAACGCGACCCGTGATCCACCCTGCACGCGCAGGTCGATCTGATTGAGCACGTTGCGGCGTTCGCCGCCTTCGCGCGGAGTGTAACCGAAGTTGACGCCCTCGAAATCCACCGCGCCCTTCTTTACCTTGAACGGGCGAGCCAGAGGATGATCGGTGATTTCGGGTTTGAGATCGAGAAAGCCGAAGATACGCTCGATCGCCGCCATCGAGGTGGACACGACCACCGAAAGCTGCGCGAAGCGCTCGAGCGGCAGATACAGGAATCCGACGTAGGTGAAGAAAGCGATGAGCGTGCCGAGCGTGATACTCCCGCGCATGATCATCAGAGCGCCGACCCAGACGACGATCGTCGGCGCGCCGCGGGTAAGGAGCTGGATCAACATTTCCTGCTTGGCGGCCAGACGAACCTTATCGACTGAACGGGTGTAGAGCCGCTCGCCGCTGTTGCGGAACCGGCTGACTTCATGGGCCTCGCGGCCGAATGACTTGACGGTGGCCGCGCCGACCACGCGCTCGTGAACCTCTGCGTTGATGTCGGCGACCGCTTCCTGCATCCGATGGCTGACTGCCTTGATGCGCGGCGCGAAAACGCGCATGAACGTAACCCATAGCGGCGCGATCGCTATTGCGACCAGCGCAAGGCGCCAGTCCAGCGCGAACATCAGGAGCACGACCAGGCAAAGCGGGATCGCGTCGGTCCAAACGTCGATCAGCGCCGAGCCGACCAGGTCGTTGGCCTGCGTGACGTCGTTCAGGACGCGCGAGACGACCTCGCCCGAGGGATTGCGATCAAAGAAGGCGTGGGGAAGGCGCTGCAATTGAGCAAAAAGCTTGCACTGGATGTCGAAGATCAGCCGGTTGCCGGCGATTCCGCCCCAATAGTTGCGATAATAGCTCGCGATCGATTGAATTGCATAAAGCGCCAGTAGCGCGATGCTCAAAACCGCAAGCTTGTCTTGCGGGGTCACGCCCATCCCGAGGAGCGTTGCGCCCTGGATGCATAGATGGTCGATGGTGCCGCTGATCGCGTCCATTTTAGGCTGCGAAGCGACCAGAACGTCGATGACGTATTTGAAAGCAAGCGGAAAGGCGAGGGGCAAAGTGAACTTCGCCACGCCCATCAGGGCTGCCCCGACCACATACCGCGTATGAGGCTTTATGTAGGCTAAAAACCTGACCAGAGGGCGGTCTGAGGAAGAAATAGCGCTGTTGTCCACTAACCTTTTCCTTTGCTCGATGCTGAGAGCCGGTCCAAAAACGGGTGCAATTTAAGGGATTGCAACTGTCATACCCCTCTCGTTTGCTAGAAAGCGTAGATATTTCCAAGGCTTTTATGACGACCGCCTTAACTGGCTCCATACCGTTTGGTAAGCCATGCCTCATTTCGGAGAGTCGCCGAACCTTCCCGTCTGTTGAACGATCTGAACGCGCACTGTTGGCCGCGAGCGAAATTAGAGCGATAGTCATCTCACCGGGAGCACCGACCGAGGTAGATGGGGCGATGGATGGGGCAGACGACGGCGCAACGAGGCGGTGCCGGGGTGAATGATCGGTCCGGACAGGCCGAGAACAATGCCTCGGCTTCGTTCGCGATTATCGGCGCGATTGTTATCCTGCTGGTTTATCAGGGTTACACGCTGTCGGTGGCGGGTGTCGCCTCGCCCTGGATCGCAAAGAGCTTCGACCTTACTCAGCCCGAACTCGCGCGCCTGTTCGCCTGGATGTCGATCTCGGCGTTCGGGTCACTGTTGCTCGCGCGATTGGCGGACCGGGTCGGACGCCGGCGGATCATCATCGCGAGCCTGTTCCTGACGCCGATTTTTTCCGCAGGCGCGGCGATTTCGCCGCACGCATTTTCCTTTGCGATATTTCAAATCCTTATCTCGGCGCTGCTCGGCGGCTCGGTCTCGTCGGCGATCGTCCTGCTGGCGGAGGAATTGCCGGTCGAACGCCGCGCGCAGGGGCAAGGTTTCGCCGCCTTCGCCAGCGCGGTCGGCGGGGTGCTTGGATATCTGCTGATCCCCTTTCTGCTCAAGTGGGGATATTCGTGGCGATGGCTCCTGGCGCCGTCGGTGGCGGGCGCGATCCTAATCTGGCCAGTGGCGCGGATGCTGCCGACGGAGAAGCGCTTCGCGCGCAAGCATGCAATCCAGTCGCGCGATCAAAGCCATTTTTATGACATCCTGCATCCGCTCTATCGCCGCCGATCGCTGACTTTGCTCGCGTGCGCCGCGCTCGACACGATGGCCGGCACAGCGGTCAACGGATGGTTGTATTTTGAGGCGGTCTCGATAATCGGTCTGGCGCCGGGCAATGCGAGCACGCTGGTAGTCGTCGGAATGGTGGTCGGGATGATCGGGTTTCCGATCGGCGCGTGGACCTCGGAGCATCTGGGCCGCGTCCCCACCGTCGCCTGGTTTGGCGGTGCGGCATGGCTCGGAGCGATCGGGTTTTATTGGGGTCCGGCCGGTACCACCGCGCATCCGATGTTTTTTCTTCTCGCCACCTACTGCTGGTTCAAAGTTGGTTCGTCGATTATGACGGTGGGCGCCAACGCGGCGGCGACCGAGCTGTTTCCCGCCGACCTGCGCACCACGATGGTCGGGTGGCAGATGATCACGGGAGCGGTCTTCTCGATGCTGGCGCAGGTGGTGATTTCCGGGCTTATCGGCCCGCTGGGCGGACTCGAAAATGTGATTCGGTACTTTGCGTTGCTCGGGATTCCCAGCGCGATCCTGTTCGGCGCATTTATCGACGAGACGCGCGGGATGACGCTTGCGGCGGCATCGAAGGAAGCGCTTTGGGATCGGTTGCGCGGCCTGCCCAAGGACAAACCTGAAGAAAAGGCGGCGGAAAATTCCCTCCAGTAGGAAGTCAAATCGAACCCACCGCAGATTAAACTGATGACGACCAAAGCCAAATCGCTAGTCCGACTCCCGCTTGGAGCATTGGTCGTGCTCTGGCTCATTTGCGGTCTCACCACCGCGGGCAATGCCGCGCGCCATCGCCACGCCAAGCGTACACCCACGCCAAGCGCATCACCGACTGCGACGCCCCTCCCGGCGACGCCGCTGGTGCTTGTGACCGGAGGTGTCGGCTCGTTGCGCGCGCTCACTGCGACCAGTCCCACGGTCCTCGACACGGCCGAGGTCTATGATCCAGCGGCGGGAGTATTCCTGCCGATCGCTCACATGACGGCGCGCCGCGACCGCCAGTTCGCCGTCCGCCTGGGCGACGGACGCGTGCTGGTCGGAGGCGGCGTCGATACGATTTTGGTGCCGATGATCCTGTTTCCGGGACCGCCGATGCCTTCGACGCTCGGATCGACGGAAATTTTCGATCCTGCGAAGGGCGCATTCTCTCTGGCCGCTTCGATGATCGACGCGCGCGACGAACCCACCGGCACGCTTTTGCCCGATGGCAAAGTCCTGGTGGCGGGCGGCGGCGATACCGAAACCGAACTCTACGATCCAGCCGCGAATAAATTTACCGCGACCGGGAAGATGAACTCCGCGCGCTTCGGACAAACCGCTACGCTGACCGCCGACGCGAGGGTGCTGATGGTTGGCGGTGGAACCGCCGATGCGGAGATCTACAACCCGGCTGACGGAAAATTCGCGGCCGCCGGAGCGATGACTACCGACCGCATCTACCATACTGCAACTCTGCTCGAAGACGGACGCGTGTTGATCGCGGGCGGCAGTCCCTACGCGCGCCGCGCGCCGCTGGACACGACCGATCTCTACGATCCGAAGACTGCCAAATTCACTGCCGGGCCCAAAATGACCAAGCCCCGCGCGGGCCAAACCGCGACCCTGCTCAAAGACGGCCGCGTGCTTATGGCAGGGGGCAGCGCGGACAATTCCGCGGAGATTTTCGATCCCGCGTCCAACAAATTCACCGCCACGTCGGCGATGAACGTGCGTCGCTACGGCCAATTCGCGGAGCCCTTACCGGACGGCAGGGTTCTGATCGGCGGAGGATGGGACGCGAACTACAGCCCGCTGGCGAGCGCGGAGCTTTTCGATCCCTCAACCGGCAGATTCACCGCGACCGGCGAGATGACGCACGCCCGCGCCGGTGCAACCGCAAATCTGATTTCCGCAAAAACGCCGATCACCTGGTTCCTCCCAACTCCGACCGCCACCGCGACCTCGACCCCAACTGCAACTGCAACGGCGACTGCGACTTCGACGCCGACAGCAACTCTAACTGCGACCGCAACTCCGACGGCAACCGCCACTGCCACCGCTTCAAAGACACCAACCGCAAAGGCGACCGCGTCCCGGTCGCCGAGCGCATCGCCGACCGCCAAGCCCGCGCCAAAGGCGTCGCGCACTCCAACGATCACCGCGACGCCGACCACGCCGGCGACGATCACTGCAACCTCAACTCCGGCCGCCACCACATCTCCACAGGCCTCGGCCACGGCAACCGCGTCGTCGTCTCCCGTAAACGATTCACCCGACGATTCGAACGCGACTACTCTTTGACTTCAAAGGCTACGAAAAACACTCGCAGGTGCTTCAAAGGCTCTGCCGGGAACCGCCGGAAGGGTATCCCCAGCGCTTAATGATAATCGAGGGGTCTGAAGAGAGCGGCCAAAGAAAATGCGGCAAGAAGACAAATAGCGACGACAAATCCGAAACCCGCCGGTTTGGGGTATCTG
>DATKSB010000037.1:0-3973 GCA_035531855.1 Binataceae bacterium (SeqCode)
GGTCGCGCGGCTAAGCCCGAGCCACAACAGGCCCGTGATCGTGGCGCCGACGATCATCATTTTTTTGGGATTTACGCGGTCAGCGATAAGGCCGATGAGCGGTCCCGCCGCGCCGCCGGTGATCCATCCGATTGAAACCGCGACCGAGAGCTTCGCGCGGGTCCATCCGAAGGTTTTGAGCACCGGGACAAAGAACACCGCGCCGCAATTGATTCCGCCCCAGATGAAAAACATCGTGACGAAAATCGCGCCGACGATGATCCATCCCTGCCGTTCCCGACTTGTCATGCGGCTCTCCGCGCGCGCAAAAGCCCGCGCGCAGAGGATAGTAGCACGCGACCAGTAAAGCACCAGCCGGCGCGACGATTAGAGTATCGCTTCGATCAGGCTTGGCCCCGGTTCCTTGAGCGCGCGTTCGAGATGCTTAACCAGATCATCGGCGGTCTCGGCGCGCACGCCCGGCACCCCGAGGCCGCGCGCAAGATCGGTCCAGCGGATTTCCGGCGGATGAAGCTCGGTCAAACTGCGCGCCTGGCGTCCCGGCTCGGTATTGCCCGCGCGCGCGGCTTCGATCTGCAAAATCCGGTAGGCTCGATTCGAACAGACGATCGTGGTGACGTTCAATTGCTCGCGCGCCTGCGTCCACAGCGCCTGAACCGTGTACATCCCGCTGCCGTCGGCTTGTAGAGCGATCACGCGCCGATCGGGGCAGGCAATCGCAGCGCCGGTCGCGGTCGGAAAGCCCTGCCCTATCGCACCTCCGGTGAGCGCGAGACAGGTATGAGGACCCGCGCCGGCAGCCATCGCGCCGTATGGACCGCCCGACGTCGCGCTTTCGTCGACGATGATCGCGCCCTCGGGCTGAAGCGCGGCGAGCGCGGCGCCCAGGCTCGCGGGATCGAGTTTCCCGCTCGGCACGGCGGGACGTTTTGCCGCGGGCACCGGAGCCTCGACGGGCGCGCCGAGCACGCGCGCGAGTTCGTCGAGCGCGCCAACGATATCTTCCTCGGGCCGCGCGAGTGTCTCGAGTGCGCAACCTTCGGGGACGAGGCGGCTCGGAATTCCCTGATAGCCGAAGAAGGCGACCGGATCCTTCGCGCCCGCCAACACGATAAATTCGTTTCCGGTCAGCGCCTTGATCGCCTGCTCGGGAAAATACGGTAGCCGCTCTGGCGACGGAATTCCCGCGCCGCGTTCGATTCGCGCGGCGAAGGTTTCGACCATCAACTTACATCCGCTGGCCGCGGCGACTCGCGCCGCCGCCCGCAACCCCTTCTCGGACAGGGCAGCACCGCCAAGCAGAATCGTGAGCGGGCGTTTGCGCCGCAGAAATTCCGCAACGCGCTCGACTGTCTGTCCGGCAACCGCCGCGCGCTGGACGGGAACTCGCGGCGTCGCTGCGCTCGGGGCCGGATCCCACTGGCAATCGGAGGGAACGATCAGCGTCGCGACCTGGCCCGGCGGCTTGAGCGACGCCGCGATCGCGTCGGCCATGTCGCCGCCGAGCGCCAGCGCGGATTTGCACGCTCGCACCCATCCGGACATCGGCGTGGCGAGCGACACGATATCGCTTGTAAGCGGAGCGTCGGCGAACGCGTGCCAAGTGGCGTGATCGCCGACCACATTCACCACCGGAGTATTAGCGCGCCGCGCGTTATGCAGATTAGCCAGTCCGTTGGCGAGGCCTGGCCCGAGATGCACCAGTGTCATGGCGGGCTTGCCGCTCATGCGCGCGTATCCGTCGGCGGCTCCGGTGCATACGCCCTCGAACAGCGCCAACACCGCGCGCATTCCGGGCGCGGAGTCGAGCGCGGCGACCAGCGGCATCTCGGTGGTTCCAGGGTTGGCGAAGCACACGCATACGCCGGCGGCAACCGCGGTGCGAATCAGGCTTTCCGCTCCGTTCATCAGTCTTCGCTCCGCCGCGAGTCCGAGCCTAGCGCAACGCGCCTTACGTCAGCGGTATCGCTGCCCAGATGGCCCACTTGATGAGCGGGGGCGGGCGCCTCGACCACGCGATTTGCGAGCCGTCCGAGTCCGGTGACTTCGACTTCGACCAAATCGCCGATGTTCATAGGGCGCGAGTTTTTCGGCGTGCCGGAAAGAATCACGTCGCCGGGAAGCAGGGTGATATATCGGCACAGGTCGGCGAGTATATAGTCAATTGGAAATAGCATTTCCGACACCGGACCGTCCTGAACTATATTCCCATTGATATAAGTATGTACTGATGATTTGCGTACATCGACGCCACTGACTATTCCGGGACCGATCGGGCAGAAACCGTCCTGTCCCTTGACCCGCAGCATCGAACCGGCGTCGGTGCCGCGAAAGTCCTGGCATCCGACGTCGTTGGCGGGCGCGAAGCCCGCGATATAGTCCCACGCCTCGGTGCGGCCGACGTTGCGCATCGGCTGGCCGATAATCACCGCTATTTCACCCTCGTAGTTGAGGTACTTGGCGCCGAGCGGACGGCAGAGCGAGCCGCGATGCGAGTTCAGCGCGGTGACGGGCTTCTGGAAATAGGTCGGGGTTTCGATCGCGGGCGCGCGGAATTCCACCCGCCGCGATTCGTAGTTCAGATGGATGCACAGAATCTTACTCGGCTCGCAGGGCGGCAGATATGTCGCCTCGGCCTCGGCGATGATACGGCCGTCACCCAGAATCAGGCGGTCGTGCTCGGGCCGCACCCATTTTGGCTGTCCCTCATGCAACACGCGGCGCCATTCCTGGCGCGGTCCATCGAGTACGCTCATTTCCTTTTCTCCTGCCTGCCGTCCTGCGTTCGCTTGCGTTCATTGCCGAGTCCGGCGAGTTGCATTTCGATCATCTGCCGGAGCGATGGACGTTGTCCACCTGGCGACGGCGCGCCGCCACCCAGCCATATGACCATAAACGAGAAGTAGAGCGCGAACAGGTTAAAGCCAAGCAGCGCCGGATCGGCGCTCGGCGTGATTTCGCCGCGGCCCTGCGCGCGTTCGATCAGATCCTGCATCTTGGTGAAGTAGCTCGCCATCACCGCATCGACGCCGTGGCGGCAGTCGCGCACGAACGCGAGCTCGCGGGCGAAGATCCTTGCGAGCTCCAGGTCGCGGCGATTCTGCGCCAGCATCGCGTCAAACACATGCATCGCCTGAGTGAGAAAACCGGACTTGGGCGCGGTCGCGAAGGCGCGATCGATCGCGCGCCCGAAATCTTCCTGGAATACCATCACCAGCAGTTGTTCCTTTGAGCTGGCGTGAAAGAACAGCGTGCCCTTGCCGACGTCGGCCAGCGCCGCGATCTCGCCGGTGGTGGTCGCCTCGAATCCCTTGGCCGAAAAGAGCTTCCGCGCCGCGCAGATCAGGCGCGCGCGCTTTTCCTGCTTGTTACGCTCGGCGCGGCCGACTTCGCGCAATGTCGCGGCGGCAGGCTTCACAACGCCGGCGCATCCACAACCGGGTGGCCTGATTCGGCGCGGATCAGATCGTCCATCATGCGGTGAAACTGCGCGACCCCGCTGTCGATCGCGATCGTCACCATCTTGGAATCGGGCGCATGATTGATATTCCGCTGCTGCGCTTCGATCATCGTGCGGTCCTCGTTGAAGGCTTTGAGTCCCAGATCATAAAACAAGTCCATGAGCTCCTCCTCCTTCGTCCACGGCCCGTATGCGAAAATATAGCACGCGCGATCGTTGGTTAGCGGAGTCACGGCCTGGCAGGTGAATTGGCGATGAAGCGGCTCGACCTCGCGCGGCTCACCGTCAGGAAACATTCGCGCGGTGCCTTCCGGATAGAAATCGGCGCCCAACAGAAAGATGCCGGGAACCACAAAATCGTAGGTCTGCCAAATGTCGGTGCGCGTCTTGCTGGTCGAAAGCATCATCTGAGATGGCCCGCTGCTGATCCAGTTTTGCACCCTTACTCCGCGCGGCATCCGGGTAATGACGGGGCGCGAGACGCCTTCGGGCGTGAGCGTGGCGCCGAGGCTG
>DATKSB010000038.1:0-7850 GCA_035531855.1 Binataceae bacterium (SeqCode)
TATTCATGACGCGCGCTACGTGATGTTCCGGCTGCCCAATGGCGCGATCGTCGGCGCGGGCGGCAAGAACGTGATCGACTCGAGTCATCCGACCGCCACCACCGCCTATGTCAACGCCCCGCTAAAGGAATCCACCGATCAGGCCGCGCCCGACGAACGCCAACTCGTTCCGCCGCGCTACCGGGATCTGATCCATTGAGAATTGTCGCGCGCAAGCGACGCCAGCATATGAAAATTTCGTACCTTAAGGAGAACTGATGGGAGCGGCACCGCAAGCATCACCCGACCAGCGCGTCGCGGAATTTCGCAAGACTTTTTCGCGCGCCGAGCAGGAAGTCGGCCGCGTTATCGTCGGTCATCAGGATGTGATCCGCAAACTCCTGACCGCGCTGTTCTCGGGCGGGCATATCCTGATCGAAGGCGTCCCGGGCCTCGGCAAAACCCTGATGTGCAAGGCCGCGGCGGACACTCTTGGCTTAAGCTTCAAGCGAATCCAGTTCACCCCCGACCTGATGCCGTCGGATATTATCGGCACCCAGGTGCTGACCGAGTCTGACGGACGCCGCGAGTTCCAGTTCAAGCCCGGTCCGATCTTCGCTCACGTGGTATTGGGCGACGAGATCAATCGCGCAACTCCCAAGACGCAGTCCGCCGTGCTCGAGGCGATGGAAGAGCATCAGGTGACGGTCTTCGGACTCACCTACCGGCTCGAGCCGCCGTACATGGTGCTCGCGACCCAGAATCCGATCGAGCTCGAAGGAACCTATCCGCTGCCCGAGGCGCAGATGGACCGGTTCCTGTTCAAGGTCGTGATGGGTTCGCCCAAGCCCGATGAGCTGCGCGAGATCTTAAGCCGTACCACCGGCACGCGCGCGCATCAGATCGAAGCCATCTTCAAGCCCGCCACGGCGGCGCAGGAGATCGAGACGCTCAAGAGCCTGGTGCGCGAAGTGATGGTCGCCGAACCGCTCGAGCGCTACATCATCGCAATGATCGGCGCATGCACTCCGGGCGGTCCGGGCGCGATTCCCGAGGTCTCGCAATATCTGCGCTTCGGACCGAGCCCGCGCGGCGCGCAGGCGATCATCCTGAGCGCAAAGGTCAACGCTCTTCTGGCCGGACGGGTCAGCGTCAGCTACGAGGATATCGACGACGCGGTGGTTCCGTGCCTGCGCCATCGGTTGTTGCGCAACTTCCAGGCCGAAGCCGAGAACGTCACCACCGAATCGATTCTCGAACAGGTCCAGAAGCGCCTCAAGCGTCCGCGCGCATAGCGCGCGCTTAATCAAAGAACTTCGATGTTCGATCTGCCCGACGAGTTCACGCCGCAATTTCTGGCGCGGCTTGAGGAATTGCGCGTCCGCACGCGGCGCCAGTACGCCGGCCTGGGCAAGGGCTCGCATCTTTCGCCCAAACGCGGATCGTCGCTCGAATTCAACGACTACCGGCACTACTCGCCCGGCGACGATTTCCGGTACATCGATTGGGGCCTGTACGCCCGCACCGACAAGCTCTACATCAAGCTGTTCAAGGAAGAAGAAGATCTGCTGACCTATGTCTTCCTGGACGCAAGCGCCTCGATGGCGTATCCCGCCGCCGACCGCAAGTTCGATCGCGCGGTCGCAACCGCGCTGGCGGTGGCTTACGTCGCGCTGTCGTCGGGCGACCGGGTGATGGTCCGGGTGCTGGCGGGCGCGGGGGCGAAGATCGAGCCGGTGTTTCTTTACGGACGGCATCGGATAATGGAGCTTGCGCGCAAGCTGCGCGCGATCAAGCCGGGCGGCGAGTACGATTTCGCGCCGTCGCTGGCGCGCGAGATGCACTCGATCCGGCGCGCCGGAAAAGTTTTTGTCGTCTCCGACTTCCTGATGCTGCTGAATTCCGTCACCCGCGGCCTTGGGCTATTCACCGCCGCGACGATGGACGTGACCGCAGTGCAAATTCTCGGCGGACGCGAGATTCACGGACAGGGACTCGAAGGCGATGTCGAAGTAGTCGATTCCGAAACCGGAGAGCATCTGCGCGTCGCGATTGGCGCGCGCGAGCGCGAACAATACCAGCAAACCATGGAGCGGCTGACGCGCGAGATTAAGCAGTTCTGCCTCAAACGCGGGATGCATTACGCGCTGCATACCACCGACCAGGAATTCCAGAGCTTTTTCGTGCGCGCGGTCGCCGACCTGGGACTGGCGCATTGAGCTGAAAATCGATGGGCCTGCTTTATCCCGGCGCTCTGGTCTTCTTCGCGATCGTACCCGCGCTGGTGCTCGCCTACCTCGCCCGCGAGCGCCCCGCGCGCGTGATCGTCTCGAGCGTGCTGGCGTTTCGCGCGCTGCGCGGCTTTCGCAACGAACGCTATGGCGGCAAGCCGCGCTTCGACTGGATGTTCCTGGTCGAACTGCTGCTGCTGTGCCTTGCGGTGCTGGCGATGGCGGGGCCATTCGTGATTCGCAAGAGCAATCCGATCGCGGTGATGATCGACAACTCGGCCGCGATGCAGGTGAAGCTTCCGTCGGGCGCAACGCGCTTCGATGACGCGCTGAAAAAGGCCGACGCGATGCTCTCGGACGAAGATGGCGGCGGCAAGGTTTCGGTGTTCGTCACCGCGCCGGCTCCGTACCGGATCGCGCCCGCGTTTGATTCGATAGTCGAGGCGCGCCACGCGCTGGCGCAAATCCGTCCGACCGACGCGCCGGACGACTCGGCCGCGATAACCGCGTCGCTTACCGACCTCGCCTCGCGCGGAAACTTCAAGAAAGTGATCTTCGCGAGCTTCCGCGCAATCGCGACGCCCGTTCCGGCTGCGATTCACGCGATCGTCACTGGCGATCCCGCGCCGAATCTCGCGCTCAGCTCGTTCACGCTCCGGCGCGAGGTGTTCGGCGTCGATACGCTGCACGCGCGAATTAGCGTCTCGAACTTCGGCCCGAATCCGTCCGATATCGCCGTCACCCTGACCGGCGACGGTCGCCGTCTCGCCCGCGCCCACGAATCTCTGGCCGCGGGCGAGACCGGGGCGCTGGAATTTCCCTCGCTCGCACCGGCGCGGGTTTACCGCGCCGAGCTGACGCCGGCCGACGCATTCGCGCTCGACAACGTCGCCTACGCGACCAGCGGAGCAATACGCGCGGTGTCGATCTTGTTCATCACGCCGGCCCCCGCCGACGCCGCGGGACTGGGCGCGATTCCGGGCGCGCAGGTCACAGTAGTCGCGCCGGACAAGTTCGCACCTGACGATCTGGCTAAGGCCGACGTTGCGATTTTCGAGTACTCGACGCCCAAGCAAATCCCGCCGGTGAATACCCTGATGGTGATGCCGCCGCCGGATCCGGCGTTCGGCTTCACGGTCGCGCCCGCGGCGAATATCGAGATCGATCAGTGGCACAATACCGACGCGCTGACCGACTCGGTGAACTTCCGGATGCTCAATCTGCGCAGCGGCGAATTCTTCGGGCAGCATCCGTGGATGACCGCCGTCGCCAGCGGACAGGGCGGAGGACTGATCCTGCGGGGCGAGCGCGATGGGCATCGGTTCGTCGCGACGGGATTCAATCCGTTTCCGTATCTCGGACACAGAAATTTGCCGATGTCGGTGCTCACGCTGAATCTTCTGAGCTACCTTGCGGGACTCGGCGCAAACGGGGGCAGCTACCGCACCGGGCAGCCGTGGCTGGTGCCGGCCGGCGTCACCAGCGTTACGCTGCCTTCGGGCTCCCCGATGAAGGCGACGCCGGGAACGCTGTTCACGGCGGTCGATGCGCAGGGAATCTACCAACTTTCCGGCGCCGGCGTCGCGCCGATTCCGCGCGCGGTCAACCTTGACGACCTTGCGGTGTCGGACCTCGAAAACGTGGTGCCGATCCGGGTCGAGATCGCGGCCGCGGCTCCCCCTGCGAGCGAGTCGTTCCTCGAAAAATCCTCGCTCAGTCCGTGGCTGCTGCTCGCGATTATCGCGTTCGGCGCGCTCGAGGCGATCATCGTATACCGCAAGCGGCGCAACGCGATGGCGCAGGCGTAGGCGATGAGCTCGCTTACGCCGATCGCCGGGATTTCGCTCTCGAGGCCCGACGCGCTCTACCTGCTCGCAATCGCGGGGCTGGTGCTGGCGTGGGCGCTGGTCAATGCGCGCGAGTGGAAAAGAATCTGGGCGCCGATTATGCGCGCGAGCGCGCTGGCGCTGTTCATTTTCGCGCTGGCGAATCCGCAAACCGTGATGCACTTCGAGGGCGCGGCGCGCCCCGCGATCGTCGATGCCTCGGCAAGTATTACGCCCGCGATGCGCGCGTGGACGGCGCGGCTGCTCGAGGAGCAGTTGCAGCTGCGCCCGAGCGATCCCGCGCTGATCTTCGCGGGCGCGACCGACTTAAGCACGATCGGCGCAATCGATCGCACCCTGGCGGCCGGCGAACCTTGCTCCTCGTGCGCGCCCGGCTCGACCGACCTCGAAACCGCATTGATGCGAATCGCGGCGGACCCGGCGGCGCAGGGCGGACCCGCGGTGCTGGTGACGGACGGATGGGAGAATCGCGGCGACTCGATGCGCGCGATCGGCTCGATCGTGGCGGCGCGAATCCGGCTCGACATCTTCACTCCGCCCGGCGCCACTTCGATTCCCAACGTCACGATGACCGAGCTGTCGCTGCCGCCCGCGCTCGAGAAGGCGGAACCATTCGAGCTCGGCGTTACGATGGAAAATCTGAACGACGCTCCGGCCACCGGAACTATCTCCGTCTATCGCGACACCACGCTGCTCGATACGCGGCGGGTAAGCCTGCCGCATGGCTCCGAACGTTTCGATTTCCCGGTTCGCAACGAAGCGGCGGGACTCGCTTCCTACTCGGCGTCGTTCAGGGCCGACAATCCGAAGATCGATCAGTATCTCGAGGACGATTCGCTCAAGGGATGGGTCGGCGTGGGCGCGCGGCGCAAGGTTTTGATCCTGACCGATCGCGCGCAGGACGCGACCTATCTCCAGACCGTCGCCGAGCGCCGCGGCTTCGAGCCGACCGTGATTCCGGTAACCCTGGGTGAGTGGAACGGAAATCCCGGCGGCTTCGATGCGGTGTTTTTGGACAATGTTCCGGCGAGCAGGATTGCGCAGTCCGAGCAGGACGCGCTGCTCGCCTACGTCCAGCGGGGCGGCTCGCTCGCGATGGTGGGCGGCGATTCGAGTTTCGGGCTTGGAGGATGGCAATCGAGTCCGCTTGCCAAAGCGATGCCGGTGATCATGAAGCCGCCGGAGCATAAGGAGCGCACGCGAGCGCTGGTTTTGATCATCGACAAGTCCGGCTCGATGGGCCGCAACGACAAACTCAAGTACGCAAAGGCCGCCGCCGAGACGGTCACCAAGACTCTCAAGGACTCCGACCTGGTTAGCGTGATTGGCTTCGATTCGCAGCCGTTCGTGGTGGTGCCGCTGCAGCCGCTGGCGAAAAGCCGTCCGTATATGAACCAGATGATTGATCGGCTGGTCGCGCACGGCACCACCTATCTGCTGCCGGCGCTGCAGGAGGCGGAGCGGATGCTGGCCGGAAGCGGCGCGCAAATTCAGCACGTCGTAATCCTGACCGACGGCGAGACCGGCGGCACACCGTCGATGTACTACGACCTGGTCTCGCGGATGCATCGCGAAGGCGGCGCGACCATCTCGACCATCGCAATCGGCAACGAAGCCAATCTCAGCCTGCTCGACTCGATCAGCAAATTCGGTGGCGGCGCCTCTTATCAGACCGACAGCGCCAAGAACCTGCCCGAGCTGTTCGTTCAGGACGTCCGCACCCATGGCGGCGAAACCACGATGCAGGAGTCCAGCTTCAAACCTCACACCGTGGACCCCGACCCGGTCCTCAAGGACCTTGCAGGACGGCAATTGCCCGCAATCAAGGGCTACGTCTCGACCGAGATCAAACCGCGCGCCGACTTGAGCGCCTATATCGATCGCGGCGGAAACAAGGAACCGCTAATCGCGAGCTGGAAATACGGCGCCGGGAAAACCCTTGCCGTCACCACCGACGCCAGCGGAAGGTGGTCCGGGCCGTGGATCACCTCCAACGTCTTTTCGCCGGTGTGGGACCGCCTGCTCGGCTGGATGACGCCCGAGAGCACGACCGGCGAGCAGAAATTCGACGTCGAGCTCGGCTACCAGGGCGGCAGGATTATTATCCGGCTCAACGATTATTCAGACGAGACCGGCAAGGGTCCGAGCCTGCTTACCACTATCGTCACGCGGCCCGACGGCACTCACGTCGAGACCGCGCTTTCGGAGCAGGTGCCGGGAGAATTTTCCGGCTCGATCGACGCGCCCGCGCCCGGGACTTACAACATCAGCGTGCACGCGCCCGGCGACAAGACCCAGACCTTCCCTCCGCTTGCCTACACGGTTAGCGCCGCGGTGCTGGCCGAAGTTCCGCGTCCTGCGCCTAACTACGGACTGCTGGAGCGGCTGGCGTCGGCGACTGGAGGCCGTTTGAACCCTGACGTCTCCGCGGTGGGACTGGGACGCCCCAATCTCGAGCGGCGCAAATCGCTCAGTCCGTTTGTAATAATCGCGGCGATGATCATCCTGATTGGCGAAGCGCTGGTGCGCCGGCTGACCGCGTAATAACCGAGGCTCGCGATGAAACATGACGACGACGCTAAGGCGATTCACGCTAACCATCATGTGCAGCATCGGTTTCCCGCCGAAGTGAAATTCTGCGCGTTGTGCGGCGCGGAGATGGAACTGCGGACGATCTTGCCCGATCGCAAACGGCTGCGCGCGTGTCCGCGATGCGGCTTCATCTTCTTTCCGTCGCCGAAACTGGTCGCCGGATGCCTGGTCATTGAAGACGGCCGCGTCCTGCTACTGAAGCGCGGAAACGAACCCGCGCTCGGCAAGTGGACCTTCCCCGGAGGCTTCGTCGATTTCGCGGAGCCCGCCGCCGACGCCGCCGCGCGCGAGACGCTCGAGGAGGTGGGAATCCGCGTTAAGCTCGGGCCGCTCTTCGGCGTGTACACCGATCCTGCCAACGCGAAGGCGCAGGTGATCGTCTATCTGGCGACACCCGTTAAAGATAAGCCGACGGTATCGGAAGAGGCGGTCGAGATTCGCTACTTCACGCCTGAAGCTATCGTGTGGAACTCCTTGGCGTTTCAGAGCACGCACGACGCGCTGACCGATTGGGTTCGATCGGTCAAATCCAATTGAAATTCTTGAAATCCAGTAATCACGAGGCGTTAGCTAAAATTTTCATTAGCAACACTACTCGTTTGGTGCTAAAACATTCATGTCACGGCCCGTCGATGACCATGGCAACTCTGCTCGGGAGGTTACCGCTATGGAACGGGTGGAAGTGGTTGGGGCGAATACTTTCGTGCTGCTCACCAAGCAGCTAGGTCCGAACTGCTGGTGCTGCGACATGTACGAGCGCCACGACAACACGCAGGCCGATTCTTTCGTACTTGAGGATTTCGGCGAGAGCGAGATCGAAGCCATCGCGATGGCGATGACCGACGCGCACGAACCCAAGCATCTCCGCGGGCACTAGCCGCGGCTATTCAAAGACGTTCCTGCGCGCTTTGCGCACTCGGCACGAGCACTAAATCTTCGCGGCGCGCGGCGGGATAGCCTGCCGCTCGAATTCGTGGCCGATCGCTCCGATCGTGTCGGCCTGTGCGGCTGGCTTGTCGTCACGAATCCGGACGATTCGCGCAAAGCGCAGCGTCATCCCGGCTTCGTACTGCGGACTGCGCTGGATGTCGTTGTAAGCGACCTCGACCACCACCTCGGGCCGGACAGTCACGACGCCGTGCGCTTCTTCGGTCTTGAGCGCGAGCAGCCGCTCGGTCATCGCCTCGAACTCCGCGTCGGT
>DATKSB010000039.1:0-2501 GCA_035531855.1 Binataceae bacterium (SeqCode)
CGCGCGTGCGAAAGTGCCTCGCGCACAAGGAGTTCGAGCGTCGCGTCGTTGTCGACGTCGTGGCCCTTTACCGCGCCGCAATGGCCGTGGTCGGTGTACTCGCACAGGCAGACGTCGGTGATCACGGCGAGTCCCGGCACATGCTCCTTGATCTCGCGGACGGCGCGCTGCACCTCGCCATTATCGTTCCAGGCTTCGCTGCCAATGGAATCCTTGCGCGCCGGGATTCCGAACAGGATAACGGCTGGAACGCCGGCAGTGTGCGCCTCGCGCGCCTCGCGCACCGCATTGTCGACGGATAGCTGCGCCACACCGGGCATCGAGGGCACCGGCCGCTTTACGTCGCGGCCCGGACATACGAAGAGCGGCAGAATCAGGTTGTCGGGTGAGAGGCGGGTCTCGCGCACCATCCTGCGCATCGTTTCGGTGCGCCGAAGCCGCCGCGGGCGATTGATTGGATATGCCATCTGCTCACGCTCCCGTTAATGGGAATCGAACTGGATTATAGTCGCCGCGAGCGCCGCCGCGAAGCGGCCGGATCTGATGTCATCCGACCGCTCTGTCGGCGGCGAAGTAATCGCGGATCGCCAAAGTGAGCGCCGCGATCGTGTATTCACGCGGTTCGATGACGACCTCGAAGCCGGCTTCGCGCGCCGATACGGCCGTGATCGGTCCGATCACGGCGGCGCGCATTGCGGGCGATAGCGGCCCTGCGAGCGCGCCGAAATTCGCGACCGTGCTCGAGCTGGTGAAGACCACCAGGTCGACAGCGCGCGCCGCGGCCATCTCGCGGATTCGCGCCGCATTGACGCTCGCGGGGCGCACCGTCTTGTAGGCGGGTGCGACCACGACCTCGCGCGCACCCGCCTCGACCAGCATCGCAGGCAGGATTTCACGAGCGACCTGCGCGCGCGGAATCAGAAATCGTGCGCTCGCAATGCGATCGGTCCCGATCGCTGCGACTATCGCCTCGGCGCGATACTCGTGCGGAATCGCCGCCACGCTGAGCGCGTAATGCCGCAGACGGGCGGCCGTTGCAGGTCCGATCGCGGCCAACTTTGCGCGCGCGGCTTCGCGGAGATCGCGGCCCGACTCGCGGATACGATCGACGAACGCCTCGACGCCGGTGGGGCTGGTGAAAACGATCCAGTCGAAATCGGCCAGCCGCGCGAGCGCTGAATCGAGCGAATCGAAACTGTCGGGTGCGACGGTCTGGATCACCGGAAACTCGATCGCTTCCGCACCCATCTCTCGCAACGCCTCGGCGAAGGCGCCCGAACGCGCGCGCGCCCGCGTGATCACGATCCGCCTGCCGAACAGCGGCATCCGCTCCGCCCAGCCGAGACTGGCGCCCAGCGCGACGCATGCGCCGATTACGATCACGGCTGGAGCGCCGATACCCGCGCGCTCGACTTCGCCGGCGAGCGTGCCGAGCGTCGCGCGCACGGTCCTTTGCGACGCCGTCGTCGCCGATTGCACCGCGGCGGCCGGAGTCTCCGGCGCGAGTCCCCCAGCCACGATTCGTTCGAGCGTCGCGCTGAGCCGCGCGGTCGCCATCAGGAGCACGATCGTGCCGCCCCCGCGCGCGGCCGACGCGACGGTCTCCCAGGGAATCGTCGAGCCGTCGGCGCGCTTGGCGCCGTCCTGATGGCCGGTCAGAAACGCGACGAACCCGCCGTACTCGCGATGGGTCAGCGGAATCCCGGCGAAGGCCGGACCTGCGATCGCCGAGGTGACGCCGGGCACGACCTCGAAGCGAATACCTGCGGCCGCTAGCGCCTCGGCCTCTTCGCCGCCGCGTCCGAAGATAAACGGGTCGCCGCCTTTGAGACGGACGACGCGCAATCCGCAGCGCGCGCGCTCGACCAGAATCCGATTCAGCTCCGCCTGATCGAAGCTCTCCGAAGAGCCGCCCCGTTTGCCGGCGTAGATCAGCTCGGCCGAGTCCGCCGCGAACGCGAGCAATTCCGGATTGACGAGATTGTCGTAAACGACGACCTGGGCGCGGCGGAGAACGTTGCGGCCGCGGATCGTGATGAGATCGGGCGCGCCGGGGCCGCCGCCAACGAGATAAACGATGCCGTCCGCGCTATCCATCGGCAAGCATCGCGCGCGCGCCGCGTGCGAACATCCGCTCCGCCAGCGCCGTGCCGAGCCGCTGCGCATCGGCGGGCGTCGGCGAACTCGCCCCGGACCGATCGGCAAGCTCGTCGGAGAGTTCATCGCGAAGATGGCGCGCGCCGTCAAGGCTGAAGAGCAGCGCATGGATCGAGAGCGCCGAATCGGACGACGTGGCCTTGACGCCAACCGGCGAAACGCACGAAGCGCCGAGCGCGGCCAGAAAGGCGCGCTCGGCGGCGACCTCGCGATCGGCGCGCTCGTTATCGAGCGCGCCGATCGCGAGGTCGAGTTCGGCCGCGCCGCCGACGAGTCGGCCGGCAACGGCCTCGACGCATAGTGCGCCCTGGCCGCCGGCCGGGACGAAGTCGCGCTCGTCGAGT
>DATKSB010000040.1:0-6774 GCA_035531855.1 Binataceae bacterium (SeqCode)
CCGACCAGGTACAGCGCGAACGGCAGGATGATCGTGCCGAACAAATCCACATGCGAAATCGGATTCAGCGTCAGCCGTCCGGCGCGCAAGGCCGTGTCGTCGCCAAGATAGAGCGCGACCACGCCGTGCATCACCTCGTGCGCGATGATCGCGAAAATTATCGGCAGCGCGACGATACAGATGGTCGCGATAGTTCCGTTCAGGTCGCTCAAGTCAGTCGTTACCTTTTGCGGCCTGCTCGCGGCTGGCGCGCGGATGGAAAGTGCGATGCACCTTGCGCAGATGCGAGCGCGTCAGATGCGTATAAATCTGCGTGGTCGAAATATCGCTATGCCCCAGCATCTCCTGCACTGCGCGCAAATCGGCGCCGCCTTCGAGCAGATGAGTCGCGAACGAATGCCGCAGCGTGTGCGGACTGATCCACGCGGTGCGCGCGTCGCCAGCCGCCCACTGCTTGAGCGCCTTGAAGAAACCCTGCCGGGTCATCGCGCGCCCCAGCCGCGAGACGAATACGGCATTGGTCCGGCGCATCGCGGCGCTGCGCTTGCGCGTACCCTCCGACGCTTGCCGAAGCTCGGCGTCGCGGCGCTTCAGATAGGCGACGAGCGCGCGCGCGGCCGCGCCGCCAATCGGAATCAGCCGCTCCTTGGAGCCTTTGCCGAACGCGGCGATCACGCCCTCGCGCAGATTCACCTGCGTCATCTGCATATTCACCAGCTCCGAGACGCGCAGCCCGCATCCGTACGCCATCTCGAGCATCGCGCGATCGCGAAGTCCGCGCGTGGCCGAGGTATCGATCGCCTCGAGCAGCATCTCGACGTCGCGCCGAGTGAGCGTGCGCGGCAGCTTGCGCGGATGCGGCCGCAGCTTTACGGAAGGCGCCGGGTCGCGCTCGATGATCCCGCGATCGACCAGCTCGCGCGCAAGCCCGTGGACACTCGCCAGATGACGCCGCTGGGTCGCGACCGCATAGCGCGCGCCCAGGTCCTCGAGGTACGCGGTGATTAGTTCCGCGTCCAGATTCCCCGGTTCGGCGTCGCGCCGATCGCAAAAATCGTGGAAGTCGCGCAGATCGCGCGAGTAGGCCTCGAGCGAATGGCTCGCCAGACCGCGCTCGGCCGCTTGCCGGTTCATATGCGCGTCGATCAAATCGTCCCAGGTGAGGCCGCTCAAGGCGCGCCCCCTTGCGCCGGATTTTCGGCCAGCCGCGCGTCGAGAGTCTCCTTTAGCAGGCGCATCCGCGCGAGGTCGGTTACCTTTTCGCCGTCGCGATCGCTTACGTAGAAAACGTCGAGCGCCTGGTCGGCGTTGGTCGAGATGCGCGCCAGATGAATCAGCATCCCGAGCTCGAACAGCGTGTGCGTGATCGTGAACAGCAGTCCGACGCGGTCCTGGGTGAACACGTCGAGCACGGTGAACTGCTCCGAGGTCCGATTGTCGAGGGTCACCTCGGTCGCGACGCGGCGGGTGAAGCGGCGGCCGGCGTTTTTCACATGATGCGCCGCTGCGACGATTTGCGCGATATCCTGCTCTGCGGTAATCGCGCGTTCGAGGTCGAGTTGCACGCGCTGCCAGCGGTCTTCCTCCATCGCCATCGCGCCCCCGCCAGTCAGATGCGACACGCGGAACACGTCGAGCGCAATTCCGCCGGCGCGAGTCGTGATTCGAGCGGACAGGATGTTGAGATTGTTGGCGGTGAGCGCGCCCGCGATCATCGAGAACAATCCCGGCTGGTCGCGCGTCACCACGATAAATTCGCTGAATTCGAGGTCGGGGAAATGGCGATGGCGCGTGACCACCGGACGGTCGCCGAGCGCGCGCATCAGGTCGAAGTGCAGCGCGATATCGTTTTCCGGCACGGTAAAAAAATACCGCTCGGGCATCTCGGCCAGAAACGCCTCGATCTCCGCCGTCGGCGCGCCCGACGGTGCAAGCTGCTCGCGCACCGCGTTCTTCACCGTCGCCAGCCGCCGCGCCGGATCCACCGCCTCGCGATCGCGCTGCTCCATCAGCTTGAGCGCGCGCAGGTATAGATCGGAGAGCAGCATATCGCGCCAGTTGTTGTAAACTTTCGGCGCGACCGCGCGCATATCCGCATAGGTCAGCAGGTACAGCGCCTTCAGGCGATCGATCGAGCCGGCCTGGCGTGCGAATTCCTCAACCGTGCGCTGATCGTCGATATCTCCTTTCTGCGCCACCTGCGACATCATCAGATGATTGCGCACCAGAAACACCACCAGATCGATTTCCTCGGGATCAAGGCCGAGCCGCGTCGAGACCTCGGCCGTCAGCGTCGCGCCGAGTTCATGATGGTCATGGCCGTGGCCCTTGCCGATGTCGTGCAGAAGCAGCGCCAGGAACACCAGCGGCAGGCAATCCAGCTCGCGCGCGACTTCGGTCAGAAGGGGAGTCGCCTCCTTGAACTCGCCCGCGCGCAGACGCTCGAGCTCGCGCACCGCGGCCAGCGAATGACGATCAACGGTGTAGATGTGGTAGAGGTCGTGCAGCACGCGCGCGTAGAGATTTCCGAACTCGGGGATGATCGCGCCCAACACGCCCGCGCGATGCATCGCTTCCAGGGTGTCGGCCACGCGGCCGCGATGCGACAAAATCTGCATCAGCGCTTTTCCCGTCGCCGGGTCGTGGCGCATCGCGTCGTCGATCAAGCCCAGGTTGTCGCGCACGAGTTGGTACGCGCTGCCCGACAGTTCGACATCCTGCGCCTGGCAGTCGGCGTAAATCGCGATCAGGTTGAGCGGATTTTCCTTGAACAGATTCGGATCGCCGATCGCGAGCAGCTTCTGCTGCACCAAAACGCCGGGGCGAATCTGCCTGACGGGAGTGCGGCGCAGAAAGCCGCGCGCCGCGGGGCCTTCGACCACGCGCGCGATCAGTCCCTCGGCGAATTGATAGATCGTGCTCGCATGCTGATAATACGCTCGCATCAGCGCCGATCCCGCGGTCTGCCCGTCGATCGGCGTCATCCCCAGCATCGGTTCGATGCGCTCCTGCATCTCGAAGGTGAGCTGATCGAAATGGCGATTGTTGATGAAGTGCAGCGAGTTGCGCACGCGCCAGAGAAAATCGCGCGCCTCGACCACGCTCGCGCACTCGTCGTCGGTGATGACCGCCTTCTGCACCAGCTCTTCGAGCGAATGAACCTTGTACTTGACTTTCGCCAGCCACATCGCGGTGTGCAGGTCGCGCAGGCCGCCTTCGCCTTCTTTGAGCTGCGGCTCGAGCAGGTAGATCGAGTCGCCGTACTTCGCGTGGCGTTCGCGGCTTTCTTCGAGCTTGGCTTTGAAAAATTTTTGCTGATTGCGGTTCAGCACTTCGGCGATCAAGAGCTTGTCGAGCTCAGCGTAGAGCTTTTCGTCGCCGCCCAGGTAACGCGCGTCGAGCAGCGCGGTTTTTTCTTTCAGATCGTCGTTGGCCAGCCGCACGCATTCGCGCGCGGTGCGCACGCCGTGCCCGACGATCAGGCCCGCGTCCCACATCGCGTGCAGGATGATCTCGGTCACGATCTCGACGTACGGACC
Organism: Binataceae bacterium (SeqCode); assembly: GCA_035531855.1. Lineage (GTDB taxonomy): Bacteria > Desulfobacterota > Binatia > Binatales > Binataceae > JBARDN01. Next base: position 3,540 of record DATKSB010000040.1, read on the forward strand.
GCGCTTGTAGTCGTGCAGGAACAGCAAATCGACGTCGGATTGCGGATTGAGCTCACTGCGCCCGTAGCCGCCGCGCGCGACGATCGCGATTCTCTGATGGAGCTTGGGAAAGCGCCGGCCGTGCTCGGCGTCGGCATAGCGATACAGCGCGCGCAGCAGATCGTCCATCGCGGCAGTGTACAGCCGCACGATCTCGCCGCCGCTGGCGCCCTTGAAGTGAATCTCGGCGAGCTCCTCACGCACCGAGGTTATGTAGGCGCGCGAGGTCGGACCGGGAGTGCGCGTGGCTTCGAACTCGCGCAGCAAAAAATCTTCGCCGCGCGGAGCGGGCCGCCGCGCCGCGTCCGAGGTTCGCAGCCCCTCGTTCACAGGTTGCCCACGGCGGCGTCGGCTCTAAGGTAATGAACGATAGCGTCGGCGATCCCGTCGGCCAGAATCTGCTGATACCGCGCCGACGCGAGCCTTTGCGCTTCGATCGCGCTCGACAGGAATCCGCACTCGATCAACACCGACGGCATCTGCGCGCCGACCAACACGTAGAACGGCCCCATCTTGGCTCCCAATGCGTTCACATCGATTCCGAATTCCGCGTTCAAATCCGCCACCGTCTGCGCATCGATCATCCGCGCGAGCGACGCCGCCTCCGTCGCTTTATACTGCTGGCGCAGGTCGGTCAGGATGTAGTTTAAGTTGGGCTCGGCGGGCGCGCCATAGCCGCGTGCGGCTTGCGAATTCTCCATCCGCGCCAGCCGGATCGTCGCGCGGTCGGTGGTGTTGTTCAGGTAATAGACCTCGATTCCGGTGGTCTCGGGATTCGGACTCGAATTCAGATGGATCGAGACGAACAGGTCGGCGTCCGCGTCGTTGGCGATTTTCGTTCGTCCGCCCAGAGGAACGAACACGTCGGTCGTGCGCGTCATCGCGGCATTGATTCCGCGCGCTTCAAGCGCGCTCACCACCCGAGCCGCGATTTCCAGCGCGAGCGTCTTTTCCTCAATTCCGCTCGCGGAGATGGTGCCCGGGTCGTAGCCGCCATGCCCCGGATCTATCATCACCAGAGGATGCCCCTTTATGTACTGCCGATCCTGCGCAACGCCGGATGCGCGCGCGAGCGGCGCGATCTCGCGCGGTCCGGGAATCGGTGCGCGCGGTCGCGCTGAAAGTCTAACAGGCGAGGGCGCGTCGCTCGGCTCGCGCATCGCGAGCAGTGCTCCCGCGAGGTTCGGCGCGGCGCCTGCAGGCGCTACGCGCACGACAATCTGATGACGCCAGCGCGCGATCGCGTAGTCGATCTTTCCGTCAACCTCGAGCACGATCCGCGCGGCGCCGTCGCCGGCGTCGAGCACTCGCACCGCCACGATCGGCTTAGCCTCCAGGCCGAAGACCGGACGCGGCGTTACTTGCGCGCGCGTGTCCGGCAGGTTGATCCATAGCTCCTGTCCGTGCGCGCTGAGGTTCCATTTGGGCGCGACGCCGATAAATCCGAAGTGCAGCTCGGATACGACTCCGTTTTGCGTGATCGTCACAGAACTCAGTGCGGCAGGATTGATCGACGCGAGCGCGGTCCGCGCGCCAAGCATCGCGATGCCTATCGCCGCGAGGATCGCGAGCGCCGCCGCGGCCCCGGCGTCCCTGCCGGTATCCTTTCCGCCCCTCACCACCGCCGCCGCCTTGGCATGATCCGCCGGGTGTCAGGCGCCGTCTTTTTTGAGCCGCGCTCGCAGCGCGGCAAGTACGTTTAGCGCTTCGACGGGAGTCAGCCGATCGATTTCGAGCGCGCGCAGATCGTCGGCGACGCGGCTTTCGACCGGCGCGAACAGGCCGAGCTGCGGCGGGACGCGTTCGGCGCTGCGTTCGTGCGCGAGGCGCACGCCGCCGGTTTCATCGAGCTCGCCCTGTTCCAGGTTGGAAAGAATTTCGCGCGCGCGCGCGATAATCGAGTCCGGCAGTCCCGCCAGCCGCGCGACTTCAATTCCGTAACTGCGCGAGGCCGGCTGCTCGATCACCCGGCGCAGAAACAGCACTTCACCGCCCCATTCACGCACCGCCATGCTCAAATTCTTCACTCGCGGACGCTCGCGCGCAAGGTCGGTCAGCTCATGGAAATGAGTCGCGAACAGCACTTTGGCGCGCGCCGAATCGTGCAGGTATTCCGCGACCGCCCACGCGATCGCAAGGCCGTCGAAGGTGCTGGTCCCGCGCCCAACCTCGTCGAGCAGCAAGAGGCTGCGATCGGTCAGGCCGCCGAGCAGCCGCGCGGTCTCGCTCATTTCCACCATGAAGGTTGATTCGCCGCGCCGCAGCTCGTCGCGCGCGCCGATCCGGGTCATCACCGAATCGACGATCCCGATCGACGCCTCGGTCGCCGGCACGAAGCTCCCGAGATGCGCCATAATAACGATCAGTGCGACCTGGCGCAGATAGGTCGATTTGCCCGCCATGTTGGGGCCGGTGATCAGCAGGAGCTGGCGCGTGTCGGGGTCGGCGTCGAGGTCGTTGGGCACGAACTCGCCGGCGCGCATCCCGGCTTCAAGCACCGGATGTCGTCCGTCGCGGATCCGGATGCGGCGCTGTGAATTCATCACCGGGCGCACGTAACCGCGCCGGCGCGCGACTTTCGCCAGCGACGCGAGCGCGTCGAATTCGCCGATCGCGCGCGCCGCCGCCATGATCGCCGCGCTATGCGACTGCAGGTCGCGCAGGAGCCCGGTGAAGAGTTGCAGTTCGAGTTGCTTGAGCCCGCTCTCGGCCGAAAGAATCTTGCGCTCGAGTTCCTTGAGCGCGGAAGTCGTGTAGCGCTCTCCTCCCGCGATCGTCTGCTTGCGTTCATAGTCCGGCGGCACGCGCTCGAGGTGAGATTTGGTGACCTCGATATAATAACCGAACACGTTATTGTAGCGGACTTTCAACGACGCGATTCCGGTGCGCTGGCGTTCCGAGACTTCCATCCGCGCCAGAACCTCGCGCGCGCCCGACGACAGTCCGCGCAGCTCATCGACCTCCGCGCTATAGCCCGCGCGAATCAGATTGCCGTCGCGCGGATTCACCGGCGGCTCGTCGCCGAGCGTGGCATCGATGAGCGTGGCGAGCGCGGGATCGGGCGCGATCCGCGCCGCCAGATCGCGAATCAGCGCGCCGGTTCGCTCGCGCATCCATTCGCGCAGCGCGGCAGCCGCTTCCAGCGCCTGCGCAAGGCGCAGACAATCGCGCGGCGACGCGCGCATCGCACCGATCC
>DATKSB010000041.1:0-2158 GCA_035531855.1 Binataceae bacterium (SeqCode)
CCGATCAGGCCGAGCGCAAGAAACATGAAGCCGACGAACAGAAACAGAATCGCGAACAGCAGCCACAACGCACCTTCCTGCTGCGGTCCGAAAATCAACCGATGCAGAACCAGAATCGCAACCAGAATCGCGTCGAGGACGAAGATTCCGACCCCCGCGAGGCTGAGCGCCTGGATCGGCAGCAGCGAAAACCCGGTGATCAGGTTGAGGCTGAGCGTCGCCAGCCGCAGAAGATTGTACTTCGATTTGCCTTCGGCGCGCTCCGCATGCGCCACCCGGATCTCCGTCACCCGCTTGGCAAACGAATTCGCCAGCGCCGGTACGAACGCCGCCTTCTCATCGCAATCGACCACCGTATCGACAATATGGCGCCGGTACGCGCGCAGCATGCATCCGTAGTCATGCATCGGCACGCCGACGATCACCGAGGTCAGGCGGTTATGCATCCGCGAGGCGTACTTGCGCCAGCTCTCGTCCTGCCGCTCCTCGCGCCATCCGCCCACGACGTCGTTGCCGGCGTCGATCGCGGCGAGCAGGCGCGGGATTTCCTCGGGCGGATTTTGCAGGTCGGCGTCCAGCGTCACGATCACTTCGCCGCGCACCTGCCGGAACCCCGCGAGGATCGCCGCATGCTGCCCGAAGTTGCGCGCCAACTCGACCACGCGCACTCGGCCCGCTTGCGCGCCCGCTATCTCACGCAGAATCACCAGCGAGTCATCGATCGATCCGTCGTCGATAAAAACCGTTTCCCACGGACGCGACAGCCCTTCGAGCACCGGCAACAAGCGCGTCCACAGAGCGCCCAGATTGGCCGACTCGTTGAACACCGGGATCACGATCGAAACCATCCCCGGATGCGGCGTCTTCCACGCGGGCGTGTCGTGAAAAGGAGTTATTTGGTTTGCCGAGTTCACGCGGAAATTGTGCCGCCGCGAAGAGCTGCGGCGCGCGGCATCATTATTCGGTCATTGTGGCAAACGGACGCCCTGCGTTAAAGACGGCCCAGCAGGCGGCCGCCAAGCGGCCACAAAGACACGAAGACACAAACCAGAAACCTCTTCTTCGTGTCTTCGTGTCTTGGTGGGCCGGTTGAGAGGTCTTGGTGGCGCTTTGAGGTTGACGACGCCGCCGTCCGCCTTAAGACTGAAGGGATCATGCTGCCGCGCTCCCGAGCGGGCCGAATCGCGCTGGCCGCGATCGTCGCCGCGATCCTTTACCTGCCCGGACTCGGGCGGCCCGCGCTATGGGAACCCGACGAGGGACGCTACGCCGAAATCGCGCGCGAGATGGCGATTTCCGGCGATCTTGTCACGCCGCGCAATGACTACATCCGATATTTTGAAAAGCCTCCGCTGGTCTATTGGGCCGAAGCCGGAGCGATCCGGCTCTTCGGACCGACGGAGTTTGCGGTGCGTCTTCCCGCCGCGCTTTTCACCGTCGGCGAGGTCGCTTTGGTCTGCGCGATCGGCGACGCGTTGTTCGGCGCCACCGCCGGGATACTCGCGGCGTTGGCGCTCGCGCTCGCGCCGCTGGTGTTCGCCTTCGCGCGCTTTGCAACGCTCGATCCCGCGCTCGCATTTTTTTTGACCGCCGCGATGGGCGCGTTTATCGCCGCGTCGCGCGCGCCCGATTTCAGCGTCGGCGCGGGCCGGCGCTGGATGCTGCTGACTGCTGCGATGCTCGCGTTTGGCACGCTCAGCAAAGGCCCGGTCGCGCTCGTGCTGGGCGGCGCGATCGCGCTTACCTGGATGCTCGTCGAGCATCGCGCGCGCGAGCTATGGCGCGTCCCGCTGGTCTGGTGCGCGATCATCTATCTCGCGATCGTGATGCCGTGGTTCGTCCTGGCCGAGCATCGCAATCCGGGTTTCCTGGAATTCTTTTTTATCCACGAGCACCTCGAACGCTTCACCAGCTCGCAGGAGCACGGATGGGGTCCGTGGTTTTTCATTCCGATCATCATCGGCGGCGCATGGCCGTGGATATTTTTCGCGCCGCTCGGATGGCTTGAAATCAGCCGCACCCGTGAAACCGCGCTCCGCTCGCGATCGAATTTTCTCGTCATCTGGTTCGCGGTGATCGTGATGTTCTTTTCGATTCCGCGCTCGAAGCTCGGCTCGTATATCCTGCCCGCGCTTCCTCCGCTTGCGATTCTCGCCGG
>DATKSB010000042.1:0-2647 GCA_035531855.1 Binataceae bacterium (SeqCode)
TTTTGGTTTTCCGGACGCTTGCGGTTTTCACGCTCATCTGTCTGCCTCCTCCACCCATCTTCTTCCACAAATATGATAGTTCGCTTTGATTTTCAGCACGCGCCGCATACGTCGCAGCGGGTGACATCGCAGGGCGGAGTCTGATGCTCGAAGTGGGCTTTCTTGCGCTCGGACAGCAGGAACCACTTATGAATGTGATGATCGATAAAATCCCATGGCAGGATTTCGTCGTCGGCGAAGTGGCGGGTCACATAGAAATCGGGATTGGGGCTGGCGGTCCATCCGCCGTCGTCCGATTCGCGGCGAATCTCCGCGAGCTCGCGCCAGATCGGTCCGGGCGCGTCGCATCCTGCCGCGTCGAGGCGTTCGAGGATCGCGCCGACACGGCGGTCGCCGCGGGAGACAAGGGTCTGGAAGTACGCTTCGCGCGGAGATTCGGAATCGAGCTCGATGGTGCCGAATTTTTCCGCGCCGAGTTTGCCCAGCGCGCTTCGCAGCATCGCGATCTTGCGCTTGGTCGCGCGCGGTTCCTCCATCGGATCCCACTGGAACGGCGTCCACGGCTTGGGCACGAATGGATTGAGCGAGACGGTCACGCGGCCGATATGCTGGCGGCGCGCGCGCGCCTGCTCGAGGATCTTTCCCGCCAGATGCGCGATTCCCAGAACGTCGTGATCCTGCTCCTCGGGCAGGCCGAGCATGAAATAGAGCTTCAGATTCTCGACCCCCTCGCCCATCATCATCGCGGCGGCGTCGAGGATTTCCGCTTCGCTGAGATTTTTGTTGATGACTTTGCGCATCCGCTCGCTGCCGGCTTCGGGCGCGATCGTGACGCTGCGATTTCCGGCCTGCGAGAGCGCGGAGGCGAGCTTGGGCGAGATGCAATCGGCTTTCAAGGAAGACGGCGACAGCCGTCCTCCGGCATCGGCGACGCTCTGCGCGATTTCCGCGACGCCCGGCACGCTCGCCATCTCCGCTCCCACCAGTCCGATTACTTTGCGCTCGGCAAGGCCGCGTGCGGCCTCGGCCGTGAGCATCGCGGGCGAGCGGTAGCGAATCGGGCGGTACATGAAGCCGGCGGCGCAGAAGCGGCAACCCCATTGGCATCCGCGGCTGGCTTCGACCAGGTACATGTCACCGAAGACGGACTCTTCGGTGAGAATCAGCGACGCGGTGGTGAACTGATTGAGATCTTTGACCAGCCTGCGCTGGACGGCGGATGAGCCGGGACCGGAATAGGATACAGCCGCGAGGCGTCCGCGTTCGTCGTAGGCGGGGTGATAGTAATCGGGGCGATACGCGCCCTCGACGATCGCGAGATCATCAAGCCGTGCGGGATTTCCGCGCGAGGCGAGGAAGCGCTCGATAAATTCTGGCACCATCTGCTCGCCCTCGCCGATCAGAAACAGATCGACGAAGTCGGCGATCGGCTCGGGATTGAGGAAGATCGCGGAGCCGCCCGCGATCACGAGAGGAAAGTTACGGCCCGCGCGATCGGCGCGGCGCGGCGGGATTCCGGCCGAGCGCAAAATCGCGAGCAGGTTCAGGTAGTCGGTTTCAAACGGGATCGAAAACGCGAGGATATCGAAATCAGAGAGCGGACGGCCGCGCTCGAACGAGAGGATCCGCGCGGCGCCGGACGCGATCGCGGGGCGCTCGTCGGGATCGGGCAGGAAACCGCGCTCGGCATCGACGGAGGGATTCGAATCGAAGATATGAAAGACGGCCTGGAAGCCGAGATTCGCCATCGCGACCGGATAGACGTTCGGGTAAACCACGCACACCGAAACCTCTCCGCCCGGATGGCGCTGGTAGAGCGTCTTTTCGCGGGCGAGGCGATCGAGCGCGCGCTTACGCGCAAACATCGGGCGACTCCTGCATGACCCATCAGCTTAAGCACCGGAGTCGGCGCCGCTCAAGGGGCGCGGTTTTGACCTCAGGGAATTACGTCGAAGCGGCCGAGGCGGTAGGGGCGATAGACCTCGAAATCGCGGCGATCGACCGTGAAGATGCGCCGGATACGTTCGCGTTCGGCGACACGCACGAGCGCGGCGTCGGCGAGATCCATCGGCAAGTCGCGGTACTTGCGCATCAGCTCGCGGATTCTGGGCATGTCCGCATGATCGAGTGACGCCAGTTTGACAGCTCCGGTCACTAGCCATCCAAGCAATGTATCCTGCGCGATCTCCGAGTCTTTTAGCAGGTGCATCGCCTCTGCAACTGCGGGCCACACTGTGAGCAACGGCTCGCGAAGTTCCAGGAGAACTTCGTGGCAGACGAGGTGCCATGTGTCATTGCGGCTGCACAGGGCGACTAAAGGGCCGGCGTCGATCAAGATCACGGGCGCGTTTCCTCGCGAGCAGCATTTCAGCGACTTTTTTGCTGGAATCGACGGAAAGATCGCTGGGTCCGTTGATCCAGCATCCGATTCCTTTCTTCATCAGATCGTAGGGACGAATCTCGGCGCGCCGGTGTCTCCGGCGACGATGCTCCAGCACCTCTACCGCCTCGCGAAGGAGCCCGGATTTTGTGGTTCCTTCCTCGCGCGCGAGGCGCTCGATAGTAGCCGCCAGTCGCGCGTCGATTCGTAAAGTCATGATCGCCATCGTCGTTCCTGTAATACTTAACGTAATACAAATCCAAAGCG
>DATKSB010000043.1:0-5511 GCA_035531855.1 Binataceae bacterium (SeqCode)
GTTACTCTGCCGTTCTGATCGACTCCGCCCGCAATCATGACGTCGCCGTCGGGCAGCAGCGTGGCGGAATTCAACAGCCGGCCGACGTGCAGCGGTCCAACGCTTGCGTATTGTCCTGGCAGGCCTGGTGAGAATTCCTCGGCGTCCATCATTCCGACGATCACGTTGCCCTGCGCGCGCCATCCTCCCACCACCAGCACGTGTCCGTTGCCGAGCAGCGTTGCGGTGCCAAGGTAATGCGGCACGCGCATCGGCGCGGCCGGCAGGAAGGTCAAACTTTCAGGATCGAAAAATTCCGAGGTGTCGAGCGGAGTGAAGGAGGCGATGTTTCGTGCGCTCGGCCCGTACAGGATTTTGCCGCTCTTGCCACCGATGATCAGCGCCTTGCCGGTGTCGAGCAGCACTCCGGCGGCGCCCACGCGATCGCTGCGCATTCGATCGGCGATAGCGGTGAATCGTCCGGTGGCGGGATCGAACAGCTCTGCGTTCTGATACGCGATATAGCCGCCCGGCATCCCGCCGCGTCCGCCCCCCGCGATCAGCACCTTGCCGCTTCTCAGCAAGACCGCAACATGCGCCTCGCGCGGGACGGTCATATGTCCGGCGGAGGTCCATCGGTTCGCGGAAGGATCGTAAATCTCAGCGCTGTCGATCGTCACCGTGCCATTGCTGCTGCCGCCCGCGACGAGCACCCTGCCGTCGCGCAGGAGCGTGGCGGTGTGGCCCTCGCGCGCCACCGACATCGGGGCGGCGTTGATGAACGCGCCGGTTGCGGGATCGTAAATCTCGGTGCTGGCCAGCGCGGTGCGAAAGCCGATATTGCGCTGGCCGCCGACGACCAGCACGCGTCCGTCCGCCAGGGCGGTTGCGGTCTGGCCCATCCGCGCGGCGGTCATCGATCCGGTCGCGGAGAATTTTTGCATCGAAGGATCGAAAACCTCGGCGGAAGAGAGCACGCCGCCGATATTCGCGTTGACGGTGCCGCCGCAAATCAGCACCCGGCCGTCATTCAAGGCCGCCGCCGCGTGATTAGCGCGCGGCGACGTCATCGCGAGCTCTTGCACCTGATCGCCGAGCGAATTGGTGAACACCACCGGCTGCTCTCTGATCGGCTCGGTGCATCCCGCCAGCGCCGCGAGCGCGGCGAGCGCACATATCGCGGCTGCGCCGCGCGCGAAAATCATTCTGGAGACGCGCATAAGAATCCGAATCCTTTTTCCACGACGGGTTGAATTAGCGCGATTTGAATCCACGCGCGAGCGAGTTCATCGCAGCCCGCAGGAACATCGTGCCCGGCCAGATGGAATGCTTGCGAACCTCGCCGGAGACCGGGCGGTTCCCGGCGAGATCGATTACCGCCGCCGCGACTGCTGCCGGATCGGCCCGGCTCGCGAGGCTTTCTTGGGCGTGCCAGCGCAGGCGCAGCTCGCGATCGACGATAAACGACGCCGGCAACGCGATATCGCCCTCGCGACGATTGACGAGGCCCCACGCGGTGATCGCGGTGCGCCCGGTGTCGCACAGAACGTGGAAGGGGAGATTGAGGTCGCGTTTCATTCCGGACGCCTGATCGATCCGATCCACGGAAATGGCGGCGAGGTCTGCGCCCGCAGCCTGGATTTTTTCATACTCGCGAGCATAATCCGCCAACTGGCGAAGACAGAATGGTCACCAATGCCCTCGGTAGAAAACGATCACGCACAAGCCGCCCGCCGCGAGATCGCTCAGGCGCCGCGGATGGCCGTCGCTATCGGGTAGTGCGATATCGGGCACCGTCTCGCCAATCGCCAAAGGATGCTGCTCCTCCATCGCGCGATAATATCGGCGCTTGACGGACGTGTCATCAGCGCCGCGCGAGGCGGCCTCGCGCCTGATCCAGGCGGGCGACGAGCCGGTGCAGGCGCTTCTGATCGAGATCAAATCGCCCGCCGCCGATGCCGCGCTTGCGAAATAGCGCACCGCCGGCGACCTTGGGGCTCGCAGGCTGAACGGCGCGGAGCATGAGAATTTCGGCTCGCATCGAACAAACTGAATGGAATATGCTAAGAATATCTCTGCGAGGGAAAGGACCATGGCAGAAGTTATCGTCGGAAAGTGGGGAAAGAATCTGGCGATTCGCGTTCCCCGCCGAATTGCCAAGGCCGCCAGACTTAGCGATGGCGAGCGCGTCGAGATCGACGCGCTGGACGGCGATATCGTAATCCGCCGCGCTGTCGCGCATTTCACTATTGAAGAACTGTTTCGAGGCAAAAGCCCTAAACAATGGCGCGCCGCGTATGCCAACGCGTTCGACTGGGGCGCCGATACCGGACGTGAGATCGTCGAAGAATGACGGCGCGGACCTATGTGCCCGATTCCGGCGATCTGATCTGGACCGATTTCGACCCGACGATGGGCAGGGAACAAGCCGGCCGCCGCCCGGCTTTGGTGGTATCTTCGGCGGCATTCACCAGGAACACTGGCTTGGTCGTTGTTTGCCCGATCACCTCGCGCGTGCGGCCATTTCCGACCAGTGTCGTTCTGCCGGCGGGCCTACCGATAGCGGGCGAGATCCTGACCAGCCATATCCGCAGCATCGACACGACGGCCCGTCGGATCCGCTACGGGGGTGCCGCAGTGCCGTCCAACGTAGCGCAACTTGTCCGCGCTAAGCTGGACGCCTTCATCACGATTTGACATGGAGCATTCTCAAATCATTTGAGTGTTCCGGGCCTTAACCAAGCGCGAATGCGCAAACTACAAGGGCCTTATGAATGCTATGGCGCTGCTCACGCGCATCGCGCGAGGGAATTCCGCGGCGGGAACGCGCGGGCAGAATCCTCGCCAGCGGCCGTCCTCGTCGGATGACTACGACCTCGCCGGCTGGTGCTACTTGCCGATCACGAATACGCAGCTCGTAGTGCCGCTGCCGCCGATATTGAGCATCGCAAATTTCTTCGCGTCTTCGACCTGGTACTCGCCCGCGGTAGCGGTTATCTGCCGATGGCAATCCAGCATCTGCCGCACTCCCGTCGCGCCGACCGGATGCCCGGCGCCGATAAGTCCGCCGCTCGGGTTGATCGGGCATTTGCCGCCGAGCTCGATCACTCCGCCCTCGACCGCCTTCCACGACTCGCCGGGTTTGGTCAGTCCGAAGTGATCGATCGCCATGTATTCGGAGGTGGTGAAGCAGTCGTGCGTCTCGATTCCCGAGAGCTGCTCGACGCCCGCGATTCCCGCGCGCTTGAATGCGTCGATTATCGCGGCGCGCGTGTGCGGCAGCACGTACGCGTTGTCTCTGCTCTCGGCGACTTTGGCGTCGAACTCGAGCGGAGCGGTGTGATGACCCCACCCGAGGATGCGCGGAATATCGGAGAGCTGGATGCCGTTGCGCTTGGCCCATGCAGCCGCGAATTTTTCCGAGGCCAGAAACACGGCCACTGAGCCGTCGGTCACCTGCGAGCAATCGCTGATTTTGATCCGTCCGCCGATAACCGTGTTGAACTTCGATTGCTGCTGCGCGTGGGCTTCGCTCATGAACCAGTTGCGGGTCTGCGCGTTGGGGTTGCGCTTGGCGTTCGAGTAGTTCACCGCGGAGATATGCGCCAGGTGCTCGTCCTTCAGGCCGTAGCGTTTGTCGTATTCGTCGCCCAGGCGGCCGAAGAGTTTCGGAAACGGAAATTCAATTCCCTTCGCCTCGCGCTCGTACCATGCCGCGGTGCCCAGGTAGTCGCCGCCGGTGGTGGAATCGACGGTCTTCATCTGCTCGACGCCGGTAACGCAGGCCAGGTCGTAGCGGCCCGCCTCGATCTCCGCCGAGGCTGCGATAATAGCGATCGAGCCCGAGGCGCACGCGGCCTCGTGGCGCGAGGTCGGCAGTCCGCTGAACGCGGGATCGATCTCGACGAAGAACGCGCCGACATGGCCTTGCTTGGCGTAAAGCTCGGCCGCGAAATTGCCGACGTGCGCGGTCTCAACTTCTTTGGGATCGATCTTGGTCGCGGCAAGTCCGCCCAGCACCGCCTCACGCATCATCGCGACGAAATGCTTTCCTTCCTTGGACCAATTGCGGGCGAAGTCGGTTTGCGCTCCACCCAGGATATAAATCGGCGCGGGATTTGCCATTTTTTTCCTCGTTCTTATCCGACGAAAGCGCGGCCATATTCGAGCAAGCCGCCTGAGAACATCTTAGCACCGTCGCGCGCCGCATGCTCCAGCACCGGTGGGACCGCGAGCTTGAGGTTATTCAGCAATGCGATCGTCTCGCGCGCGCCGATCAGATCGACGATCGCGGTGGGCGGCGCCCAGTTGAAGCCGTTGCTCATTATCGAATCGACGTCCGCGGCCGACGCGGCCACCTCGCCGACGCGATTCAGCGCATAGCTCACGTAGCCAAGGACCACGCGCTGGCAGAGGTCGGCGTCGGCACCGCGCGCCTCGCGCAGGACGGCCATCGCTTCGCGATAGCGGCCGACGTGATTGAGCGATTTCATTTTCTCGACGAATTCGATCGGCGCGGGACGCTTAAGCGGAGCGTGGGATCCGGTTTTCGGATCGAGCACCAGCGTCTCTTTGCCCGCCTTGCGGTAGAAACCGCCGCGTTCGGGCGTCTTGTCGCCGAGCCGGCCCTCGCCGATTCCCTTCTCCATGAATGCGGGCAGCGCAAAGCATCGATGCGCTTCGTCCTCGCAGTTCTGGTGCACGTTATCGACGATCGCCTTGTGGACATCCCATCCGACCAGATCGACCGTCGCCAGCGGCGCCATCGCGCGTCCGGTCTGCGGACCGACCAGGTAATCCATGTACGCGACGCCATGCTCGGCGGCGAGTTGGGCAACCTCGTTCAGCACCTTGAAGCCGACGCGATTACCGACGAACGCGGGCCGGTCTTTGGTGACGATAACCTTGCGCCCCAGCCGATGCGTCAGCATCGCGATGACGGACTTAAGCATCGCGGCGTCGGTCTCGGCGCCGGGAATAACCTCGGTGCCGACGATCACGTGCGGCGGATTGAACAAATGCACGCCCAGGAAATGTTTGCGAAACGAGTCGCTGCGGCCCTTGGACATCTCAGCGATCGAGAGGCCCGACGATCCGGTGGCGATAATCGCGCTGGGGGTCCGGAAACGATCGACCTGCTCGAAGAAGTGGCGCTTGAGCGCTAGATCCTCGGCGAGCGATTCGAATACGAATCCCGCTTCGCGGACCGCACGCTCGAGGTCGTCGTAGCTGCCGATCTTGATATTATCGGCGACGGCTTCGGCGCGGGCGGCGTTTTGCGCGGCCTTCATTCCGGCTTCGGCCTTGTCACGCTCACGCGCGAGCATCGTCACTTCAAATCCAGCGCCGGCAAAAACGCCGGCCGCGCCGGCGCCCATGGTGCCGTTGGCGCCCAGAATCGCAACCTTCATATTCTCGCTCAAGCAGATTCCCCGTGGTCAGGAATTTTTCCGATCTCGCGGCGGACGCCGCGGCGATGCGCGCGTATTAGCCTGCGAGCCGTCGCCGATGTTATCCGAAGGGCAATTCTTA
>DATKSB010000044.1:0-8764 GCA_035531855.1 Binataceae bacterium (SeqCode)
GCGCGCCGCGGAGGCGTCGGCGACATCGTAGGCGCTGATCTTGAAGCCGCGCTCGATTTCCCACTGGACTTCGGGTTTCATCAGCGCGCGCCGCGCCGGGTCGGAGTAATGAGCTTTGAGCAAACCGCCGACCTGCCACGCGCGCAGTACCAGCCAGCTTTGCCAGACGCGTTCGATCGGGTAGTCCGGAATCGCTTCCTCGACGATGCATCCGATTGATTCAAAAGTGCCGAGCGCGGTGCGGCACAGTTCGAGCACGCCCGGCTCGAAGGGCAGGTATCCGCTGAAGTCGCCGCCCCAGGCGATTCGCGCGCCCTTGAAATCTCGCGTGAGTGAATCCGCGAAGCGCGAGGAGTCTTCGCGGATCGAGAGCGGGACACGCGCGTCATACCCCGCGATGACGGACAGCAGCATCGCTAGGTCGGGCACCGTGCGCGCCATCGGTCCGTGCACCGAGAGGGCGGGCATGAAGACCTCGCGAACGTCGGAGGGTACGCGTCCGAACGCGGTGCGGAAGCCGAACACGTTGTTGAACGCGGCGGGATTCCTGAGCGAACCCGCGTGATCGCTGCCGTCCGCGACGGGCAGCATCCGCAGCGCGAGCGCGACCGCGGCGCCTCCGCTGGATCCTCCGGCGGTCTTCGATTGATCGTAGGCGTTGAGCGTGGTGCCGAAGACCGGATTGTAGGAATGCGAGCCGAGACCGAACTCAGGGACATTAGTTTTGCCGATGACGATCGCGCCGGCGCGTTTTATCCGGTCGACCAGAATCGAATCGGTGCGCGGGATGAAGTCCTTGAGTATCGGTGAGCCCATCGTGGTGCGGATTCCCGCCGTGGCCTCGAGGTCTTTGATAGCGTGGGGGAATCCGTGCATCGGACCGGCGAATTCGTTACGCGAAAGCTCAGCATCGCGGCGCTGCGCATCCTTGATCAGCTCCGCGCGCGGCCGAATCGAGACGATCGCATTGACGGCGGGATTTATCGCCTCGATATGATCGAGGTATGCCGTCATCACCTCGGCGCACGAGATTTGGCGCGACTTGATCGCGCTCGAGAGCGCGGCTGCGTCCATCATCACGATTTCCGATCGGGGCTTCATCGCGTCAGGAGACAATTATGCATCGCGGAGGCGCGGTCGTACTACTTGCGCGAAAGGCTCATGCCATTGTAGTTGACGATGAGGCGTCTATGCGGCGCGGTTAACAATCAAGCGTATCTAGAGGTGAATTGATGTCCGATTACACGATGACCATCGACGGCAAGTCGGTTAAGGGGTCGAAGTCCGTCGGCGTGATTAATCCCGCCACCGGAAAAGTCTTCGCCCAGGTTCCCGATTGCACCAAAGCTGAGCTCGATCAGGCGATGGACGCGGCGCAGCGCGCGTACCGCACCTGGAGTAAGGATATAGATGTGCGGCGCAAGCTGCTCGGCGAAGTCGCGGCCGCGCTGCAGTCTCCGCCAGAGGGCCTCGCGCGGACGCTCACGCAGGAGCAGGGCAAGCCTCTTGCCAAAGCGCAGGGGGAAATTGCGGGCGCCTCGATCTGGGCGTCGTACACCGCGAGTCTTCAGATTCCGAACGAAGTGATTCAGGACAACGCCGCGGGAAAGATCGAAATTCGGCGCAAGCCGGTCGGAGTGGTCGCCGCGATCACGCCGTGGAATTATCCGCTGATGCTCGCGATGTGGAAGATCGCGCCGGCTCTGCTCGCGGGCAACACGATCGTGCTCAAGCCGTCGCCCTACACTCCGATCACGTCGCTGATGCTGGGCGAGATCCTGCGCGAGGTGCTTCCGCCAGGAGTGCTCAACGTCGTGTCGGGCGGCGATGAGCTGGGTTCGTGGATGACCAGCCATCCGGTGCCGCGAAAGCTTTCGTTTACCGGTTCGGTCGAAACCGGCAAAAAGGTCGCCGCCGCCGCCGCGCCCGATCTCAAGCGGTTCACGCTCGAACTTGGCGGTAACGACGCCGCCATAGTGCTCGCGGACGCGGATCTGACGGAAGTCGCGCCGAAGATTTTCTGGGGCGCGTTCGAGAATAGCGGACAGATCTGCAGCGCGATCAAGCGGGTGTATGTGCCGGAGGCGATGTATTCCTCGATGATCGAGAAGCTCGGCGATTTGGCCAAGAACGTCAAGGTCGGCAACGGCCTCGATGCGGGCACCGAGCTCGGGCCGATCAACAACAAGCCGCAGTTCGAGCGCGTGACTGAACTGGTCGAAGACGCGAAGAAGCATGGCGCGAAGATCATCACCGGCGGCTCACGGCATGGCACAGAAGGATATTTCTTCCAACCGACGATCGTCGGCGGAATCTCCGACGGGGTGCGCCTGGTTGACGAAGAGCAGTTCGGACCCGCTCTGCCGATCATTCTCTACAAGGACGTGGACGACGCAGTCCGCCGCGCGAACTCGACCACCTACGGACTGTCGGGTTCGGTATGGTCCGGCAGCGCGGAGCATGGCGCTGAAGTCGCCGGACAACTTGAATGCGGATCCGCGTGGGTGAACCAGCATCTGGCTATCGCTCCGAACCTTCCGTTCGGCGGAGCGAAGTGGTCGGGAATCGGCGTGGAGAATGGGACTTGGGGACTGCTGGGGTTCACTGAGATTCAGGTGGTGAACGTCGCGCGAAGCTAGTCACAGTGAGAATTAACTAATCGAACGAACTGGCGCGGCCGCTCGGGCCGCGCCAGTCTTGCATTGGCGGTACGTCTCAGTCCGTGCGTTCCGGAACAGATCGAACGCCGAACTGGGTAATGAAGAGCGCGCACGCGATCATCGCGAGCCCCTTCAAGAACATCGAGACGTTCACCGCGCGCACCACCGGATCGGCAAGAGTGAGCATCGCGGTGCCATGCACGACGATCGTTACCGGAACCAGAAACAGCACCAGTAGCCATCCGCCGAAGCGCGGACGGTAATTGAACAAAATCATCGCCGCGCCGGCTAACTCGACCGCTGCGGAAATGATTACCCAGAATGCGCGCCACGGAATCGCCGCGGGCATCAAATCAATATAACTTCGCATCGAGGTGATATGAGTCACTCCCGAAAGAAAAAATATAAATGTGAACAAAATCCGGGCGATAATTCCGATCGCGGGACTGGTAATTCGAAGATCGCTATTGTTCATGAGTGTCCTTTATAGCAGATCGCGCGGAATGTTATTTTCCCACGTCTGTTCGAAGATGACTTTGCCGTCCTGGTTCGCACGAATCGATTCGGTCAGATGAAAATGCGAGGAGGTCGAGGTCAGTTCGAATGAAGCGGAGACCTCGGCATTCCAACCGTCGCGCTTGTAGCTCGTGGCGTAGGTGCCGTGCCATCGAGAGCTGTTCGGCTGCCCCGGTTTGATCTCGCGACTCCAGTCAATCCGACTAGCGACTTCGGTGCCGGTGTCCTTGATCATTCGCCGGTTCTCGGACTGCCGGCGAAGTACTATTCGACCGTCGCGGCCAGAACCGGAGATGCTGACCGCCGGTAGCGGTGCTTTCGCCGAGATATGGGAATTGCGGATCTCGGGAATCGGCATAGGCGGCTCGAATTTTGGAATCGCCCGGCGGGGAAGCGTGAGCGTCGATGCGCCAACGGCGATCGTAAGCCGAACCGGTTGCGGCGAGGGCCATACGAGCGGCCATAGACTTTCCGAAATCGCGATGCGGATTCGATTACCTTTTGCGAATCGATGCGCGACGAAATTGAGCTTCACGGTGACGTCGTAGAAATGGCCGGGAGACAGCGGCTCCGGATCTTCATGCCCGTCGCGGTGAGTCAGGTTGAGCAAACCATACGATATGAGCCATGACTTGCCCTCAGTATCGACCTCGCTTAGCCTTACCGCGCTCTGGGCGACAGGCGAGTCTGAACTGATACATAATTCAACGCATGGATTGCCTAGAATCTCCAGTTCGTGGGTAAGCGGTTGCGAGTCGAGAGTGAATGAGTTTGCATCGTCCGGGCTCTGCTCCAGGGGCAGATCTTCGCTCATTGAGCTCGGTAGCCATTCGCGTGTGCAGAGGCCGACTAATGAATCCGCGGGATAACCAACGTTCCCGCGCTCACTGGGATAAGCCGATAGTCCATCACAATTGAGCGACAACTCGAAGTGCGAGATAGCCGAGGACGGCCATTTGGGTTCGCCAATCCAGCGGCCTGGCGTATCGTCGGGAAATGATTGCGCCGCCGTCTTCTCGGGCATAAATACGCGCAGCATCGGCTCATGCATAATTCCGGTGTCGCGGCCGTTCAGCCAGTGGTCCCACCAGCGTACTTCCTCGAATACCCAGTCCAGTCCCGGGCCAGGAACACCAAATTGCGGATAGGTATGTGCCCATGGCCCGATTATCGCGCGGCGCGGTACGCTCAGATGTTCAAGCAGACGCGGAATTGCATTGTTGTAGGTATCGTGCAGACCGCCAACCAGGTAGATCGGGCATTTGATCTGGCTATAATCCTTTTGCGTCGAACCATGCTGCCAAAACTCGTCGTCATGCTGATGCATTAGCCAGTTCGCAAGGACGGGCCGCATCGAATGCAGCCGCTGCAGCCACATCTCGTTCCATCGATCGCCAACGATGGCAGGGTCAGGCGGCCCGATCATCACATTGTGGAACACATTGCCCCAACTGAAGTTGCAGAACCCCAGCGCACCGCCGATATAGTGCGCGTCGTCGGTGAAGCGATTATCGGAAGCGCAGAACACCAACGCGGCCTTAAGTGCGGGCGGCGCGGTCGCGGCCGTCTGCAGCGCGCTGAAGCCGCCCCACGATATGCCGCGCATCCCGACGGAGCCATTCGACCAAGGCTGACCGGCAAGCCACGCGATCACCTGCGCGGCGTCGTGCTGCTCTTGCGCCAAATACTCATCGAGCAGAACGCCCTCGGAATCTCCCGTTCCACGAATATCCACGCGCGCGTAAGCAAAGCCGTATTGCGCCAACTGGGCGCCCCATACGTCGTCTATGGCTCGAGTCAGGTCGCGCTTTCGATAGGGTATGTACTCGAGCACGGCAGGAACGGGGGCGCGCAATGCGCCTTCCGGCATCCACAACCGCGCGGCGAGACGAGTTCCGTCCTCGAGCGGAATCCATTGGTTCTCGGTGACTGTGATGGCCCGCGCTGGAGGAAGATTCCAGGTGTAGCGAGCCCGATCGTCATCCGACATCTGAGTTTGCCTCGCGCAAAAGGGTATAGCATCGCGCCGCGGTTGGGTACGGCCGGCATCGAGGTTCAGCCGCGCCGCCGGTTTCGGCCATCGTAGGCTTTTGCGATAATGATCGATACGACCGTTTCACGCTGCGGAGGTCAATCATGATTGAGACAATTGCGTTCGGCAACACCGGGCATCAGAGTACGCGGGTCATTTTCGGCGCGGCCGCGCTGGGCGCGATGAATCAGGCCAAAGCCGACGCGGTGCTCGAGACGCTGCTCCAGTACGGCATCAATCATATCGATACGGCCGCGTCGTATGGCGAGTCCGAGCTGCGGATTGGCCCGTGGATGCGCGAGCATCGCAAGCGCTTTTTCCTGGCGACCAAGACCGGCGACCGATCCTACAGCGGCGCGCGCGATAGTGTGCATCGCTCGCTTGAGCGATTGCGCGTGGATCAGGTCGACCTGATCCAGATGCACAATCTCGTCGATGAGAAAGAGTGGGAGACTGCGCTAGGAGCGGGCGGCGCGCTCGAGGCGCTGGTCGAGGCGCGCGCGCAGGGACTGGTGCGCTTTATCGGCGTCACGGGACACGGATCGCAGGTGGCCGCGATGCATCGCAAGAGCCTGGAGCGGTTTGCCTTCGACTCGGTGCTGTTTCCATACAACTTCACAATGCTGAATATCGCGCAATATGGCGCCGATGCCGAAGCGTTGATCAAGCTTTGCAACGAGCGCGGCGTCGCAACCCAGACGATCAAGTCGGCCGCGCGCAGACGCTGGCAGGATGCGTCGAAAAATCCGCAAGAGCCGAAGTTCAGTTGGTACCAGCCGCTTCGAGATCGCGATCCGATTCGCCGCGCGGTGTCTTTCGTGCTCAGCCGTCCGGGCCTGTTCCTGAACAGCTCGAGCGACGCGACCATACTGAAGCCGATCCTCGATGCGGCTAGCGAACCCGCGGTTCGGCCCGATCGTGCCGCGATGGAAGCCGACGTCAAAACCTACGCGATGGAGCCGCTCTTCATTCCCGGCGTCTCGGACACGATCTAGCGCGGACTCATCTCACTGCGGACGCGAACCGAGGGCGTCATCTCTTGATGACCGTGAGTGGACGGCCTTGCACTGATCGTGTATCACTTCTCCTTCAAGTCTCGGTAGCGCATCTTCGTGGTGTAACGCGCATGAATCCGGGAGAAGGCGAAAGGTTTGAAAAGACTGCTGCTCGCGCTCGGAATGATTTGCCTGTGCATGGCCTCTGGATGTTTCGAGTGGACTGAGGATTCACAGGGCAGTCTCAGATCCGTCGGCTTGCCGGGTATGCCGGTCTGGCAATCCAAATCGCCGGAGCCTCCTCTGACCACCAGCTTCGGTCTCACACCGGATGAGGCATCGAAACTGAGTAAAACGGTTCTCGTGATGCCTGCCCCGCCGCCTTCGAGGGCGGTCCGTTACCAGTTTTATCCAATCGGCAAAGAGCATTGCCAGGACGACCTTCAGAAAAAGCTCGCGGAGCGGGCGCAGCTCAACGAAAGCGGGCCGTCCCCGTATTGTACGGACAATCCAACGGCGCCGCAGGGCAGCGGTAATGCGTTGATTCTCTGAAAACGGAAACGAGATGACAGAGCCGTTACCCATGCGCGATAGCGGGCGAGTGGTCCGCGGATGCTGAGGAGAGCGCAACCCGCGCGCCTGCTCGCGCTCGAGCATCGCGCGCCAAACACTCGCCTGGCGCTGCTCGAATGCGGCGAGACGGCGATAGGCAGCGCCGACGGCAATGCGGTCAAAATCGCAGACGGCGATCTTGCGCCCCGGCAAGCGGTTATTAGCTATAAACGCGGACGGTACTATGTAAGCGATCTCGGATCGGCCAGCGGCACCTTTCTCAACGATCGTCGCGTTCGCCGCCGTCGCGTTCTTTCGCATGATGACCGCTTGCGATTCGGCGCCGCCGCCGCGTACCGATTCATCGATCCTGACGCGGCGATACGCCGGCGGCATGGGCGAGCCCTCCAGGCCTCGACAGTTGCTATACTCATCGCCGCCATCGCGTTCGCGCATAGCGAGCGATGGGATGGCGATGTGCTGTCGACGACCACCGCTTCGAGTCTTTTCGCATCGGCGCAGTCATACGCGACTTCGATCGCCGCGGAGGTTTCGCCTCCGGCGTCGAGCGCGGCGGCCGCGCCCGCTCCGGCGAGCACGGCGAGTCCGGCCCGAGCGGTGTCCGCGAATGTCTCGGCGGTGAAGGCTGCTGATCCAATCGTGACGAAAGCGCGCGGAGTCGCGCCCGAGCAGTCCCCATCACTGGCGCCGTCGGCCCCGGCGGCGGTGTCATCGGCGTCGAATGTGTGGCTCGCGCGAGTTAATCAGTGTCGCGCAATGGCGCAGCTCGGCCTGTTGCACGATGATCCCGCGGTAAGCGCAGCCGCCCGCGCGCATTCGCAATACCTACTGGCTAACTACTCCGAGAAAATCAGCGGAGGAGAGCCGCTCGGTGATGCCGGACACGAAGAGCTTCCCGGCAAGACTGGCTACTCATCCGCAGGCGCGGCGATCGCGCCTAATGCGCAGCTCGCATGGGGATGCGGCCCCTACGATACGGGCGGCCAGATCGATCAATGGATCGCGGGGCCGTTTCATCGGCTTGCGATTCTCGATCCGCTACTGGTCGAGGCCGGCTTCGGCGAAAGCTCGAACGACGGATGCTGGGTGGCGGCGCTGCGTTTGGCTGCGCCCGACGAGCATCCGGCGCCGTATGCCAGGGCGATTGAGTTTCCGCCTGACGGTGTACCGGTCTCGATCAACTGGTCCGGCGTTGAATTTCCGAGTCCGCTTGCGAGCTGCCCTGGATATGAAATGCCGGTTGGTCTGCCAATCACGCTTCAACTCGGGCGGCTGTACGATGCGCAGTTGACGGCGCATTCCCTGAGCGTGGAGGGCGCCGTGTTAGACAGTTGCGCATTCGACGCGCACGGATACCAGAATGCCGACGCCGCCGCGCAGGAATATGGCAGGTGGGCGCTGCGCAGCTCCGGCGCCGTGGTGCTGATACCGCGCGCGCCGCTCGATTCGGGCAAGCGCTATTCTGTATCAATCACCGCGCATGGACGAATCTACGCATGGACGGTGCGCGCCGGAAATTGAAGCACCTAACGCTTACTTCACCCATCCCTTGTCGTACGGCGCCGCCATAGTGCCGATCGCGCGCAGATGCTTGATCTTCCACTGCCCGTTGAGCTTCACGTAGTCGTCCTGGTAGCGCGCGCCGAGCCACATCGCGCGATTACCCTTGCGCATCGTGAACGGCCCGAGAAAATACCAGGCGCCGGTCGCGCGATCGCCGTCCACCTCGATGATCGGATTCATCACGTTGTGCTGCGAGAAGCTGATTCGTTCGCGAAAACCCTCGAATAGCTTGCGAATCGCGGCATGTCCCTGGTTGACGCCGACGCCCGCGCCTTCCCAGATTCCATCCTCGGTGAATAAGGTGATGATCTGGTCGGGATTATGATCGTTATCGCATACCGCGCAATATCGCG
This sequence comes from Binataceae bacterium (SeqCode), assembly GCA_035531855.1. GTDB lineage: Bacteria > Desulfobacterota > Binatia > Binatales > Binataceae > JBARDN01. Next base: position 8,693 of record DATKSB010000044.1, read on the forward strand.
CCTTGAGTTTCTTGATCGCCTCGATATCCTCAAGCGTCGTGATTCGCTTTGCGAGTTCCTCGATATCCATTT
>DATKSB010000045.1:0-3547 GCA_035531855.1 Binataceae bacterium (SeqCode)
ACCGCTTCGGCTGCGTCGCGATCCTCACGAGCCAGTACGTGTGGCAACGCTTCGAGGAGCGTGACCTCCGCGCCAAGACGCCGAAGCGCCTGCGCTAGCTCGCACCCGATCGGACCACCGCCGATTATTGCAATCCGCGCCGGCAACTCGGTGATGGAAAAGACGGTCTCGTTGGTCAGGTAACCGGTTTCCGCGAGTCCCGGAATCGGCGGAGCGGCGGCGCGCGCGCCGGTTGCGACAACGGCGCGGCGAAACGTGAGCCGCTTGCCGTCCACCTCGACCGCGTCCGGCGCGATAAATCGCGCGGCGCCGAAATACACGTCAACTCCCAGATCGCGCAGGCGAGTCGCCGAATCGTTATGCGCGACCGAGGCGCGCAACGCGCGCATCCGCGCGGCAGCCGCGGCGAAGTCAGCGAGCACTCCCAGCGGCACTTCTATTCCAAATTCGCCCGCGCCGCGCACCGCCGCGGCCGCGCGCGCGGAGGCAATCAGCGCCTTTGACGGGACGCATCCGAAGTTCAGACAATCGCCGCCCATCAGGTCGCGCTCGATGACGGCGACCTTTGCGCCCAGACCCGCCGCGCCAACGGCGGAAACCAGTCCAGCAGTGCCCGCACCGACGACGACCAGGTTGTAGCGTCCCGAAGGCGTGGGATTCGTCCATCCGGCGGGATGAACGTTTTCCAGCAGCGCGAGATTGTGATCGTCAAGCGGAGCGATTCCAAGCGACTGCGAATCCATCGGGGATATCCCTCCCGCAACCTGGTGGTCTAGGTCCGCTCTTTGAGCGCGCGCGAGCCGATCCGGGTGGCATAGACTGCTACCGCGATTGTCGCCGCGAGGCCGATCACGTTGAGGATCCACCCTGCGGCGGGACGCGGATGATTCCCCGAAGCGGCGCGCGCAAGGTCTCCGCTGAGCGAGCCGATATATACGTACATCACGGTGCCGGGGATCATTCCGGCCCACGACGCGAAGACGTATTCGGCAAATGAAACGCGAGTCAGGCCGAAAGCGTAATTCAGCAGGTTGAACGGAAAGATCGGAGAGAGGCGGGTCAGCAGGACGATCTTCCATCCTTCGCGCGCGACGGCTTCATCGATGGTCTTGAATGATCGGTTGCCCTCGATCCGCCGCGCGACCGTCGCGCGCAAGAAATATCGCCCGAGGATAAACGCCGCGCTCGCTCCGGCGGTCGCCGCGATCGATACGTAGATCGAGCCCCATACGACGCCGAACAGCACTCCGGCGCCGATCGTCAAGATCGATCCGGGGATGAACAGCACGCAGGCCGCGACGTAGATCGCAATAAACGCGATCGGCGCCGCCGGGCCGAGGGTCCGGATCCGGTCGAGCAGAATCGAGAGTTCGCCGCCGAAGCGCCGTCCGAGCACGATCACGGCGACGAGTGCGATCGTGATCGCGGCGAGCCACAGCCACGCGCGGCCTCCGCGCGGGTTGGAATTGGATTGTTCAGTCATTGCTGAGTCGCGGCGCATAGGAATTCATACACAACGCGCGTCCGGCTGTCGCGAGTGCAATCGGCCCCGCGGAAACCGGGTTCTCGCGCAGCGTTCGCGGCTACTGAATGAGCGTCGCCGTGTGATAAACGCGCGCCGAGTTCATGGTACCCGTGGCCTTGAAGCTGCTCGACCCCGACGAGTTGTAAATCTCCGCCGTGTCCACGATTGCACCGGCCTGATCGGCTCCGCCCGCAATCAACACCGTGCCGTTGTTGAGCAGGGTGGCGGTATGCCCGGCCCGGCTGTCGGTCATCGTCGGTCCCACGGTGGTAAAGGTCCCGGTCGTCGGATCGAAAATTTCGGCGGTGTTGAGAATCTTCGAGGTTCCCACTCCACCGGCGATAAAGACTCTGCCCCCTTTCAGCAGGGTCGCGGTATGTTCCGCGCGCGCGAAATTCATGTTGCCCGCGGTCGCGGTGAAGGTGCGGCTCGAGGGGTTGAAGATTTCCGCGGTAATGAGCGGGACGCCGTTGCTGTTGTACCCGCCGGCGATCAGAACGTTGCCGTTGTTAAGCAGCGTCGCAGTGTGATCGTAGCGGCGATTAACCATGTTGCCGAGGGTGTAATTGAATGTGCCGTTGGCGATATTAAAGATCTCCGCGTTCTGCAGCACCAGGGGTCCCGCACCGATTCCGCCGGCGATCAGCACCAGGCCGCCCTTGATCTTCGTCGCGGAGGCATACTCGCGTTTGGTGCGCAGCGGATTCGCGGTAACGGTGAAGGTGCCGCCCGCGGCGTTATCTTTGAAGTTTTCCGCCACGCCGCTCACGGCGCCGGAGTCGTCCAGTCCACCCGCGATCAGCACTTTGCCCGACTTGGTCAGCGTCGCGGTTTGCCGGGTATGCGGCGAGACCATGATCTCATGGGTGGGCGTGAGGGAAAGAGTCTTGGAGTCGAATAGGTCGGCGGTCCCAAGCGCGGTTGTAGCCGAGTTTTCGCCACCGGTGATCAGGATCAGTTTGCCGTTGATTCGCGTGCTGGTGTGAAGCATCCGCGCGTCGCTCATCTTGCTGGTCACGAGGGTAAAGGTTTGAAGATTGGGATTGTAGAGCTCGGCGGAATCCAGCGCGGCACCGGGCGCGTCCTCGCCACCGGCAATCAAGACTTGATTCGAGATGGGACTGCTCTTGATGTCGGGAACGCCGCCCGCGGCCAGAGTTGCGGCCGCCACCAGCACCAATACCGCCGCCACCGCAGGCACCTTCATCACCCGCGACATCCGCGTCATCATCAGCCTCATCGTCGTCCCCCTGGTCGCGTGCCGGGCACTACAACCCGTCGCAGAATCAGCCTGACAGAATAGCATATCGGATGAGCGAGTCATGGGGGGTCAGGTCAGAAGCTATCGGGCGGGGTGCGCAATTCGTAATTGATGCCTATAATCGAAGTCCGGGTGGATCTTTGTAAAAATGGCATCACACGAGCATCATGCGCATGGACGGCGAAATCTTCGCGTCGGACTAATCACTGCCAGCGACACGCGGATCGCCGAGACCGACCGCAGCGGCGCGCTCGTCCGGCAGATGCTCGAAGTCGCCGGGCACACGGTTGGCTACTATGAAGTGATTCCCGACGAGCGCGAGCGGATCGCCGCCGCGATCACCGCGAACCTTCCGAGCCTCGACGCGATCATCATAACCGGCGGGACCGGAGTGGCGCGGCGCGACACAACAATCGAGGCGGTCGAGCCGATGCTCGAAAAGAAGCTCGACGGGTTCGGCGAGATATTCCGTATGCTCTCGTTCCAGGAAATTGGTGCGGCGGCGATACTCTCGCGCGCGGTCGCGGGGATCATCAAGGGAAAATTCATCGCGGCGCTGCCGGGCTCGACCGCGGCGTGCAAGCTCGCAATGGAAAAACTAATTCTGCCGGAAATCGGCCATATCGCGTATCTGCTCGGGGAGTGACCGCGCGCGATGAATCGAATCACGCTCAAGCTTTTTGCGACGCTGCGCGAGCGCGCCGGGCAGACGGAACTCTCGCGCGAATTTCCCGATGGCGCCACGGTCGCGGAAATCTGGC
>DATKSB010000046.1:0-7085 GCA_035531855.1 Binataceae bacterium (SeqCode)
GCACGTTGCGCGAGCAGAAGAAGCTCCGCACGCGCGATGATGAGCCCGACGCCCCTGCCTACATCCGCGACCGGACTCCTTTGCGCAAGGGCCAGATGACGACGCTCGCGTTGCGTAACGAGTTCCGTAAGGACCCCGCGCTGCCGATCCTGCTCGGCGACGAGGTCTTCATTCATGCGATTCGCAAGGGCGTCGAGGACAGCGTTTACGTCTATAGAAGCGGTACTCTGCTCTACGGTCCGGGGGACCCCAACGCCGACATTCGAATCGATGAGAATTCCGTAGTCTTCACGATGGACTATGCACGCCAGCATGAGATCTGGCCGCGCCCAAAGGTCGTCGACACAGGGGGGGGAACTGGCGGCGCGAATGGAGGCGCGACGGGTGGCGGCGGTGGAGCAGGTGGGGGTGGCGACACGCACGGCGAGGGCGGCGGTGCAACAGATACCGGAGGGACAGGCGGCGGTACCGCGACCTCTTCACAAACCTTTACCGCGGAGGCCGTCCTGCGCGAGGCGCTAATCCAGCTTTGGGAGCAGGCACGAAAAGCCAAGGTAGACAAGATCGGCGTGCTGAAGATCAAAGTCTTCGATGCAACCGACGCATTCCGCCTTCTTGGCGCCGTTAGTTCGATCCCCAGCGCGGCGAAAACGGCTAGGATGGAAGGCGGTTACGATACCAAAGAGGGCGCGACGATGACGTTCGAATTCACTGGCCCAGTCGCGGACGCGCTCCCGGTCAAGGATTTTCTCGACTCGCAGATGCGCGCAGCGGCAGAGAAGAATCTCGACACGACCTTCGAGATTCGGTTCAACGACGGGCTCGCGATGGGCGGTGATGCCGCCGAGAAACTCACGGATCGGTTGTCAAAGTTTGCAACCGGGTCGGCCTACGTATCGGCGTCGGCGGAGGCAAAAGCATGAAGGCACAGGTCCATCGAATCGACGAACTCGCGCCGCGATCCTCCCAGCCACTCTTCGAGATTCGCTCGCGCACCTATCGGCCCGGCGACACCGAGATCGAAATTTTCCAGATGCCCGCGCCCGCTACTCCCTACATCCGCACGCCGCTTCGTATCGCGGGATTGCGCGGTCGCAACCTCGAACTGATCGAGCATCGCGTAATTCGCCGCCTCACGCAGGAAGGCATCCGCTTCGATTCCACGCGCGACTCTGCGGCTGCGCGCCGCGGCTCGGTTCGTCCAGTGAGCGAGGAATTGGCGATGACACTCGGCCTCGTCTTTCGCACGCTGGCGCCGATGCGGAGCCGCAACCGAATGCGCGAAGTGGTCGAGGGAATCGAAACGATGCAGCGTGAGGAAGCGGCGTACTGGCTCGGGATGGCGATGCATCGGAAGTATCCGCGCCGGGTGCTGAACGCGCTGCGGATTCTGCTGACTGATCCCAAGCGCAACCTATAGCGCCCGCGCGCAATGCCGAAAGACATTCGACTAATTGAACGCTGGCTGCCGATCGCGGAGCTGGGAATCGAATCCGTCCGCGAGCGCACTCCGATGACGCCCTTTCCGGCGCCTAATCGACTGCATGTATGGTGGGCGCGACGACCGTTGATCGCTTCGCGCGCGGCGATTCTCGCATCGATCCTGCCGGCCAATGCGGACCACGCGAAATTCCTTCACGCGCTCGGCATTCACGGCGATCCGATGAAGGCGCGTCGCCTGATGGATCAGGTGCAAAGAACGGGCGTGCGCGTGAAAGACCCATATGGATACACGCGCGCATTTTCGTATCGCGTCGACAAAAAGGACCAAGAATGGCTTCGGGCTCAGTGCAACCAGACAGATTTGAGATTGTGCGATCCGACTGCCGGCGGTGGAAGCATACCATTCGAATCGGTTCGTCTCGGCATAGCGACAGACGCGAATGAGCTTAATCCGGTAGCCACGCTGCTGTTGAAAGCAACGGTTGAATGGCCCGCCCAATTCGGAGCGCCTCTACGCCTAGAGTTCGAACGAATCGCAAAGGCCTGGCGCGACCGGCTCGAAGGCGAGCTAAGCCAATTCTTTCCTCAGCTCTGCGCCCCCGACCAAATCGACCTCACGTATCTTTGGGCGCGGACGATTACCTGCCCCTATTGCGAGGGACTGGTGCCGCTTTCGCCGAACTGGCGGCTCGCTCCCGATGGCACGGGCGTCCGGCTCAAGCCGATCCTCGGCAAAGGTCCGGGATCGAAGGGGCGGCGATGCGGCTTCGAGATCGTCGAGACGGTCAAGGAGCAGTCTGCCGGAACGGTCGCCGATGGCGACGCGACCTGCCCATTTTCGGACTGCGGACGCGTCATCGACGGCGACGAAATCAAGCGCCAGGCGCAGGCCGGCCAGATGGGCGAGCAGCTCTACACCGTCGTCTTCAAGCAGCGCGTCGAGGTCAAGACCAAAACCGGCAAGTTTCGTGGCAAATGGGAGCGTGGCTATCGCGCACCTCGTCCAGAAGACGACAACAGCGAAGAAATCAAAGCGCGCCTCGCGGAGAAGATGATCCAGTGGGAATCGCTTGATGTCGTTCCGAACGAGCGCTTCCCCGAGAATACAAACGACGATCGCCCGATCCAGTACGGAATGCCGCTCTGGCGCGACATGTTCTCGCCGCGTCAGCTTTTTTGCCACGGCACCAGCGTCGAAGTCTTCCGCGAATTGCTTGAAGACGAATATCGCCGCGGGGCGCTAAGCGAAGTTACCAAGGCTGCGTTCGTTTATCTCGCCCTCGCCATGGACAAGATGGCCGATTACAACTCGCGCATGACGCGCTGGCACACCGGTCGAGAGGTGATGGTAAACACGTTTGACCGCCATGACTTCTCTTTCAAATGGTCCTACGCGGAGATGGCTCCCCTGATCGTCGGCCTGGGATACGATTGGGTAATTGAGCAGGTATCCAAATGCATTAGTGAACTAGTCGAAATGGCCAGGCCCGCCGTCGCTGTTGGCAACGGACCACTGTTCGCGAATGGAAGCTCCGCCTCCTTCACGCCGCCGCCAATTTCTATTACGTGCAAGTCCGCCGACAACCTGGATCATCTCGCGGATGCCAGCATCGACGTGATCGTGATGGACCCGCCGTACTATGACAATGTCATGTACGCGGAGCTGTCCGACTTCTTCTATGTCTGGCTCAAACGCACTGCCGGCCGCGTCATCCCAGAACTCTTCACCCGCGCGCTCACCGACAAAGAGCACGAAGCTGTCGCCAATCCCGCCAAGTTCAAAGGCCAGCCGAGCGCCAAGGCCCTCGCCGGCCGCGACTACCAGGAGCGAATGGCCGCAATCTTCACCGAATGCCGCCGCCTGCTGAAGCCCGCCGGCGTAATGACCCTGATGTTCACCCACAAGGCGACGGGAGCGTGGGACGCCCTGACCAAGGGCCTGATGCACGCGGGCTTTGCGATTTCAGCCTCATGGCCGATCAACACCGAGGCTGAAGGCAGCCTGCACATCAAGGACAAGGCCGCCGCCAACAGCACGATCTTCCTGGTCTGCCGCCCGCGCGAAGATGCGCCGCGCGATGGATCGACGATCTATTGGGAAGACGTCGAGCCGCTGGTTGCGCAGGCTGTCCGAACGCGTGTCGCGGAATTCCAGCAGGCCGGAATCGGCGGCGTCGATCTCTACCTTGCTTCCTTCGGTCCCGCGCTCGAAGAATTCTCGCGCCATTGGCCGCTCAAACGCGGCACCCCGCGCACGAAGCCAGAAAGCCGTCGGCGAGTTAAGCAGGCGGAGCTATTCCGCGAGGAATGGGATCCCTACGCCGTCACTCCCGAAGACGCGCTCGATGCCGCGCGGCGAGAAGTAAAGCGTTGGCGCCTGGAACAACTGACGCATTCCAAGATTCGCGAGGAGCTTGACCCCGTAACCTCGTGGTTCGTACTAGCATGGGACGCGTTCCGGGCGCCCAAAGTGGCATACGACGAAGCCTTGGTGCTCGCCCGCGCGGTGGGCGTCGAACTGGATGCACAGATCATCGGACGCCTCGCCGAAAAGAAAGGCGGCGACATCATCATTTGGGACAGTGAGCGTCGCGCCGCCAAAGGCGCTCTCGGTCCGCCCGACGGCTCGCGCGGAATGATCGACGCTATTCATCATGCGGCTTATTTCGCGCGCACCCGGTCGCTCGAATCCGCGCGCGAATTGCTTCATCGCGCGGGAGTCGATAGCGAGGCCGCCTTTTTCGCGGCGCTGGAAGCAGTACTCGAAGTGCTGCCACCGTCGAAAGCATTTTCCGGTATCGATCTGGACGGCGACCTGGCGCTTGCGGCCAGCGACTTCGAGGCTCTCGAAAAGCTGCGCCGTCTCGCGTTTACCGAACACGTCGATGCGCCTGATCAGCTCAATCTCTTCAAGGAAGAAGCAACCGCTTGAGCCGTCTCGCCGATCACGATTGGTTGCTGAAATACACCCGCGACGAGGGCGACCTGGTTGCTGTTTTTTATCAAATCGCGCTCGCGTGCGCGGTCCGCTACGACCGTCTGACGGGATACTTCACCGCTGGCGCGCTGACGCTGGCGGCGCGCGGTATCGAAGAACTGGTGCGCAACCGGGGAAAGATGCGCTTGGTGGTGGGATGCACGCTGGGAGCCGACGAGGTCGCGGCGATTGAAAGAGGGGAGTCACTGAAAAACGCCATCGAGCGGTGCATGCTCGCGAATCCGCTCGCGCCCTCGAATCAGGAATCGATCGACGCACTCGAGTTGCTCGCCTGGATGGTCGCGAACGGCCATCTGGAAGTGAAAGTATCGATCCCCTGCGATGAGAACCGGCGGCCAACTCCAGCCGAGGGAATTTTCCACGAGAAATCCGGCATCATCGAGGACGAACGCGGCGACACAGTCGCGTTCACCGGGAGCAACAACGAAACCCCCTCGGGATGGCAGGGCAACTGGGAAAGTTTCCACGTTTTCACCTCGTGGCGCGAGCCGGAGCGAGTCGTTGATGAGGAATCCAACTTCGGGAAAATCTGGAGCGGTAACGCGCGCCGGGTCCTGACGTATGATGTCCCGAGTGCGGTCCGCGATAATCTCCTGCAGTTCCTGCCGAAAGACGACAAGCCCGCGCGCCTTAAACACGCGGAGCTGGCATCGGAGCCTGTAGAGAAACCCGGTCCGATAGATATTCCGCAAACGCCACCGCTGACGCAGACCGAACTCCGGCGGCTGGTGTGGGGATTCATCAAGGAAGCGCCGCGCATGCCGAATGGCGGCGAACGTGTGGGTGAGGCGACGGCCGCCGTCGCGCCGTGGCCGCATCAGGTGCGCGCGTTTCAGAGGATGTACGAGAACTGGCCGCCCAAGCTCCTGATTGCCGACGAGGTCGGCCTGGGAAAGACGATCGAAGCGGGTTTGCTGCTGCGGCAGGCGTGGCTCGCGGGTAAGGCGCGGCGAATTATCGTGCTCGCGCCCAAGGGTTTGCTGAAGCAGTGGCAGATTGAGTTGCGAGAAAAATTCAACTTGAACTGGCCAATCTACGACGGGCAGAAACTGGTCTGGTATCCGTCGCCATCGATGAAGGGACGATCGGAGCGCGCAGTCGGCCGCAGCGAATGGCACAAGGAAGCGGCGGTCATCGTGTCGAGTCAGATGCTCCGGCGGCAGGAACGCGCCGACGATCTCCTCGCGATGGCGGAGCCGTGGGACCTGATGGTCCTCGACGAAGCGCATCACGCACGCCGGCGCTCACCCGGCGCTCCCACCGAGGGCGGCCCGAATCGAATGCTGCGGCTGATGCAACGGTTGCGGGAGCGAACGCAGGGATTGGTTCTGCTTACTGCGACGCCGATGCAAGTGCATCCGGTGGAAATCTGGGATCTCCTGAATCTACTGGGACTTCCTCCCGCTTGGGACGCCGCGGGATTCGTGCGCTTCTTCACAGAGATTGAGCAGCCGAGTCCGTCATTCGAGGCGTTCGAAGGGCTGGCGCGGATGTTCCGCGCCGCAGAAGCGGCCTATGGGGCAGTAAAAATCGAAGAGGTATCACGGCTCGGCGGTGTCAGTCGCCTCAAGGCGAAGAAGGTTCTTGATGCACTTCGCGACGAAGCGAGCATTCCGCGCCGCAGGCTGGAAACCGTCGAGCGGAAACTCGCGATTCGCGTGATGAAGCGAAGTACTCCGGTCGCGCGGCTCGTGTCGCGCGCAACGCGCGAGACTCTGCGCGCGTACTTCAGGCAGGGACGGCTATCGACGCCAATCGCTGAGCGCAAGGCCGAGGATCGGTTCATCGATCTCTCGCCCGACGAGCAGGCGCTTTATCAGGCTGTCGATGAGTACGTATCCACGACCTACAATCGAGCCTCCGAGAAGGAGCGCAGCGCGGTCGGATTCGTAATGACAATCTACCGGCGCCGGCTGGCCAGCAGCTTCGCAGCGCTCAGGAATACGCTCGAAGATCATCTGGCTGTGATCTCGGGTGCGAAGGATTTGCCGGCGGTCTCGAAAGTCGAAGAAGATGCACTCGAGGACGTTACGGCGGACGAAGAAGCCGACGCGGAGGAAGCCGTGGCTCGTGAGCGTGAGGGTTTGGCGGTGCAAGAACGGGCAGGGATCGAGACGCTGCTCGATAACGTCCGCAGGCTGCCACCCGATAGCAAGATCGAGGAACTGAAAAAGGTGCTCGCCGAGCTCCGCACCGACGGTTACGCGCAGGTGATGATTTTCACGCAATATACGGACACGATGGATTTCATCCGCGCGGAACTGACTCGCGACACCGTCCTGCGCGCGATCTGTTTTTCGGGCCGTGGCGGCGAAATCCGTGATCCGGATGGAACATGGCGGACCGTCTCGCGCGATGACATCAAGCGACGATTCAGAGAAGGGAAAGCCGACGTGCTGGTTTGCTCGGATGCGGCGGCCGAGGGACTCAATTTCCAATTCTGCGGCGCGCTCGTGAACTACGATCTGCCGTGGAACCCGATGAAGGTCGAGCAGCGAATCGGGCGAATCGACCGCCTCGGCCAGCAGCACGCGACCGTTCGTGTCGTCAATCTTCATTATCGCGACACGATTGAGAGCGACGTTTACGCCTCGCTGGGCAAGCGGATCAATCTGTTCGAACAGGTTCTGGGCCGGCTACAGCC
>DATKSB010000047.1:0-6987 GCA_035531855.1 Binataceae bacterium (SeqCode)
GCGCTGGCGCACTATCATCTCGGCTTCGCCTACGGCCTGATGGGCGAGCATCAGCTCGAACTCGGCGAATATCAGAAAGCGATCGGTTTAGGCCTCGATGACTGGCAGTTGTTTCTGAATCTCGGCCTGCTTTATCTGGACAACGGGCAGTTGCGCGACGCGACCGCGGTGCTGCGCCTGGCGACGCTTTTAGGCCCCGATCATCCGGAGCCGCATTTCAATCTTGGACTCGCCTACGAAAAGCGCGGGATGCTCGAGGCGGCGGAACAGCAGATGCTGCTGTCGCTGGAAATCGATCCTGATCAGGTGGACGCGCACAACACGCTTGGCGCAATCTACGCTGAAGAGGGCAAGTACATGCGCGCCAGCCAGGAATGGAACGAGATCATGCAGGTGAATCCCGACTATGCGCCCGCGCGTGCAAATTTGAATATCCTGGAGCGTGTCGAGCACGGCCAGATTCGCGATACTTCGGCGCCCGACGGCTTTGCGGGTGAGCGCTAGCCCCCTCGCGGCGATACGATTTCGCGTTCTTAGGAAAGAAGAGGCAGGTGGTGGAACAGGTGGTGGTTTCAGATGGGTGCAAGAAAATCTTTCGCGTAACAATGGCAGCCGCTTGGGCCGCCGCTTGCGTGGTCGCGCTTGCGGCCGTGTCGGCCGGCCCGGCGCGTGCGTCGTTGCGGCATCGCCATAAGCATGCGGTTACAAAGCGCGCGCCGGTGCATGCCGCCGTCGAGCCATACAAGGGCGCGCTGCTCGAGGACGCCGACAGCGGCAAGATCCTCTACGAAGAAAACTCCGAGATGGAATGGCCCCCGGCGTCGATGGCCAAGATGACGCTGTTGCTGGTTGCCGAAGATCAACTCAAGGCCGGCCGCGTACATCTGAACGATCCGGTCCGAATCTCCGAGCGCTCGGCGCATACGATGGGTTCGCGGCTGGGGTTGGTCGAAGGACAGGTTTATCCGCTCGGCGAACTGATGAAGGCGGCGCTGATAAAGTCGGCCAACGACGCCGCGGTCGCGGTCGCGGAAAAAATTGGCGGCTCAGTCGAGGCGAGCGTGCGGATGATGAACGCGCGGGCCAAAAGCCTCGGCATGGATCACACGGAATTTCACACCGTTGATGGGTTGCCGCCCCGTCCGGCGCACGATGTTGACCGCACCAGCGCGCGCGATCTGGCGCGGGTCGCGCGCGAGATCATTCAAACCACCAATCTGCTGCGGTGGTCGAGCCTCGAACAGACCGATTTCGACGGCGGCGTCGCGATGCTGCATACCACCAATCATCTGATCGGACACTTCGAAGGATGCGACGGGCTCAAGACCGGGTTTACTTTTCAGGCGGGCTTCAACGTGACCGCGACCGCCCGGCGCGGCAACCTGCGCCTGGTCGCGGTCGTGCTGGGCGCGCCGTCCAATCAGCAGCGCTTCGCGCAGGCGGCAAAGCTGCTCGAATGGGGCTTCGACCACTACACGGCGGTGTCGCTGCTGAAATCCGGACAGCCGCTGCCGGTCCAGGTGCAGGCCGAGTCGGGTATAATGATCCAGCCGATTGCGGCGACCGATCTCAAAGTCGTGCTGCCCAAGGACGACGTCGGATCGCTCAAGGTTACCTACCAGGTACCCAACGCGGTCAGCGGTCCTGTGACCAGCGGCGAAAATTTGGGGCGCGTGGTGGCGCGCGATCGCGGTGAGGAGATCTCGGAGACCGCGGCGGTCAGCCCGATTGCGGTGGGCGGGCCGACAAGGACGCAGAACTCCGACGGCTGGAATCCGCCGCGTCCGACCGCATACAATGAGGCGGCTAAAGTCCAGGAGTCCCAATGAAAGTAGCATCCAAAATCCGTAATCGCCGCAATCGCAAACTCGCCCGCAAGCGGCGCATCAACCCGGTCCAGGCCAAATCGCGTCTGCGCAAGATGCGTCGCACCCGAATCCGCGGCAAATAGCGAAGAAGAGTTTGCTGGTCATTCCCTACTTAGGTGGCACCGGCTCCAGCGGGTACGGGAATCCACAGGCTAAAGCCTGTGCCACGAGGAATCTCGATCTTCCTCATCTCCGCTGATTTCCAAGCTCGCCGACGAGCCGTCGGCCACCTCCGACAGAAGGAAGCAATCTGCCGAGTGGGAGCGGACGGCCCGTCCGCTCATTGGCGCCTCGGCGAATAGCAGCCACGCATCGACAGTTGTGGGTACTCGCGGGGGTGGTAAATTGACAGGCACCCGGCGCGACAGATAGCTTTGATCGTGCACCGTTTAATTCCTTACATCGGAGAATTCATCTGCACGACGCATCGGTAATCGCCGTCATCCCGGCGCGTTATGCTTCTTCGCGCCTGCCCGCCAAGGCTTTGGCGGAGATCGGCGCGGTGCCGATGATCGTCCGAGTGTGGCGGCAAACCGCGATGGCGCGGCAAATCGCGCGCGCTATAGTCGCGACCGACGATGAACGGATCGCGTCGGCTGTGCGCGCGGCCGGCGGCGAGGCGATCATGACCTCGCCGTCGCATCCGAGCGGCACCGATCGGATCGCGGAAGTCGCCGCAAAGATCGAAGCGGAGATTTATCTCAACGTGCAGGGCGATCTGCCGTTCATCAGTCCTGCCGATCTTGACGCGCTTGCGGCGCCGATGTGCGCCGACTCGTCGCTTGCGATGGCGACGCTGGCGACGCCGATTATCGACATGCAGGAATGGAGCAATCCCAATGTAGTGAAGGTGGTGTGCGCGGCCAACGGCGACGCGCTGTATTTCTCACGCGCGCCGATTCCGTGTTCGCGCGATCGCGATGAAGTTCCCGCCGCCGCGCTGCGCCATATCGGCGTGTACGCCTACCGGCGCGGCTTCCTGATGAAGTTTGCTGCGATGCCGCAAGGAGTCCTCGAGCGGATTGAAAAACTCGAGCAGTTGCGCGCGCTCGAAAATGGGCATGCGATTCGCGTGGTCGCCTCGGTGGCGCCATCGCTTGAAGTTGACACAGCCGAGGACCTTGCGAGGGCCCGGGCTTTTGCGGCGTCGATAGGGCGGAAATAGCGGACACAGACGGAGGGCATCGTGGAACGCGGCAAAACCAAATTTATTTTTGTCACCGGCGGCGTGATCTCGGGGCTGGGGAAGGGACTTGCCGCGTCGTCATTGGGCGCGCTGCTCGAAGCGCGCGGCCTCAAGGTCACGCTGCTCAAGATGGATCCCTACATCAACGTCGATCCCGGCACGATGAGTCCGACCCAGCACGGCGAGGTGTTCGTTACCGACGACGGCGCCGAAACCGATCTCGACCTCGGCCACTACGAGCGTTTCGTGCAGACCACGATGAGCCGGCGCAACAACTGCACCACCGGCCAGATCTACGACACTGTGATCCAGAAAGAGCGCCGCGGCGATTACCTGGGCGCGACCGTGCAGGTGATTCCGCATATCACCGACGAAATCAAGCAGCGCATCCTGGCCGCGTCCGAAGGCGCCGACATGTGTATCGTCGAGATTGGCGGCACGGTCGGCGATATCGAGAGCCTGCCATTCCTGGAAGCGGTTCGCGAATTCCGCTGGGACCTCGGGCGCGAGAACGTGCTCTACGTGCATCTGACGCTGGTGCCGTATATCCCGACCGCCGGCGAGGTGAAAACGAAGCCAACGCAGCATAGCGTCAAGGAACTGACCGGGCTCGGGATCCAGCCAGACATCCTGCTGTGCCGATGCGATCGGCCGCTGGACAAAAAGGTCAAAGCCAAGATCGCGCATTTCTGCAATGTCGAGGAAGGATGCGTGATCGCGGCGCCCGACGTGCCGACGACGATCTACGAAGTTCCGCTGCGGTTTCATGAAGAGGGCTTCGACGCGCGCGTATGCGAGAAACTCAACATCTGGACCGGAGCACCGAATCTTTCCAAGTGGCGCAGAATCGTAAAGACCGCGCAAAATCCGAAAATCCAGGTGACCGTCGCGATCGTCGGCAAGTACGTCAACCTGGCCGATTCTTACAAGAGCCTGCACGAGGCAATCGCACACGGTGCAATCGCAAACGAAGCCAAAGTAACGATTGATTACGTCGATTCCGAAGAGCTCGAAAAGCAGTCTCCTGAAGAGCGCCTCGCCGGCGCCGACGCGATCATCGTACCCGGCGGATTCGGCGCGCGCGGGACCGACGGCAAAATGCGCGCGGTGCGCTTCGCGCGCGAGAACCAGGTGCCGATTCTCGGTATCTGCTACGGCTTGCACATGATGGTGATCGAGGCGGCGCGCAATCTGCTCGGCCTGCGCCGCGCCAACTCGCGCGAGATTTCGGAAGACACCCCCGACGCCGTTATCGACATCATGGAGTCGCAAAAAGAGCTCGACAAAAAGGGCGGCACCATGCGCTTGGGCGCGTGGCCATGCGCGGTCAAGCAGGACTCGCTTGCCTATGGACTCTACCGCCGCGGCAAGATTTCCGAGCGCCATCGGCATCGCTATGAAGTGAACAACGCCTACCGGGAGCAGCTCGAACAGATCGGTTTGATCGCGACCGGAACCTCGCCCGACGGGCAACTGGTCGAGATCATGGAGCTTAAGGGTCATCCGTGGTTCCTCGGATGCCAGTTTCATCCGGAGCTGAAGTCGCGTCCGCTGGATTGCCATCCGCTGTTCCGCGGACTGATTCGCGCTGCGGTGCAGCGCCGCTCCCAGAGCGGACGCAAGCGCGCAACCGTCAGGGAGCTTCGCTCGGCGTCGTGAACCTCAACCTCACTCCGGTCAAAGTGGGCGACGCCGTGTTCGGCGGCGACGCGCTGGTTTTGATCGCGGGACCATGTGTGATCGAGAGCGCAGAGTCGTGCCTGAGGCATGCGTCGGCGATTTCGGAAATCGCGCGGCGCGCCGGATTTCCGTACGTGTTCAAAGCCTCGTTCGACAAGGCCAACCGCACCAGCCATAAATCCTATCGCGGTCCGGGCCTGCACGCCGGACTCGAGATTCTGTCGCGGGTAAAGCGCGAGGCGGGAGTTGCGGTCCTGACTGATATCCACGAGTCCGCGCAGGCGAAGCCCGCCGCCGAGGTCGTCGATATTCTCCAGATTCCCGCGCTGCTCTCGCGCCAGACCGATCTCATCCACGCCGCCGCCGAAACTGGATGCGCGGTGAATATCAAAAAGGGCCAGTTCCTTGCGCCGTGGGATATGCGCGCCGCGCTCGCGAAAGTTACCGAGTGCGGCAATCGGCGCGCGATGCTGACCGAACGCGGTTTCAGCTTTGGCTACAATAACCTGGTGACCGATCCTCGCTCGCTCGTGATCATGCGCGGTTTCGGCTATCCGGTGATTTTCGACGCGACTCATTCCGCGCAGCTTCCGGGAGCCGCCGCGGGCGGAGAGAAATCCGGCGGCCAGCGCGAGTTCGTTGCGCCCTTGGCGCGTGCCGCGGTCGCAGTCGGAATCGACGGGATCTTCATGGAGGTGCACGAGGATCCCGATCGCGCTCTGAGCGACGGCCCCAACTCCTACCGTCTGGATCAGCTAGCCGCGCTGCTCGATGATCTCAAACGGATCGATCAATGCGCGCGCGAGGCCGCCTCGCGCAAGTGATCGGCGCGCGCTCCGATCACTTAGCGCTTCGCATAGCAAGACGCCTCTAACGGTGCCGTGGCGGCATTCAACGGGCACTTTGGTTTACTTGAAAAAACCCGCTTGATACCTTGAAGCCACGGGTATGATCGATGAGTCTGAAGCTTATTGCCAAGGCACTTGCGGCGTTCGGGGCGGCCGCGATCGTAGTGCTTCTGGCAGTTACTATTTACGTGGTGCGGCATCGCGAGGACGCGCAGGCGCTGGCCACCGTCGCCAGCGTGCTGCCGGATTCTCTGCTGCATGCGAAAAATTTCCACTGGACCCAGATGAAGGGCAGCGAGATGCAATGGGTTCTCTCCGCCACCGACGCCAGTTATTCCGCCGATCGCACCGGCGTCAAGCTGGTCAACGCGAACCTGGCGATGACCTCGACTGACGGCAAAGAAGTCCACGTCACTGCTCCCCAGGCTCTTCTTTACATGGATGGAAATCATATTCATCGCGCCGACCTTAGCGGTGGCGCGGTTATTCGCTACGGAGACTTCGTCTTGAGCACCGACGCGATGAGCTTCGACCCTGACGCGAACATGGTCAGCGCCGCCGGCATGGTAACGGTCGAGGGCGAAGGCGTGAAGGTCACCGGAATCGGACTGACCGGCAGTCCCAAGACGCGCGTGTTCCAGTTGCATCAGCAGGTAAGGACCGAGATTCAGCCGAAAAAGGACAGCGGTGCGAAGATCAAGAAGAGCTGAACGCCATCTGTGCGAGCTCGAAACGCCGCCGCGTCCGGCGCGCGTATTATGCGCCGCGGGAATTGCGGTGCTCGCGCTCGTGCTGGCTCCTGCCGCGTTTGCCCAAAGCGATGCGGGTTCCACCGGCGCCGCGATTGGCGATTCGATTCGCGCGGGCAGCGGAGGCGCACCCGCGGTTCCGGCGGCCGCGGCATCAGTTGCACCGGACGTGGTTGACGAATTCAACTCGAACGGTGATTCGATTACGGTGGTCGGCGGTGTTCCCGACGCGACCGCTTCGCCGGCCGCCGATAGCGGCGCCGCGCCCGCCGTTGTGAGCGCACCTCCAATCGAAGCGGCGCCTTCCGTTGCGGCAGCCCCCTCTCCGGAAGCGGCGCCATCGGTTGCCAGTGCCCCTGCGGTGGAAGCCGCGCCGTCAATTGCGGCAGCGCCCTCTCCGGAGGCGGCGTCTTCGGTTGCGAGTGCGCCTGCGGTGGAAGCCGCGCCGTCAATTGCGGCTGCGCCCTCTCCGGAGGCGGCGCCATCGGTCGCGAGTGCGCCGGCCGCGGAAATCTCGCCGTCGTTTGCCGCCGTGCCTTCGCCGGAGGCGGCTCCATCCGTTGCCGCAATCTCCGCGCCGGAAGCTGCGCCATCAGTTGCGAGCGCTCCGGTGGCTGACGCATTTCCGACCGCGAGTATGCCGCCGCCGGTGGTCG
>DATKSB010000048.1:0-11328 GCA_035531855.1 Binataceae bacterium (SeqCode)
CGCAGCTCAGCACGGCGGCGAAAAATTTCATCGCGCTCGATCGCGCCCATGCCTGCGCCAAACCCTTTCCAATCCCAGCGCCTGCCGCCGCCGAGCGTCAGCAGCACCGCCTCGAGCGCGTCGTAGTCGCGCCCGCGCACCGCCTCCAGACGCATCGCTTCGAGAACAGGCCGCGCAATTTCCTCCAGGCTCTTCGCGAGCCAGTCTCCCGGCTCGCCGTCGTGCGCGAGATTCGCAAGCTCCGTGATCTCGCGGACGATCGCGTCGATCTCGCGGTCGCGCGCAAACGCCTGCGGCTCCCACCGAGCGGTAAAGTCGCGCCACGCGAGCAACTCTTCGGCCGCGCGGCGCGCTATCGCGCGCGGTCCGTCGCGGCTGACCGACTCGCGCCGCCGCAGCAGGCGGCGCATTCCTTCGCCCGGATTCGCCAGCGCGCGCTCGAACCACCGGGCAAACGCCAGTTCGAGGATCGCGTCGGCGCTCTCCTCGGCCGCAACCTCGAACATCGGATCGACCCGCGCCTGCACCGGCCGCTCGCGCAGCAGATCGGCGCAGAACGAGTGGATCGTCCCGATACTCGCCTGCTCGAGCTCGCGCAGCGCACCGCTCAACCGCTCGCGCGATTCTCCTTCGAGCGCCGGGTCATTGCGCGCCCGCTCGATCTCGGCGCGCAGCCTGAGCTTCAGCTCGCCGGCCGCTTTTTCAGTGAATGTCACCGCGACGATACGCGCGAGCGTGCCGCGTCCCGACGCAATCACCGCGACGATTCTGCTGACCAGCGCTGTGGTCTTGCCGGTGCCCGCCGCCGCTTCGACCACCAGCGTGGCGTCAAGCTCGCGCGCAATCGCGTCGCGCGCCTCCTGATCGGCGATTTTTGCGTTCTTGCTCATTTCATTTTGCGCAGCCGCGTCAGCGCTTCGAGCCGCGCGTGCGGTTTGACGTCTTTGACCCGGCGCTCTTCGTACGGACCGCACACGCGCCGGTAATCGCACCATTCGCATTCGCGTTCGGCGGGCGCGGCGGGAAGAAAGCCGTCGCCCAGCGCCTGCCCGACGATCGCGGCGAACTCGCCCTCGGCCGCGCGCGCGGCATCGTCAACCGCGACGATCCGCTCCTCGTATCCGCCCGCCGCGGTGCAGTAATAGAGCCTGCCCAGGCCGATCGATTCGCCGAGCACGCGTTCGGCAGCGAGCGCATAAAGGACCGGCTGAAGATATTTTCCGCCGCCGATCACGAAATCGTTCGCGGCGCGGACCCGGCCGGTTTTGTGATCGGTCACGCGCAAACGTCCGTCGGGCGCGCGCTCGATCAGATCAATCGACCCGCGCAGCATCAGCCCGCCGTCGAGCGCGCTGGGCTCGCGCGAGCTCGCGGGGTCCGCCTGCGCGCGATCGGCGAGTCCAAAGGCCAGCTCAAAGCGTTCGGGGCGCCAGCGTTCGGGATCCTCGGCCGCGCGCCGGAGCCATTCGCGCAGGTCGGCGCGGATCGATTCTATTCCGTCGAGCCATACGCGCTCGATCGCGGGGGCAAGCTCCTCTCGCCACCGGGCCGCTACCTCGTCGAGCGTGTCGTCGAGCAACGCGCTTGCCGCTTCGAGCGACGCGGACGAAACCGGCAGCGCGTCGGCGGCGCGCAACCGCGAAAGAATTTCGTACTGAACTTCGGCGAACAGGCCTCCGCGTGTCAGCGGATCGATCACCTCGATCGCGGCCGCCTCTTCCCGCGGTTCGAGGCGATGAACCGCCTGCAGGAAAAATCGGTACGGACACGCCGCGAAATTCTGCAGCGAGGTCGGCGAGTACGAGCGCGCGGCAAGCTGATGCCGTCCGAGCGCGGCAAGCGCC
Source organism: Binataceae bacterium (SeqCode) (assembly GCA_035531855.1). GTDB lineage: Bacteria > Desulfobacterota > Binatia > Binatales > Binataceae > JBARDN01. The sequence goes on from DATKSB010000048.1 coordinate 1,845, forward strand.
GCCGGCTCGGGATCGACCAGGCCATCGGCCGTAGTCCAGCGCCTGAGCCACCTTCGCGCCCGCGTGCGCAGCGCGCGCCCAAGGTACTCGTTTGCGCCGAGCAGATAGTGCGCGGCGCCGCGCGTGGTCTCCGGATCGCGTCCGGCAAGCTTTTCCAGTACCGCGAGATCGAATTCGGCGTCGTCAATCGCTTCGGCCGGATCCACGGGTGCGGGCCAGCCCGCACCCGCCGCACCAGTCCCCGACGCGCGGCGCGCCAGCTCGTCGAAGCCGGGCAGCCGCCCTTCGGCGGCGCGGAGAACTTCCAGCGCATAGAACGACGGCACGCGCGGCCGGCCCTGGTCCAAATCAACCCGCGGATAGGAGAACATCACGCGCTTTTCCGCCGCTCCCGCCGCGATTCGCAGCGCTAGCCGTTCGCTCGCGACGCGATCTTCGATGCTGATCAGGTCCGCGCCCAGCGCCGCGCGCGACGCATCGAGCAAGATCGGATCCTCGGTCATCTTCTGCGGAAAAATCCGCTCCGCCAGTCCCGGAACGATCACGACCTCGAACGACATCGCGCGGGCGCGATTCGGCGACGCGACGAAGACCGCCCCGTAGCGGCGTGGCGCAGGCGGATCCTCGAGCTTCGCCAGCCGCTCGGCCAGCACATGCCGCACCTCGTCCAGGCCGACTGGCCCTACCGGCGCCATCGTATCGAGCTCGCCGAGCGCCGCCAGAATTTCGTCGCGGTCACGAATCGCCGCGGCGGTGATCGCGCGGATTCGCTCCAGCCATTCGCCCCACAGCGCGCGCACCGGCAGCGCCGCCAGCATCGCGATATGCGGTAACGCGGTTTCCCGCAGATGCCGCAGGTCGGCGATCTTATGCTCGAGCGCCGCTGCCTGCGCGGTGTCATCGTCCAGTTCGGCGCGACGATGCGCCAGCTCGTGCTCCAATCCGTCCAGGCGCCGCGCCCATCGCTCGGCGCTTCCGATCACGGCCGCATCAACGATTATCTGCTCCCACCGCCGCGGCGCGCGCGCGCGATCTTCAGCCACTGGCGCCGAATCTGAGTTTACGGCCTCACGCAGATCGCGCCCGAGCGCGCTCGCGACCAGTTCGCAATCGAGCGCGACATCGCGCGACGCTTCGACCTGCGCGCGGCTGGGCATCTGGGCGAGCGAGAGATATTCGGCGTAGCGCCGCGCCGAAAGATTCTCCGCCGCGCAGGCAAGCAACGCGAGCAGCGCGCGGCCTCCGGGCCGCGGACGCCGCGCACCGAGCGCGAAGTACGCGGGAATATCGGCGCGGTCGAGTGCTTCTTGCAGGCACGGCAGGTAGCGCACTGGGTCATGCAACAGCACCGCGATTCGATCGAAGCGCACGCCGTCGCGCGCCTCGCGATCGATTCGCCGCGCAATCTCGACACACTCATGCATTTCGCCCGGCGCCGAATTTATCGTGACTGTTTCATCCAGATCGCGCGCAGGAGGAGTCAGGTCGCCGAACAGATGATCCTGCATCCGCGCCAGCGAGGTCGCGTCACCGCTGCAGCTCGCGGACGCGGAGCGGACGGCAACGCCGAGCGACTCCGCGAGCATCCGCGCCGTACGGTCGTCACCCGCGGGAACGGTCGCAAACAAACTCGGCGCGCGCGCGGCCAGCGCCGCGACCAACGCGCCCTCGCGCCGGGTTTCGAGCGGCACGTCGAGCAAGAGCGTAGCAATCGCGGCGAAGCGCGGAGCGGCAACGGCGCGTACCGCCTCGGCCGCGAGTGCCAGGATCATCGCGCGATCGGCAAGCTTCGCGTCCGCCAGCTCAGTCTCGAACCGCTCGAGCATCGCGCCCAGTTCCGCCCCGGCCGCACCCAGCCGCGCGAGATCGCCGGCCGATACATCAGCCAGGCGCAACTCCTCGAGCGTGCGCGCAAGCGCGTTGGAAAATCCCGGCTGATCGATCACCGGGGCGAAGTACAAAAGCCGCGCCGCCGGCCGCAGATGAAACACCGCGCGCGCCGCGACCGCCCGCGTCGCGAGCGCGGTTGCCGGAGCAAGGCCGAGCGCCGCCATCTTGTCCGCCGCAAGCAGTCCGGCAAGGCGATTAATAGTCAGGCGATGAATCCCCGCGATCGCTCCACGCTCGGCCGCGAGCGCGCGGACCAGATCGTCAGCGCCCGCCCGCCCGGGCGCGATCACGATCGCCTCTGCGCCCGGTTCGAGCGCGCGCAACCATTCGCGCGCCGCCGCGATTCGTTCGGCGGCGCGGGTCGAGGTGATTATTTGTCGAGAATCAGGCATCGGAAGCAGCGCTCAGCGCCGCTCCATCGATACTTCGCCGCAACCCTATCCGCGAGCAAGAGGGCGTTCGGGCAGTATCCACAGCCGCGTCAGCCGTTGTCACTTAGGCTGTCGCGGCGCGAAGTGCTACTTCACCAGGTAAACCGGATCGCCGATACGCACCGTGCCGCCCGCGCCGATCGCCGCGAACACGCCCACGTTGTTGCGATGATGCCGGGCCGACGTCCGCAGCACGTCGAGGTCGCGCGGAAGATCGTCTTGCGGATGCGTCGTCATCACACAGCGCAACGCGGGAACCATCGCGGTGATCTTCACGCTCGAACCAACCAGCAGCTCGCCACCCTCCCATTCGTCTTCGACGAAGCGGTCGTCGCCCGGCCCGCTATCCACGAACAGGGTCGGACGGAAGCGGCGCGGATCGAAGATCGATTTCAATCCCGCGAGCTTCGCCAGGTGACGCAGCGTTCCGGTCGCGATCACGTGCATCACCGCGGTGTCGAAAAACGAGCCGGGCGAAAGCGCGAATTCCGGTGGCAAGGTTTCCGCCGAGAGTCCGGGAATCACCTGCTCGATTGGCACGTCGGCGAAAACGGTTTTCGGATCGATTCCCGCGCGTTCGCGGACCGCGGTTTCCGAGCGCTCGAGCGTGACCTTGCGTCCGAGCGCGGTGCTGATTTGCTCAGCGGCTCCCGGATCGCCCGGATGAATCGTGCTTCCGTCGGGCATGCGGATCGTGATCGGCGAACCGTTTCCGGCCGCGAGCGGATCATCGTACTTCGCGCGAAAGTCGAACAGCCCCACGAATTTCTTTGCGCTCGCGATTCGCTTCGTCGCAGTCTCGCGCAGCGCCCACGCGCGGTCGCCCACCGCGCCGCGCTCGGTGATCTCGACCTGCGCGATCTGTTCCCCCAGCATCGATTTCACCGGATACCGCCAAATCGCGGCAAGCACGCCAACCTGCTTTTGCGCCATCGATGCCTCCTGCCAGTCAGTCGCGGATCGCTTAGATCCGATCGAGTGTTACACGAGCATCCCGCTTGGGAGCAAATCCGCGAGTCGCTCCCGATCGCTGCTTCGGGCTTGACTGTTCACGAGATATTCTGAACTGTTGTCGTCAGGCCTGAACCGGACCTCGGGCGAGTTGTATGCGACCGCGAATCCTGATGGTAATCGTTGCGGCAATCACGCTGCTCCTGCGCACGGCGTGTTTGTGCGCCGCCGACGCGCCGGCCTGCTCCTCCATGTCATGCGCGGCCCATCAGCATGAAGGCTCATGCCCGGACCATGACGCTCCCCGGAAGTCGCATCGGACTCACGAATGCTGTCAGGCCGCCGCCTGCAGGGAATCCGCGCAAGCTCGCGCCGACGCCGCCTCTCCGGCGGATAACTATTTGTCGGCGCTCCCGCTAAATTTCGTCAGCGCGCGCATCTTCGAGTCCGTTAATACCGCGAACCTGCGGTTGATAACACAAGTGCATTCGCGGCCGCCGGCGGTTTCCGCTTTTCTCGCAACTCACGCCCTTCTCCTTTGATCCACTGATCGATCGATCCGTCTCCTTCGCGCAATGGCGACCGGTCCGCCAAGACTGTTGCGTGAAGGAATTGCGCCGTCAGCCGCGGACGAACCTGTCCGCATAGCCAGGCGTTCATCGAGTTGGAGGTTCGTGCAATGTCATTTGAAACCACCCGCGACGCACATCAGTCCTGCCCTCGCGGAAGCCGCAAAAGGGACGGCCGCGGAATCACGCGGCGCCGGTTTGTTCAAGGAGTTCTCGCCGGCGGAGTGATTGCCGGGGCGAATCTGTGGCGATTGCCCGCTTGGGCGAAACAAACCGCTGGTGGGCTGCCCGAGCTTTCTGGCAACCGCTTCCAACTCGATATTGCCGAAACCCCGGTGAACTACACCGGCAGGCCGCGTCTTGCGACCGCCGTCAACGGTTCGGTGCCGGGACCGATTCTACGCTGGCAAGAAGGCGACACGGTCACGATCTCGGTGACCAACCATCTGAAGGATCAGACCTCGATTCATTGGCACGGTATCCGGACCCCCGCGGACATGGACGGCGTTCCCGGACTGAGTTTTCCGGGAATCGCTCCCGGCGAGACGTTCGTCTATCGCTTTCCGGTCCGTCAGCACGGCACCTACTGGTACCACAGCCATAGCCGCTTCCAGGAGCAGACGGGGCATTACGGTCCGTTGATTATTGACCCAGTGGGTAAGGATCCAATCGAATCTGACTGCGAGTATGTACTTCTGCTCTCTGACTGGACCGATAATAATCCAGAAACCGTGTTCAGCAATCTCAAGTTCCAGAGTGACTACTACAACTATAATCAGCTCACCGCCGGCAATTTCGTTTCCGACGTAAGGAACAAGGGACTCGGAGCGACACTCTCGGACCGCCTGACGTGGGGCCGCATGAACATGAGTCCCACGGATATTTCGGACGTGAGTGGAGCGACCTATATCTATCTGATCAACGGACAGCCGCCTGCGGCGAACTGGACCGCGCTGTTTCGACCCCGCGAGCGAGTGCGGCTGCGTATTATCAATGGCTCGTCGATGACTATTTTCGACGTGCGAATTCCCGGCCTGCCGATGACCGTGGTCCAGGCCGACGGTAACGACGTGGAACCGGTCACGGTGGATGAATTCAGAATATCAGTTGCTGAAACCTACGACGTGATAGTGCAACCGCATGATGCATCCGCCTTTACCATCTTCGCACAGTCGATGGATCGCAGTGGCTATGCGCGCGCGACGCTCGCGCCGCGAGGCGGCATGACCGCGCCCGTTCCGCCGATGGATCTCCGTCCGATGCTCACCATGGCCGATATGGGAATGGGTGGCACGGCGGGAATGAATATGGCCGGGACCGACGGCATGAAACAGAACGACACGGCGGGAATGAGTACCGAGGGCGTGTCGGGAATGAGCGTGAGTGACATGCCGGGGATGAAGATGCCCGCCAGTGGTGGTCTTCCGGGCGCATTCGGAGCGACGCCTTTACCGCAGCCGGGTCGGGAGACTGGCGCGATGGCGATGCCCGCATCAAATTCCCCGCCAACACCGCCAAAGCCATTCGCACTGCGCGAAGGGCCGCAGGTGGATAACGTGGCGGCGGCGCCGACGAACCGCCTGTCCGAGCCAGGGACAGGGCTCAATCACAACGGGCGCAAGGTTTTGACATACGCCGATCTGCGCGCGCGTTTTCGCGGCGTCGATCCCCGGCCTCCGGGCCGCGAAATCGAGCTGCATCTGACCGGCAACATGGAGCGCTTCATCTGGGGCTTCGATGGCGAGAAATTCTCCGACGCCCAGCCAATCAGGCTCCGTCTCGGCGAGCGGGTCCGGGTCATCCTGATCAACGACACCATGATGGACCATCCGATTCATCTCCACGGACTTTGGAGCGTACTCGAAAACGGCAACGGCGCCTTTCTGCCATATAAGCATACGATCAACGTGAAGCCTGGCGAACGACTGAGTTATCTGATCAGCGCCGACACGCCGGGACAGTGGGCGTACCATTGCCACTTGCTCTATCACATGGAGGCCGGGATGTTCCGCAAGGTGATAGTGTCATGAGCGCCGCAAATCCCGGATTAATCCGCCGACACTGTGCAGTCGCGATCTGCCTATTCGCGTTTGCGGGCACGGTACTGTGTCCAGGTTTACCTAATGCGTATGCGCAAGTCGCTGCAAACCCTACTCAATCTTATTCGGCACCGTCAGGATGGTCACCGCCGGTGATGGACAACCCAATCATGGGCCATTTTTTCTTCGATCAGTTCGAAGGACGCACCAACGGCCCTGATAACGCATTTCGATGGGACGGCGAGGGCTGGATCGGCACCGACATGAACAGGCTATGGTTGAAATCCGAGGGCTTCGTCGAGAACGGCAAGGCGACCGACGGCGATACCGAGGCGCTGTATGATCGTCCTATTCCATTTCTCAGATACTTCGACGCGCAGGCCGGCGTCCGCTACGATCTCGATTCGAATCCCGGACGAACCTGGGGCGCAATAGGAGTCGAGGGTCTCGCACCATACTTCTTCGAGTTCGCGCCGACGTTCTACTTCAGTGATCGGGGGCGCTTTGCCGGCCGGGTAACGGGTTCCTACGATCTGTTGATTACTCAGCGGCTGATTGCTCAACCTCAGTTTGAAATAAATGCGTATAGTGCGAAGGATCCGAGTCGCGGCGTCGGCTCCGGCCTTTCGGATCTGGATACCGGACTGCGTATTCGGTACGAACTCAGCCGCAAGTTCGCGCCATACATCGGATTCGCATATACCCAAACGTTCGGTCAGACCGCGACGTTTACGCGTCAAGCGGGTGGAATCGTGCACGATCCTCGATTCATCTTCGGCACGCGCATCTGGTATTAGAGCTTTTTCGATCCAAGACTCGCCGGAGCGGTGCAACGATTCTCCGACGCGGAGATTTACTTCGTCTTTCCCAAGGACGTCGCCAACACCGCGATGCCGGCTTTCGGCAATACTCACTCAGCCGCCGACATCTGGTGCTGTGTCCTATGAGTGCGCCATCTGGGCAATCTGTCGCCCGCTGAGGACGCGGCGCTCGAACAGGACATGCGCGCCGCAACCGCGGTCCACGACGAAACTATGGATCATTCCGAGACCGGTCAGGCTCCCGCGCGATATCCGGAGCCAGCGCCAACGACAGCGGGCGGGTCGCTATCGGCGCCCGCCCGCTGTCGCTGATTTCATTTCCGCGCCTAGCCCTCGCGCGGATGAGTCGCGTTGTAGTCGCGAATCGCTTTCAGGATTGCGCCGCTGGCTTTTTCCATCAATTCGCCCTTATTCGCGCTGACGCGCGCCGCCGAGGCCTCGAGCGGCTTGATCAGCCCCTGGCATCGCGGCATCACGTAGCGCGCGATCATCTCATAGGTACGCAACGCCTGCTCGCGCGTGGTCCAGTCGTGCGCGAAGCACAGGATCGTGCCGAAACCGCCCGAGAGCGCCTGCAGCTTTTCGATCCGATCCAGCGCGTCGTCCGGAGTGCCGATAATCGCGCCGCCATATTCCGACATCCGCTTGGCGGCTTCGTAACCGTCCGGGAACGCCGGGCGCTGGGGCGACCCCAGAATTCCCACGATATATTCGTTCTGCCATTTTTTGAGGCCGTCGGCGACTTCGCGCAGCGCCTGCTCCTTGGATTCCGCCAGATGAAACGGCATCACAATTCGCCAGTTGCTCCGATCGATGGTCTGGCCATGCTCGCGCGCCGAGGTCTCGCCGAAATTCCACTGCGTCGGCAGCGCCATCAGTCCTTCTTCGGAATACGACGCGACCGAGAGCACGCCGATTCCGTACTTGCCCGCGCATTTCATTCCTGACGGCGAGATCGTCGAAGCGGTCGCGACCGGAATCCGCTCCTGCAGCGGACGAATCTGCAGCGCCGCGTTGTTGAGCTCGAACCACGAACCCTTGTAGCTGAACGGCTCGTCGGTCGTGAGCAGGCGCAGGATCACGCCCAGCCCTTCGTCCATCCGCTCGCGCTGGGTCATCGGATCGATCCCAAGCATCACCGCGTCCGACGGCAGCGCCCCCGGACCAACGCCCAGCATCGCGCGTCCGTGGCTCAGATGATCGAGCATCACGATCCGCTGCGCGACGTTGAACGGATGATGATACGGAATTGAGACCACTCCGGTGCCGAGCTTGATCCGCTTGGTGCGCTCCGCGGCCGCGACCAGGAACATCTCGGGCGAGGCGATCGTCTCCCATCCCGCCGAGTGATGCTCTCCCACCCAGAATTCGTCGTAGTGAAGCTGGTCGAGCCACTGCGCCAATTCCAGATCGCGCTGGAACTGGAGCGTCGGATGCTCGCCAATCGGATGATGCGGCGCCAGAAACGCGCCGAAGCCGAGCCGTTTAGTCATCGGAAAACTCCTTGCTGATTCGTTTGTACCAACCGCGCTCGCGTCGGCCGCCTGGGCTAACCGCGCATCGCGGCAATTTGAGCACTATCGAGATATTCATCGAGCCGCGTGATCTGGCCGCCCTCGACGGTTCCCACCATGCACCCCGCGATCGCGACCGCCTTGCCCGACGACTTTACCCGTCCGTGCAGCACGTGCTGCTGCACGAATCCTCTCGGCGTGGGCTGACGCCTGATATCGGAGTAAGCGATTTCCGCGATATTGCCGACCATCCATTCGAGCAGCGCCAGGTTTTCGTCAATCGTCTGGGTGGCGCCGTCGAAGTTGTGCCAGATTTTTATTTGCGGCGCATATAGCCCGCGAACCGCCCCGACGTCGCCATGCTCGATCGCTTTGAACAGCCGATCGGCAACCTCGAGCGATTGTTTTTCTGATGCGTTCATTTCCATATTCTTTTCCGAATGAAAATTACCCGGTTCACATTCCGGTCGGTGACGCGGTCGCAGTAGGCGTGGGTGCCGGCGGCGCCACTGCGGACGCGGCAGCAGAGGCCGCCGCGGAAGCTGCCGCGGACGCCGCCGAGCTCGGCATCGGCGTCGGCACCGTGACCATCGGAATTGGCGTGGGGATCGTCGACGCACCCGGAGACGCGACCGCTTCGGGCCGTTGCGGCACCGTCCCCACCCCGTAGTCATAAACCAGCTCGCCGCCCAGACGTCCCTGATAGCAGATCGCCGCCACCGCGATCACCGCGACGACAAGATAGATCGTACGCGTCCGCGCCATCCCCGTCAGCGCCTGGATCAGGATTCGCCACAGCGCGAGCACTCCGAATACGTACATCAGGATGTCGCCGAGCTGCGCGTGCCGATGCATCAGCGGTTTCGCGACCGCCGGAATAGTTTTCCAGACCCATTCGGGCTGCAGTTTTCCGCCTGTCACCCACGATCCGGCCACCGCGATCGCGCCCATGATCATCAGCGTGAGCGCCATGTAGCGCATCCAGATGCGATTCGGCACCAGGGTCGCGACCAGATCGATAAACACCGCGACGATAATCAGCGCGATCGAAAAATGATCGACCACCGGATGAAGCTGCATCGATGTGATCCAAGCGAGGACGTTTGCCATCGGCTCTCCTGAAGGGGCGCTACGCTCGTGGTTCGAGCTTCACCGATCGGCGCATGCGCGACCCAACTTATATCGCAGAGCCGGCAGGTTCAGGCAATTCGATTTTGTGCGGCGGCAGCGAAATGAGGCGCATCGATCGAACAAAACGCGAAAGCGGCG
>DATKSB010000049.1:0-12484 GCA_035531855.1 Binataceae bacterium (SeqCode)
AAAAGACCGACCTCTCCCGACGGCTTCGCCGCCACCCTCCCCGCACGGGGAGGGAAAATTCGAGTCGAAACGCTTGAGCGATCACTTCGGGTCGATTCGCGGTTGACGAATGGCTGCACAAGCGTCCATACTTAAGTATGCTGGTTGGCTGCGACCGCGATGCGCGTAGCAGGCTTTGATTGGGACGCCGGCAACCGGCCTAAATGCCGCGAGCACGGCGTTTCTCAAGCCGCGATCGAATCGATGTTTCGCGGTTCAGTCGCCGTGCTGCCTGACCCTGCGCACTCGAAGTCCGAGGAGCGGTTCAAGGCAATCGGAAAGAGCGAAGCCGGCCGCTGGATTTTCGTCGTCTTCACTATGCGCATACGCCGCGGCAAACGGCTCATCCGTCCGATCAGCGCGCGCTTCATGCACAACGAGGAAGTGGAGCATTATGAAAAAGAAACTGCCGAGTTTCAAAAGCGATAAGGAAGCCGAGAAATTTGTCGAGCAAGCCGACCTGACCCAATACGACCTCTCCGGCATGCGGCCGATGGTCTTCGAGTTTCAGCCCAAGAGCGAGCGGGTAAATATGCGCCTGCCGCGCCAACTGCTCGACGCCGTGCGAGCCTCGGCGGCCAGGGCGGGAGTTCCATATCAACGCTTCATCCGCCAGGCGCTTGAGGACGCCGTGCAGCGCAAACGCGCGTGACAATTTGAACGCGCTGGCGCTGGACGGCGGCGTGATGGCGTAAAATCGGCGGCGGCGGCATTCGATCCGTGAAAGAAAAGATCGACCTCTCCCGACGGCTTCGCCGCCCCCCTCCCCGCACGGGGAGGGAAATTCGGTGCGCACCCACGAGCAGGAGCAGACTCTGTTAGCGCAAGTGCCTAATTCCCCTTCCCGCGCGGGAAGGGGTTAGGGGTTAGGTCGGATGCACTCCTCGAAGCGCTCGAACATTAAGCGGATTCGCGTTCGTGAGGTCGCGGAGAAAAGACCGACCTCTCCCGACGGCTTCGCCGCCACCCTCCCCGCACGGGGAGGGGAAATTCCACGGAGCGCGCGCTATGCGCCAGTCGGGAAATCTTTCGGAAGATTTGCTAGAAAGGCGGCTTCGCCTCTTCCCGCACCCGGGAGGGAAATTCGGTGCGCACCCACGAGCAGGAGCAGACTCTGTTAGCGCAAGTGCCTGGTTCCCCTTCCCGCGCGGGAAGGGGTTAGGGGTTAGGTCGTCGCGGGCATCGAAGCATTCGCACGCGAGGTAGCTCGGCAATTATCGCCGAAGGAGTCCGAGAAATAATTGTGCGAGCCGGGTGGACCCATCAGCAGAGATCGGAACCCAAGCTGATCCGGGCGGATTACTTCGCAGCGAGGGCCTGCTTTACCAGGTCGCTGGCGACCTTGCCGTCCAGTTGGGCACCGAAACGGTCGCGCAGTGCTTTCATCACGGCGCCCATTTGGGTTGCGCCGCCCGCGATTATTTCGTTCACCGCGGCGCTGACTTCTTCGAGCGGCAACTCGGGCGGCAGATAGCCCGCCAAGATTTTCGCCTCGGTCTCGTTCTCCTCGATCAGGTCGGCGCGGTTGGCCTGCCGGGCGAACCCGAGCGACTCCGCGCGCCGGGCGCGCTCGCGTTTGACGATCTGCACGATCTCCGCTTCGGTGGCCTCGCGGCGGACGTCTTTTTCGACGCGGGAAATTTCTGCGAGCAAGCCGCGAATCGCCATCATCCGGCGCGTATCGCGGCTCTTCATCGCGGTTTTCAAATCTTCCTGGAGCTTTTGTTTCACAGTCTAAGTAATGTGCACGTCCGGCTGGTACGAGGCGAACGATCCCGCGGCAATCAAAACACCAGCTACTTCTTCGCTCCGGCGGCGGCGACGTCCTCCCATTTGGCCGGCTCCGAGGCGACGAATTTGGTGCCGTCAACCTTGTAATTGAAGACCAGGGCCTTTTTGTTGCCGGTCGCTCTGCCCTTGCCGGTGCCGTTTTTGGCGAGCTTGTATTCGCTGCCGGTCAATTTGGCGATAACCGTAAGGCCGCCGCCCTTGTTGGTCGGGATATAACTGAAGGCGGCGTGCTCGAGATCGATGTAGGGCTGGCCGGAGGACTTTTTCTCGCTCTCCTGATCGAGAAACGGGTCGGAGTCCGACGCGATCACGTCCTGCAACGCCTTCTGCTGGCCGGGCGTGAGAGGATTGTGCATCGAGGGTCCGGCCGAGACCGGCGCTGCCGCGCCTCCGCCTCCGCCGCCCATGTTCATATCTTTCTTGACCTCGATCGCGCCCGCTAAAGCCGGCGCCAGCACCGCGCACAGCGCAATTCCCGCAATCGCAAGCTTAAGCGCCGCCGTCAAAACCCCTGTCCTGCAAGTCATCGTCGTACCCCCGCTCCGAGTGCGGTCCTCCACTAATGGTCCGAAAAGGTTCGGGAACGAGATTACACTTGCGCAGAGAGAAACACCAAGGCATCAAGGCGGCCACAAAGGCACGAATACACGAAGAAGAGGTTTTTCTTCTTAGTGTCTTCGTGTCTTTGTCGCCGGTCGGTTTTTTCTTCAGTTCGAGGCTTCGGTGAGCGCGAAACGAATCGGCACGACCACCCAGCTCTCGAATGCGATCCCGTCGCGCCGCGCCGGAGCGAAGCGCCACCTGGAGCGCACCGTCTCGAGGGCGGCGGCGTCGAGGTCGCGGAATCCCGAGCTCGCGATCAGCTCGACCCGCTCGACCGCGCCGCTTTCCGCGATCAGAACGTGCAGCGTTACGGTTCCCTGCTCGCCGCGACGGCGCGAACGCGCGGGATAAAGCGGAGCCGGATCGGAGTCGTAGTCCGCACGAGCGACGGTGATGCCGCCGGTGCCGTCGCCCGCACCGACGCCAGCACCAACGCCGTCGCCGCGAGCGCCGCCCTGCCCGCCCGATCCATTTTCTGATCCGGCACGGTTGGGATCGGCGGCGACGGACTTCAGATGATTCGGAGCGGCAATGCTCGGCTCTCGATCTCGATGCGCACTGTGATCGTTGGCATGATCAGTCGATTCCGGCTCGATTGGCGGCGCGGGCGGGGAGATCGACGCGAGCACACGACGCGGCTTTCGCGCGCGATGCGCTGGTCGCGGAACCGGCGGCGAGGATGGCGACGAATCCGGCCGCGAAGGCATCGAACCGCCGCTGTCGCCGCCGACTCCGTGCGCCGCGCCCAGATCGATCACGTAAGCCAGCACCCAGTGATGCCCCCGCGGCCGGGCGCGCGCGGCGAGAAATACGATCGCGCACAGAATCAGCGCGTGCGCCGCGATCGACCCGGCAATCGCCGCGAGATGACGGGGAGGCGGCGCGTATCCGCGCGGATCGGCACCGCGGTTGTCGGTGGATTGATTTGATTCGTGCGCCAAAATGCTTCCGACGCACCTTCTCGATGAAGGCGCGTCAGGAGCGGGCGCGCTGGCATGGAAAACGATTGCGGCGCGCGGCGCTTCTGAAGCCTCCCTCACCCGCGAAGGTCGTAACGGCTCCGTCGATTCGATCGGTAGTCTGGCTCGGCGTCGCGCGGTCGCGACTCGCCTCACAGTTGCGGGGCAGCGCCGGTGTTGCACCGGCTTTCCCGACACGAATCAGATGTGAGCCTACCCGCACGCGCGCCAGAGTCAAGCGCAATCCGGTGCGGCGCGGCAATGGCGCACCGGCTGCCGCGCGCGAGGATTCCCGGACGAAGGGCCGGTGCATGAGATGCACACTCGGCGCACGCACGCCTCGGGATTCCTCGCCGGAGCCTGCCCTGAGCAACGTCGAAGGGGCTCGGAATGACGGTTGGACGCTTGGCTGAGAATTACGATACTTATGCGCCCGGCCCAGGTTGGTCATGCGCCAAGCCGACATCGCTTCATCCACCAAGCGTACATTCGTCATTTCGACCGACGGGAGAAATCTCGAGGCGGTCGTGCAGTCGCTCGCGCGGTGCGTATAAGCTCAGGGCGCGAGGTTTGACATCGTGTGCGGTTCCGCGCTATGAGCTGGAATTCAGAATATGAATGATGCTTCATCATCGTCGCGGGGAATTTGCCGATGAGCGTGCGCGAGCGGCATCGGCGCGAGCGCGAGGCTCGCGGCCAGGCGATTCTCGCGGCGGCGGCGCGAGTGTTCGCGCGGCACGGACTCGAAGGCGCGACGATCGAGATGGTCGCGCGCGAGGCCGAGGTCGCAGTCGGCACGATCTATCTCTATTTCGCGTCGCGCGACGATCTGTACCTTTCGCTGGTGGCCGAGCGCAGCGAAAGTCTGCGCGCGCGCTATCTGGAAATTCATGCCAAGGGACTTGGTCCGCTGGAAGAGCTCTACGAAATCGCGGCGGCTTACGTCTATTATCTGCGCGAATCGCGCGAGCTTTTCATCTCGCAGCAATCCGTCAGCTACGCGCAGCTTGAAAAGCGCCTGCGGCGTCCATCTGAACTGCGCCATTTCCGGCGCGTGATGGCTCAGGGACACGAGATTTTCGCGCTGTACGAGAAAACCGTCCGCCGGGTAGTCGAAGCGGGGCTGATCGCGCATCCGATGGGCGTGACGCGCACCGCCGCGATCATCTGGGCGACGCTCAACGGCGCCTTCATGCTGATGGGCAACGACAGCTTCTTCCGCGACGTCACCGGACTCTCGACCGAACACTTTATTGAAGAGGCGCTCGAGTCGCATCTGGCCGGCGCGAACCAAAATGGCGCCGCGCGCGCCACTGAGAATCGGATCGAGCGCAAATCAAGGACTATGGGCGCCGCACGAAACGGCCGCGCCAGAAATATAAAGGAACGAAACATTAAAGCTCGGGTCCCGGACGAGACCGATGCAGTCGCCTCGGCCTTGTAGGAGCGCGGCGAACGCCAAGGAGAAAAGCGCATGAAGTTTACCTGGTTCCATCTGATGCCGTACCGGTTTTTGCCGGAAGACTTCAAGGACAAGTACCGCAGCGTGTGGGTCGATATCCCGCGCAATCTGTACGATCCGAAAGTCGGGCACAAGCTCTATAACGACTACCTCGATCAGCTCGAATACGCCGACAGCATGGGCTTCGACGCGCTGGGCGTGAACGAGCATCATCAGAACGGGTACGGGATGATGCCGTCGCCGAACCTCATGGCGGCCACGCTGACGCGGCGGACCAAGAACGCCAACCTGGTGGTGCTGGGCAACTCGATCGCGCTGTACAATCCGCCGATTCGCGTCGCCGAGGAATTCGCGATGCTCGACGTGATGTCGGGCGGACGCCTGGTGGCGGGGTTCCCGGTCGGCACCTCGATGGACGATAATTTCTGCTACGGCGTGGTTCCGGCGCAACTGCGCGAGCGCTACTACGAGGCGCATGACTTGATCGTAAAGGCGTGGAAGGAGAAAGACATCTTTTCCTTCAACGGCAAGTACACCAAGCTGCGCTACGTCAACCTGTGGCCGCGCCCGGTCCAGCAGCCGCATCCGCCGATCTGGATTCCGGGGGGAGGCTCGGTCGAGACCTGGGACTTCTGCGCCAATCACGACTATCAGTACAGCTTCCTGTCGTACTTCGGATATCTGGCGGGCAAGAAAGTAGCCGACGGCTATTGGGACGTGATGGCCAAGAAGGGCAAGGAGCTCAATCCATACTCGATGGGCTTCGCGCAGATCGTCGCGGTCTCGGAAACCGACGAACAGGCGGAGAAGGACTACGCCCCGCACATGGATTACTTCTTCAACCGATGCCTGCACGTCTACGACGGATTCGCCGACGCGCCGGGCTACCGGACGGTGAAGACGATCAAGGCCGGAATCCTTGGCCAGGTCGGCGACCGCGCCGCGATGGTGCGGCAGGACCTCAAGTGGAAGGACTTCGTCGAGCAGGGCTACGTGATCGCGGGTTCGCCCAAGACCGTGCGCGAGCGCCTGCGCGAAGCGATGAAGCATATCCATTGCGGGCATCTGATGACGCTGATGCAGATCGGATCGATGCCGCCGGAGCTGGTGCGCAAGAACACCAGCCTGTTCGCGACCGAAGTCGCGCCTTACGTGCGCGACCTGTGGAGCGAGTACGAGGACAAGTGGTCGCCCAAGCGGATGCCGCAAGACGAGATCGCGGTGCCCGCTCCGGTGCATTTTGATTCCAGGCTGACCAACGGCGCGGCCAAGCATCCGGCGGCCGCATCTCACGCGGAGGCGCGCAGCGCGAAATGATTACGACTCATCAAAGCCAAGGCGGCAAATACTCGATCGAGCTGCATACGTATGGCAGCGGCGGCGAGCCGCTGTTGTTCCTGCACGGCGCCGGCGGGCTGATGCCGCAGGAGCCGTTCCTGGAAGAGCTCGGACGCGACTTCAAAGTCTATGCGCCCCACTTCCCGGGCTACGGCGAATCGACCGGAACCGAGCATATCGACGACGTCGTCGATGCGTCGCTGTTCTATCACGAGCTGATGGACGAGCTGAAAATTCCGCAAGCCAATATTCTGGGCCATTCGATGGGCGGGATGCTGGCGGCGGAGCTGACGGCGCTCGATCCGCATCGGACCAAAAAGCTGGTGCTGGCGTGCCCGGCGGGCTTCTGGATCAATGAGCATCCGATCCCGGATTTTTTCGCCGCGCCCTTAAACGAAATCGCCGGGATGCTGTTTCACGATCCTAACTCACCGGCGGCGAAAATGATGACCGCGATTCCAGAGGACTTCAAAGCGCTCGAAGTCATGTACGTCGAACGCGTGAAGCGGCTGGCCACCGCGGGCAAGTTCCTGTGGCCGATTCCGGATCGCGGACTCTCCAAACGCGCCTACCGAATCAAGGTGCCGACGCTGGTGGTGTGGGGCGAGTCCGACAAGCTGATCCCGCCGGTTTATGCAAAGGAATTCACCAGCCGAATCAAAGGTTCGAAGCTCGAAACGATCAAGCAAGCCGGGCACATGCTGATGTACGAGCAGCAGCCCGCGTTCGTGAAAGCGGTGCGCGACTTCCTGAAATCCTGATTGCGCACAGTCTGAAGGCCTATTTTTGATCGCGGCCGCGGCGTGAACTCGCCGCGGCCGCGATAGCTTTTACGCTAAGGATTTTCGGTTTCTGGCACACTGGTCGCAGTCTGAGGCGAGTCCATTCAGCGGTGTGCCCATGAACGCCCGCCACCGGTAATCAAAGCATAGCGCAGACGCGGCACGTCCCATGCTCTCCTTTCCAGAGGGATCTATGCATAACTGCTTGAGGTGTCCGATTGCCGCTCGTTTTCCAGGGAGAGGGAGCGTCCGGTCCGCGATTGGCGGCGCGCCGTCCGGACAGGTTCTGGTCGTGCTCGCGATCACGATCCTGGTGATACTCGTCGGCGCGGGGCTGGCGGTGGACGTCGGTTATATGGAGCGCCAGAAGCAGCGGATGCAGGTGGCGGCGGACGCGGCCGCGGTTGCAGCGGCGTCGGCGCTGATCACCAATGCGGAGAGTCCCGCCTTCGCCGGGAAAAACGACGCAACGCTCAACGGATTCACCACCACAGCCGGCACCACGATCACGATCAACAATCCGCCCAAAAGCGGCGCCTTCACCAGCAACGACAGCTACGTCGAAGCGATTATCGATCAGCCGCAGCCGACCTGGTTCCTGAGCCTGCTCGGAATAAAGACCATGGACGTAAGCGCGCGCGCGGTTGCGGGCACCGCGAACGCGAACGGATGCATGTACGTGCTCGATCCTTCGGCGTCCGGCGCGATTACCGCCAACGGCAACGGCAATATCACGTCGCAATGCGGAATCCTGGACGATTCCAGCAGCAGCACCGCGCTCATCGCCAACGGCAACGTCACCATCACCGCCAGCGCGATCGGGGTGGTTGGCAAGACTCTGGCCAACGGAAACGTGGTGCTCACTCCGAAGCCGGTCACCGGAATTCTGCCGGTGTCCGATCCGCTCGCGGGGGTGCCGGCGCCCTTCGTCGGTCCGTGCACGTACAACAATTTTATCGTCAACTCGAATCAATCGGTGCAGATGAGTCCCGGAGTTTATTGCCGCGGGATCATCTTCAACGGTAACACCAAGGCGAATTTTGCGCCTGGGGTTTACGTGCTCGCCGGCGGCGGCTTGATCGCCAACGGCGGATGCACTCTGACCGGCGCCGGCGTCACTTTCTACAACACCACCGGCAGCGGCGGCTACGGCCCGATCACCTTGAACGGCAGCGTCACCGCGACGCTCAGCGCGCCGACCTCGGGTCCGCTCAAGGGAATCCTGTTCTTTCAGGATCGCTCGGTCACCAATGGCGGCGCCAGCATCATCAATGGCGGCGACACCGTGAACTTCACCGGCGCGCTGTATTTTCCGACCACCGACCTGACCTACAACGGCGGCAGCAACGCCGCCTATTCGATCATTGTCGCCAAGGACCTGATGGTGAACGGCAACATCACGATGAACGCGAACTACTCGTCGCTGGTGGGAGGCTCGCCGATCCAAAATGCGACGCTGGCCGAATAAATCCGCGCGCGGCCAGAGCATCCTCGAAGCCGCGCTCGTCGCTCCAATCCTGATGTTCATCCTGCTCGCGGTGGTCGAGGCCGGACGCATGATGTATTTGAGCGTCGCGCTCGAGCATGCCGCCGACGCAGGCGCCGAATATGGCGCCACCACCACCACCGACGGCGATCTGGCCGGGATGCAATCGGCGGCGACCAACGACGTGCAGTCCAGCGGCCTGTTCAACAAGCTCTATCCATCCAACGCCTTCGCCACGACCGCGACCAATTTCTGCCAATGCGCCAATGGCGCCGCGACCTCATGCACCAGCAACAGCTGCGCCTCGGGCGAGTTCGCGGTGTTCGTGCAGGCGAAGACCACCGCGACCTACGCGACTTTGGTCAACTATCCGGGCCTTCCTGCCGCCTTCACGATGACCGGGCAGGCGACGTTGCGCGTGCAATGAGTGGAAGAACCACGATGAGCCGTCGCCGCCGGAGTTCCGGGCAGGCAACTACCGAGTTCGCGATCGTCGGCGCGGTGTTTCTGACTCTGCTGATCGGAATGATCGAATTTTCCGCCGCGATGTACTCCTACGACTTCGTGTCATACGCGGCCAGCCAGACCGCGCGCTACGCGATGGTTCGCGGCAGCACCAGCACCTCGCCCGCCACCGCGAGCCAGCTCCAGACGTACGCGCAGAGCCTCGCAACGGGACTTAACACCGCGAACCTTTCGACCACCGCGGCGTGGACGCCCAACAATCAGCCGGGCAGCCTGGTCCAGGTAACGGTCCAGTATAAATTCCAGTTCGTCGGCGGGCTGTTTCCGTCGGCCACTTTTCCGTTCACCGATACGGTTCAGATGCGGATCGCGCGCTGAGCGCGGCCAAGCGCGCGCTTGACGCGGCGGGGGTATCAGTTTTAAATTGCAACCGTCATGAAAATCTATGAATTTACCCAAGCCCCGAATCCGCGCCGCGTTCGTGTCTTTCTTGCCGAAAAGGGAATTCAGGTCCCCTTCGAGCAGGTGAACATCTCGGCTGGCGATAACCGCAAACCCGAGTTCCTCAAAATCAACCCGATGGGCGGCGTTCCGGTGCTCGAGCTCGACGACGGAACCCATATCGCCGAGTCGGTCGCGATCTGCAAGTACTTCGAGGTGCAGAAACCCGAGCCCGCGCTCTTCGGTGTGGACGCGAAGGACCGGGCGGTGGTCGAGATGTGGAACCGGCGGATGGAATTCGAGATTCTCGGGATGGCGGCCGGCGCGTTTCGGAACACCAGCGAATTCTTCAAGGGGCGCATCCCGCAATCGAAAGAGTACGGCGAGATTTGCCATGCGGCGGCGCTGAAGCGGCTCGAATGGCTCGACAAGGAACTTGCGAACCGGCAGTTCATCGCGGGAGAGCGTTACTCGATCGCGGATATCACGGCGCTAATCGGGATCGATTTCGGACGAACCACCGGCATCAAGATCACGCCCGAGCAAAAGAACCTCAAGCGCTGGCACGACGCGGTATCGAGCCGCCCCAGCGCGAAAGCCTAAGTCGCCGCCTCTCACAAGGGGGAGTCAGCGACAAGAGCGGTGTCACCCGCCACGCCTTTGCGCGGGGTGAAGGACACCCCTTCACGCCGGTTTGCGGTTGGCAGTGCCGGCGTAGCAAGCCTCGGTGAAAAGGTAGCGACATGAAGCTCTACTATTCGGACGTGCTCAATCCGCGTAAGGCATGCGCAGTAGCCCGGCATCTGAAGTCGCCGGTCGAGTTCGTGTATCTGGATCTGGCCAAGGGCGAGCAGCAGACGCCAGCTTTTCTCGCGGTCAATCCCAACGGCAAGGTTCCGACCTTGGTCGATAACGATCGGATCATCTGGGAGACCGATGCAGTCCTGTGCCACTTGGCAATGCGGGCGGGCTCAGACCTATGGCCGCGAGATAGAGACCGGCAGATCGACGTGATCCGCTGGCTGAGCTGGAACGCCCAGCACTTCAACCGGCACGGCGGCGAGCTTTATTTCCAGCACATCATCAAGCCTCGCTTTGGCTTGGGTCCAACAGATCCGTCGATTGTGGATGAGGCGCTCGTCGGATTCCGGCAATTCGCCGGCGTGCTGAATGGCCATCTTGCCGGCCGCCGATGGTTGGTAGGTGACGGTCTGACGGTGGCCGATTTCTCCGTCGCAGGGGTGCTGCCCTACGCCGAAACCGGCCGCATGCCGCTGAACGAGTTTCCCGAAGTGCGGCGCTGGCATGAACGCCTGAGCGAGCTCGAGGCCTGGCGAGAGCCGTTCCCGGTTAGGGTCTCGTCGCCTGCCTGACTGACAGCCGGCCGCGGCCCGGTGTAATCGGCGCCCCTTCGTCACCGCGGGCAACCGCCCCGACGTCGCGCTTCTTGCGTGACGCGCGTTACGCGCGAATCACGGCATGATAGGCTTGTAAAGTATGTAGAGCATGAAGTACACGATGACGCCGGTCACCGACACGTACATCCACAGCGGCCAGGTCCAGCGCGCGATTCTCCGATGCGATGCGAAGCGTCCGCGCAGCGCGTAGGATACCGTGAACAGCGCGAGCGGCACGATCGCGATCGCCAGGATTACGTGGGGGATCAAAATCGCGAAGTACACCGGACGAATCCATCCGATTCCGCTGAAGCGGAGCTCGCCCGCGTGCGCATGAAAGATCAGGTACGAAACCAGGAACAGCGTCGAGACCGCCAGGGCGGTCAGCATGCACGCGCGATGCGCTGGGATGTTTTTGCGTTTGATGAAAACAAAGCCCGCCGCCAGCAGCACCGCCGCGATCGAGTTCAGAATCGCGTTGACCTGCGGAAGAACTGAGTACGGAATCAACGCGCGGCTCTGATTCCCGCTACGATGGCGGCGCGGTTGCTGGTTCGGCCGCCCGCGGCGCGGTTTGGTACTGGTGCGCCCATGCGCGCTTGCTCAAATCCGGGCGCAGCATCAGGTAGCAAAACGCAACCAGGATCATCGGCGTCGCCGCGATGATCCACAGCCCCTTGTGCTCGGTCGCCAGATGCATGAAATACATCGCGACCAACACGGCTTTGGCCAGCGCGAGCGCAACCAGCAAGCCGATCTTGATGTCGGTCGGAAAGTTCATCGCATAAACCAGCAGCTCGATGCCGGTCAGCACGGTCAGATAGACGAAGACCGCGATATAGCTCGGGCCCGTATGCTGCGCATGAGCCTCGTGGGAATTCATTGCCGCTTCAGCCGCCATAGTTGATCCTTGTGCCTCCCCGGGCGATTCGCGCAGGCGCGCGCACTAGATCAGATAAACGAAAGTGAAAATCAGGATCCACACGAGATCGACAAAGTGCCAGTAGAGCCCCGCGATCTCGACCAACTTCGCCTTGTTCTGCGGAATTTTGCCCATCAGGCCGCGAATCCAAATCACGCTGTTGTACACGACTCCGCCGAACACGTGGCATCCGTGGAATCCGGTCAGGATGAAAAAAGTCGCGTCGAACAGATCGCGATGAATCGACATCCCGCGTTCCATCAGCAGATGGTGCCACTCGAAAGCTTGCATGGTCAGAAACGCTACGCCGCCGATAATCGTCGCGAACATGAAGACCTTAAACTTCGACTGATTGCCGTTCTGCACCCCTTGGATCGCCTCGACCATCGTGACGCTCGAACAGATCAGGATGAACGTCATGATCGCGG
Source organism: Binataceae bacterium (SeqCode) (assembly GCA_035531855.1). Classification (GTDB taxonomy): domain Bacteria; phylum Desulfobacterota; class Binatia; order Binatales; family Binataceae; genus JBARDN01. Next base: position 12,114 of record DATKSB010000049.1, read on the forward strand.
TGGTGGTGATACCCAGGTATTCGGCCGGGTTGGGCCAGTTGACGTTGTTGTACCGCAACGCGCCGTAGGCGGCGATCGCCGCGCCAAAGGTCATCGCGTCGGCGGCCAGAAAGGCCCACATCCCAAGCTTGCCGGAGTTCCCCGGCGTTATCGAAGGTTCGTACTCGTCAATCACTGCGCCATGCACCGCGCCGTGCGCGTGCGGATCTACTGCCAGAGCCTCACTCATCATCGTCTCCCCATCAAAATCGAATCATGCGCGCATCGGCCTAGCGCTTGGAAATAACCTGCGCCGCCTGTTTGCGAGTCGAGCGCCGATACGCGCCATAAAGGATTGCGCTGATTATCCCCATCGTCACGTATGGACCGGC
>DATKSB010000050.1:0-28861 GCA_035531855.1 Binataceae bacterium (SeqCode)
GTTCTCCAGTTGGTCCGCGTTGCCGCCCCAGAGGTTGTACAAGCTCGGCGTGAGCACTTGATGAAACTGGAACTTCGCGGTCTTGGCGTTCTCATCCAACTGCATGACGGGGACCGTGGAATAGCAAAGTGAATTGCCCTGCACCGCGCAGTTGGTGCCATTTGAAAATTCGCGATCATCGCCGTTATCCATCAAGCCAAGAGAGAAAACCCCGCTGGTCTTTGACGAGAAAAATGACGGGCCGTGCTGCGCGTAAAACCAGTCCGCCGGATCGGTATCGGCATCCTCGGAGCTGTCCTCGAGCGTGAAGTCGCCGCCCGACCCCAGACGCCACAAAACGTCCCCTTGCCCCGTTCCATTGTTGTAATCCACCTTGACTACCCAGTTCTGGTGGCGCATGGAAACGATCAGGTCGCCGTCATCGGGCGAATACACGATCGCATTGGTGTGGGTCCAGTCCGGAAATTTGAAGGGATGCCGGTTCACGTCGAGATGGTCGAATTCATTCCACACCCAAACCGGATTCAGGCTGGTATCGAGGTCGATGATCACATCCCCCAGCACCGTGGTTGGTGCGCTCGCGCCACTCAGCGTGACCTGTTGCAGGGTGTTCGCCAGCACCAGCCAGTGGCCGTTGGCCAGCGGCGTCACATCGTGATGAAACACTTGCAGTGTCAGGTTCAAGTATCCTGCCGCCGCCAGACTGCTGTTGAGGTCGGCGATCGTGATCTCCTTCACGATGTCGCCCGCCAGGTCGATCTCCCGCACCGCCGTCGGCGTGCCGTTTGCAACCGCCTGCGTGAGCGCAGTGGAGGAACTAGGTCCCACCACCAGCAGGATGTCGCCGTTCGGCAGCATCTTGACTCCCTGCACCGATTCACCCGGCTGCTGATCGGGAAAGTTATAGGTCCAGATGACGTTGCCCTTGAGATCGATCGCGAACAGACCATTGGCGTTGCCGCCCGATCCATTGACCAGCTCAATGCCCGGTTGCGGCGTTAGTCCGGGTGCGGTCGTGACCGCTACCGTAGGTTTCATCCCCGCCGCCAGCGCGCCTGCCGTAAAGGTATGGTCGGTGTCCTTGGCGCTGGTACCGTCGGAATACTCGATAGTCGCGCGCATGTGATACGTCGTGTTCGGCAGCATACCAGCGACGAGGATGCTCACCGCTCCGCCGTTGTCGGGCGATGCGACCGTCCAGGTCTTCAGTCTGTGGTTCGCTCCTCTGCCGAATTCCACGGTGACCGCGCCGGACTTCGGCAAGGTCAAGGTGTAAAGCGCGACCTGCGGATTAGCGGTTTCGACAATTTGCGCATCGAAAGGAGATTGCGTCGCCGAGCTTCCGCCCCCGCTCGCACTCCCGCTTCCGCTCCCATTTCCGCAGCCCGCCACCACTGCCATCGACCAAACAAAAAAGAAAACCATTCCCCACCGAGATTTCATCCCCCTCCTCCCTAAAGCCATGTCACTCTTTTTTCAGGCTCCGAATATTCCGAGCCGACTACGCCCCCTCGCAGTCGGCCACGCAAAGTTATAAGCAGGCTGTAACCTAGCGCACGTCGAAATTTAAGGCCAAGCAGCAAGCAGGGCATTAAACGCCCGCAACGGGCGGCTGGCGCCGCCTTCGTGACCTGGGTGGGATTCCCGCAAGGCGCGGACCGCGCGCTCAATGCGGCACCATGATGTTCTATGAGTCCACCGCCGTTCCCGGAAGAACTCACGCGGTGCGTGCCTGCGCCTCTGGCGCAATCGATCGCGAGCCGCCGGCTCACACTTTCTATGATCAGAAATCTGACCGGCTAACGGCCGATGACGGACTGCCTTAGCTCACGCGCGAAGATCCGACGCCGTCATCGGCCAGGGAAATCGGGAAATAGATGAACCTCCCAATTTCGCTCCGCGCTTCGGCTAATGCCCCGGATTCAAACTCGTTGGAGCGAAGCCCATTTTTGCGGATTCCGCTACGCGTGCGGCGCGGAGCCCGCGGGATACTTGGTCAGCTTGCGATCGTCATCGTCGGCGACGATCGGATGGCGCAGGCATTCGCCCTTGAGCCAGCGCGTGGTCACGTCGTCGCTGAGCGCGACGCCCTGCGCGTCCACCGCCCAGGTGCGGCGATTGATGGTGTTGTGGTTGAAGGTCTTGCCGCATCCGCGGCAGGTGAAGCCAAGCCGCGAGCCGCCGCCGGCAACGATCGATTCGAGCGTCCTGACTCTCCACTCATGAGTCCGCCAGGCTGAGATCGGTTCCGACTGCATAGTGCCTCCACGGCGATGGTTGCAAAGTTTCTTGAGCCCGCGATTTTCCGCGCGCTCTCCTGGTAGCCCGGTTCATGCACGCCCGGGCTTTGCCCGAATGCGCGGCGCTTCGGCGATCAACGGCGCTTGCGAGAGCCCTTGGCGGCAGGTTCGTCTTTGGGACGGTACTGATCGACTTGCAGCTTGCGGCCTGAGAGTTCGGTGTCATGGAAAAAATGCGCCGCGTTGATCGCGTCGTCAACTTCGATCATCTCGACGAAGCCAAATCCGCGCGACACGCCGGAAAGCTTGTCGGTGATTACCAACGCTCCGCCGACCTTTCCGACTCGTGAAAACAGCGTAGTCAGATCATCGCGCGTAACCGATTCCGCCAGATTTCCGACATAAACTCTGGGCACGTCGTAACCTCCATCGAATGACCCGGACCGGGGAAACGCGCGACTAAATCCTGCGGCTCGACAACTGCCGCGCGCTGCGCGTCCCCTTTCTCGGAAATGACTGGGCGGGCATCGCCTGCCCGCCCAGTTTGTTATGATTTTACCAGCGGTTTCCGCCGCCACCGCCTCGGCGCTCTCCGCCGCCACCACCACCACCGCCGCCTCCACCACCGCGACGCTGTCCGCCTCCACCACCGCCGCCTCCGCCAAAGCCGGATTCACGCGGCTTGGCTTCGTTGACGCGGATGTTGCGTCCCTTGAGCTCGGTCTCGTTCAGGGCCTGGATTGCCTTTGCTGCTTCCTCCGGCGTCGACATCTCGACGAATCCGAATCCCTTTGACTGACCCGAGAATTTGTCCGTGATGACCGCGGCGCTTTGCACCGCACCGGCCTGCGCGAACAGCTCTTCCAGGTCGTGGCTCGTAACCGAGTAGGCAAGATTGCCTACGTACAATTTGCTGGGCATTAAGTGCCCCTCCATCAGTAAATGCCGGGAAGCAATCGAACAGAGATCCCGGGACCATCCCGGGTCTGAGTACAGGAAGGCATCCGAGCGTTATGGAGTAATGATAGTTTTTTTTCCGTCCTGAGGATAGAGGGCAATCCACAGACCATCGGGAACCTCAACAACTGCGAGGATCTTTTACGATCTTGCACGACGACGCGATCGGCCTCGTTGGTTTAGCCGCACGCTTCGGGTTGACGGATGAATCGGCACGGCCTTTAATGCGCAGCATGGCTGGAATTGTTTCATACGGCTCGTATATTCCGTACCGGCGGCTGAAACGCGCCGCGATCGCGCAGATGCTCGGGGTTGCCGCCTCGAAGGGCGAGCGCTCCGTCGCGAGCTTCGACGAGGATTCGGCCTCGATGGCGGTCGAGGCGGTGCGCGATGCTCTGAAGGCTGCGCCGGCGGCGTCCGCGTCGATCGGTGCACTGATTTTCGCGACCACGACTCCGCCCTATGGCGAAAAGCTCAACGCCGCGATCGTCGCCGCCGCCACCCGGATGCCGCCCAATATCCGCGCGGTCGATCTGACCGGATCGGTGCGCGCTGGAATCTCCGCGATTCTGCAAGGCGCCGACGCCGCTTCAGGCTCGAGGACCAACGCGATCGTCGCGATCGGCGACGCTCGCCTGGGTGCGCCCGAGGGCAAGGCCGAGCAGCAAAACGGTGACGGCGCTGTCGCCTTCGTGCTCGGGACCGAGCACGTTATCGCGGAAATCGAAGCCACCGCATCGCTTACCCGCGAATTCATGGACACCTGGCGCGCTCCGGGCGAACGCTTTGGACATTCATGGGAAGAGCGGTTCACGCTGACGCAGGCGTACTCGCCGCTTTTGGGCAAGGCGATTGCGGACGTTCTGGCCAAGGCAAAGATCGCACCCGGCGACCTGACCAAAGTTATTCTCGACGCGCCGAATCCGCGCGCAGCGGACGAGATTATCCGCGGAATGAAACTCGACCCCGCGAAGCTCGGCGACAACCTCGCGCTCACCGTCGGCCAGACCGGCGCCGCGCATCCGGGGCTGATGCTCGCGGGCGTGTTGCCTTCTCTCAAGCCGGGCGAGCGCGTGTTGGTCGCCTCCGTCGCTGACGGCGCCGACGCTATCGTGCTGCGCGCGACTCCGGCCATCTCGGGCTTCAAGCCGATCCGCTCAGTCGGGATGCAAATCGAATCCAAAGGCGACGTGACTTACGGCAGCTATCTCAAATGGCGCGAGATTCTGCCGACCGAGCCTCCGCGCCGTCCCGATCCTGACCGACCGGCGGGTCCGCCGATGCTGCGGTCGCAGCAATGGAAATTCGGCTTCATCGGCTCGAAATGCACCGCGTGCGGAACCCCGCAGCTTCCGCCGCAGCGGGTATGCTTCAAGTGCCGCGCGTTCGACCAGATGGAGCCGTATGCGTTCGCGGACCGCACCGCAAAGATCGCCACCTATGCAATCGACCGGCTGGCGTATTCGCTGAATCCCCCTACGGTCAATGTTGTGATAGACTTCGAAGGTGGTGGACGCTTTCTGTGCGAGATGACCGACTGCGAACCGGACCAGGTCGCGATCGGTGACGAAGTGGAAATGACATTTCGCCGCCTGTTTACTGCCGACGGCGTTCACAACTATTTCTGGAAGGCACGGCCCAAGCGCTAGGCGCTGAGGAGAACGTTTCATGGCGAGCAGAGGAATCAAGGATCGCGTTGCGATCATCGGAATGGGATGCACCAAGTTCGGAGAGCATTGGGACAAGGGCCCGGACGATTTGCTCTGCGAAGCCGCCTATGAGGCCTATGCCTCGGCCGGCGTCAATCCAGATGATATCGACGCCTACTGGCTCGGCACGATGGGTTCCGGAATTTCGGGTCTGACGCTGTCCGAGCCGCTCAAGATTCAGTACAAGCCCGTCACCCGCGTCGAGAACATGTGCGCGACGGGATCCGAAGCGATGCGTCAGGCGTGCTATGCGGTCGCGTCGGGTGCGTTCGATATGGTGATGGCGATAGGTGTCGAGAAGCTCAAGGACTCGGGCTACTCGGGCCTGGTGATGTCGGCGCCGCCCAACGACGGCACCGACGGCAACATGACGGCGCCGGCGTCGTTCTCGCTGCTCGCGCCCGCGTACTTTAAAAAGTACGGACTCGATCCCGACAAGGGCAAGGACGTCCTTTCTCGCATCGCGTGGAAGAATCATAAAAACGGCGCAAAAAATCCCAAGGCGCAGTTCCAGAAAGAAGTGCCGATCGAGACGATCAAGAACTCGCCCAAGATCGCCGACCCGCTCGGAATCATGGATTGCTCGGGCGTGTCCGACGGCTCGGCGGCCGCGATAATCGTTCGCGCCGAAGACGCGCACAAGTACTGCAAGAATCCGATCTATATCAAGGCGCTGTCGTTCGTCGCCGGACCGGCCGAGGGGCCGCTCTCGCAGGACTATGACTTCACGACCTTCCGCGAAGTCGTCGCCTCGGCGAAAGACGCCTACTCGCAGGCCGGAATCACCGACGCTCGCGCGCAGATCAGCATGGCCGAAGTCCACGATTGCTTCACCCCGACCGAACTCGTGCTGTGCGAGGATCTGGGCTTCAGCAAGCGCGGGACGGCGTGGCAGGACGTGATGGACGGCTACTTCGACCTCGACGGCAAGCTCCCGGTAAATCCGGACGGCGGCCTAAAGTCATTCGGCCATCCGATCGGCGCCTCGGGTCTGCGCATGATGTACGAAATGTGGCTCCAATTCCGCGGCGAAGCCGGCAAGCGCCAAATCAACGACCCCAAACTCGGGCTCACGCACAACTTAGGCGGCGCACCCGGCCGCTGCGTCAGCTTCGTATCGGTAGTAGGCCGCGAAATCGGCTGAGCGATATTTCTCCGCGGTTCAAGGGCGGTCCATCTGGATCGCCCTTTCGTTTTGTCGAAGCGCGTCGGGCGGGGCGGGTCAGCTCTGCAGCACCGGGATACCTGCTGGTGCTTCCAGATAGTTGCCGGCTGCGAATCTCACTGATTCATCGCGCTCGTCGAAGATCGTGCCGGCGGGGTTGCCGCCAGCGGCCACCGTCTCGATCTGTTTGCGGAAGAATCGCCGCAGCATCGCGACACCGCGATCCGAAGACGCTAGATGCTCTTCGGAATGGAACGTGATTGCCCCCTGTCCCGTTTGCGCTTCCCAATCGCCCGGTTTGCGCTGCCGCTCTTCCTCGGTCATGTCCTGCCAGCGCCGATTTCCACTCATGAGGCCTTTCGGCGGATAGTAAAGAGGTCCGGATTCGGCAGCGCGACCGGCGGTAAAGATGCGGTAGTGCGTGTCGTCGATGGGAAGCGTCCAACCGATCGATTCCACCGGACGGTTGAACCCCGTCGCCCACGGATTCGGAACCACTCGGAGCGTCGGCATCGCCACTTCCGTGACGCGGCGGAAAACTTTGCCCTCGATGCTTCTGATCTGCGTGCTGGTGACGCCAATTGGCGAAGGCTCGAAGGATACGTTGGGCATCTGAGCCATCTCGGGAATAAACTGGATTCCACTGAATGCCGAATGAAGGATTGCGACGTGATACGGGTCCATAATGTTTTCCCAATGCTGAAACCAGTTGCACGGCGCGATCACATCGCCGCCCGATCCCAGACTCCTGCCGTCCGGTTCGATCCATTCGCCGGGCTCTAAAACTTCGAGCGCCTCATATCGCGGAAGTATGGGCATGCGATCCGGTGGGCCAAGATATGCGAACACGAGGCCGTAACGTTCCCGCACCGGGTACCAGGGCTGCCGATAGTTGTCGCGCTTTTCGCCACCGTTGGGTTCGCATGGCTGGTCGAGGCATTTGCCGTCGGGGCTGAATAGCCATCCGTGATAGCAACATCGAATGCCGCATTCTTCAACTTTCCCGTAGTACAAAGTGGTGCCCCGATGGCAGCATCGCGGATAGACGAGCCCGAACTCGCCGCGCGGCGTCTTGAACAGGATCAAGTCCTCGCCCAGCGCGCGCACCGGGAATGGCAGCTCGCCGACCTCTGATGCAACCGCGATCGGATGCCAATAGCGGCGCAGTAATTCTCCGCTTGGCGTGCCTCTGACGACTGATACCAAATCGAGATCGGCCTGGGGCTGGGAAAGGTAGTATGCTGACCCGTTTTCGTTGCGCGAAGTGTTCGTGTTCACCGCTGTATTCTCCTTGACGGAAATTGACGGTGGCAAGGCGCCATGATCGACGGCCCCCGTCGCCTCATCAGCGATTATCCAGGCCCATGCGGCGGGCGATTATTACCTTCATGATTTCGTTGGTGCCCGCGTAGATCGATTGCACCGCCGCGTCGGCGTAGTCGGTCGCTACCGGGTACTCCATCATGAAGCCGTAGCCGCCGAAGAGTTGCAGGCAACTGCTCGAGACCCGCTTCAACAGGTCGGTGGTCCACCACTTCGCCATGCTGACTTCGGTGACCAGATCCTCGCCGCGCACATGCGCCGCCATCAGCCGATCGACGAATACGCGACCGACTTCGACCTCGGTCGCCATCTCGGCGAGCCGGAACTGCGTGTTCTGGAACGACGCGATCGGCTGCCCGAAGGCGCGGCGCTCCTTGGTGTAGGCGATCGTGTCGTCAAGGCATCGCCGCGAGCTTTCGATCGCGCCGATCGCCGCCACCAGCCGTTCCTGCTGCAGCTTCTCCATCAGCATCTTGAAACCCTGCCCCTCCTTGCCGAGCAGATTCTGCGCCGGCACGCGGCAGTCCTCGAAGAACAGCTCGCTGGTGTCCTGGCCCCGCAGGCCGAGTTTGTCGAGCTTGCGCCCGCGCACGAACCCCGGCGCATTGCCCTCGACCAGGATCAGGCTGATTCCGCGATGCGGAGGATTCGCGTTCGGATCGGTCTTCGCTACGACGATCACCAAATCCGCGAGCTGGCCGTTCGAGATGAAGATCTTCGATCCGTTGATAACGTAGTTGTCGCCATCGCGGCGCGCTGTGGTGCGCACCGCGGCCAGGTCGGAGCCGGTGCCCGGCTCGGTCATCGCGATCGCCAAGATCAACTCGCCGCTGATCGCGCCGGTTAGATAGCGATGCTTCTGCTCGGCGCTGCCGTAGGTGTTGATGTAGGGCATGCAGATGTCCGAGTGCAGGCCCATCATGAGGCCGTGCGCGCGGACCCGCGCAAGCTCCTCGATCACGATCGCGTCGTAGATGAAATCGGCGCCGGCTCCCCCGAACTCGACCGGCGCGTTGGCACCCAGGTAGCCCGCCGCGCCGAGCTTACGCCACGAGTCGCGGTCGCTGATTCCCGCGCGATTCCACTGCTCCACTTTGGGTTCGATTTCGTGTTCGACAAAGCGGCGCACCTGCGCGCGAAATAGCTCGTGCTCTTCGGTGAAAATTTCCCTTCGCATAACCGGCTCCTTAGTGCTGAAATAGTAATCGCGCGCCAGCATCGCGAAGGCAAGCGAGAGCGGAAAACGCAACGCGAGCGATTCGCAACGATTCGCAAACCATATGGGCGATGGAATACATACCGACCGTTTAGTTTGTGGCTTTGCAATGCGCGGCAGGACATGGTAGCAGCTTTGCAGATTGGCTTTTCGCGGCGCCGGCGCGCCGAAAGTTCCCTGGAGGAAAACACATGAAAGTCGGTGGTGCAGTAATTTTTCAAAACCCGATGAATGCTCGTTCGGACCGCGACGTGTATCGCGATGACCTCCGGATCGGCGATCTCTACGAACCGCTCGGATTCGATTCGATCTGGAGCGTCGAGCATCACTTCGACGATTACACGATGTGCCCCGACGTGCTGCAGTTCCTGAGCTACTACGCCGGCCGCACCAAGAACGTCCAGCTCGGCTCGATGGTCGTGGTGGTGCCGTGGCATGATCCGATTCGCGTGGCCGAGCAGGTCTCGGTGGTCGATCATCAATCGGGCGGCCGCATGATTCTGGGACTGGGCCGCGGCCTTGCGCGAATCGAGTACGACGGCTTCCGGCTCGAGATGGGCGAGTCGCGCGAGCGTTTTATCGAGTACTCGAGCGCGATTCTCGAAGCTCTCGAACGCGGCTACATGGAGTTCGACGGCACCTACCTGAAGCAGCCCCGGCGCGATATCCGCCCCAAGCCGTTCAAGTCGTTCAAGGGCCGGACTTACGCCGCGGCGGTCTCGCCCGAGTCGGCGCGAATCATGGCCAAGCTCGGCATCGGAATTCTGATCATCCCGCAGAAGCCGTGGGAGGCCGTCGCGCAGGAGCTGGCCGAGTATCGAACGATCTACAAGCAGGTGAACGGCGGCGAGCCGCTGCCGACGATCGCGGCCGGATGGACCTTCTGCGACAAGAATCGGGACCGCGCCCGCGAGATGGCGGTGAAATATATCGGTGGCTACTGGCAGACCGCGTTGCGCCATTACGAGATGGCGAGCGATCACTTCGGCAAGGCGAAGGGCTACGAATATTACGCATTGGCGTCGAAAGCCCTGCAAGGCGACAACAAGGATGCGTCGATCGAGTACTTTCTCAATCTGCAAGTATGGGGCACGCCGGAGGATTGCTTCAACAAGATCGATGAAATCCGCAAGAAGGTGAATGCGGACCATTACACCGGCGTGTTCAGCTACGCGGGCATGCCGATCGACGACGCGGAAAAGAGTCTGCGCCTGTTCGCCGCCGAGGTGATGCCGGAGCTTAAGAAACTCAACGGCGTCAAGGCGGAAGCCGCCTGATCAGCGCGCTCGTTCTTTAATCGCTACGAAACCCGAAGGGCAGCGTCTAAGGCGCTGCCCTTTCTTTTTCAGGCAAACCCCAATTTATGATATCACTCGATGAAACGTTACCTGGAGATTCACTTTGAAGAGTCCGGAAGGCACAAATGCGGTAACGACAGTCCGCGCCACCGAGTCCCGACAACCGGTGTGGAATCAGGCGTGCAATATTGAATGCGAGCCGCGATCGCCGAGAATATCCCCGGATTGACGATCGCCCCTGCGCAACGTTCAACCCGAGGCGGCATTACTTCCTATAACCATGACCACACAATGCATCTATCTGAATTCATAAGGGCTAATACGGAGCAGATTCTTCGAGAGTGGGAAGATTTTGCAAGAAAGCTCGCAGGGGAAGTTTCGCTACCCAAGTGGCTTTTGCGCGATCACGCCAATTCTATCATTGGGCAAATCGCTACCGCAGTTGAGACATCGGAAGCGGACCGCAGGGGTGGCGACAGACCGAATGACCGATCATCGACGGATGCCGCAAAGTATCCCACTCCAGCTCATGTAGAGCTTCGAATCGAATCGGGATTTGATCTTCTCCAGATAATGGCCGAGTATTTCGCGCTACGCGCTTGCGTCCTGCGTTTATGGCGCCGCGGCGACCCAAGCAGTTTTACCAATGGCGCGGACGAGATCGCGAGGTTTGCTCAAGTGATCGACGACCAGGTGGCGGCGGCGGTGTCCTATTACAAAACCCGTGAAATGCAATACCGCGATCGATTTCTTGGCATTTTGGGCCACGACCTACGCAACCCGCTGAACGCTATTATCCTGAGTGCGACGTCGCTGGCCCCGGACGCATCGAGTGAGCAGCAATCGCGATCGGTCTCGCGGATTCTCAGCAGCGCGCATCGGTTATCCGGCATGGTTACTGACCTGCTCGATTTTGCGCGCGGCCGGCTCGGCAGTCCGATGCCGATTACCCCCGCACCCACGGATCTCGGAACGCTCGTTCGCGAAATTGTCGGCGAAGTCCAATCCACCAACCCGCGCTCCCCAATCGTTTTCGAGTCGAGTGGTGATTTGGCGGGCAATTGGGACATCGACCGCTTCAAACAGGTGATCGCCAATCTTCTGCTCAACGCGATCAAACACGGCAGCGGGCAAACCGTCACAATCTCAGCCAGGAGCGACAACGATCAGGTATTGCTCGAAGTGCACAACCAGGGTTCGCCGATATCCCCAGAGCTGCTTCCGATTATTTTCGACCCCTTGGTTCGCGGCGGCGATCCGGCTCACGACGATACGAGTCTCGGACTAGGTCTGTTCATAGTTAGCGAAATAGTCGCCGCGCACCATGGAACGGTCACTGTGACCTCGACCGAAGACGCAGGTACCAGTTTTACCGTACGCTTGCCCCGAAATTCCTCTTAGCGTTCATATTCAATTGGACCACACCGAGCCGTGCTGCGCGTCGGACAACTCTTTCGACCCGTGACGACCTACTTCTTCGCGCTGGGCAGAAAATCGTCGAGCGGGACGCCGAAGCTGTTGAGCGCCCACGAGACCAGGTTGTACTGCCCGATCGCAAAGACCACGTCCATCATCTGCTCGGTATTGTATTTCTCGGCGAGTGTGGCCCAGGTCTGGTCGGATACGACCGAATTCTCGAACAGATCGTCGGCGGCCTGAAGTATCGCGGCCTCGTGGCGGTTCCATCCCGCCTTCGGTCCTTTTTGGATCTGCTCGATCTCCGCGTCGGAGATTCCCGAGCGCTTGCCGATGATCACGTGCTGCTCCCATTCGTAGGGCGCTTGGTTGAGCCATCCGATCCGCAGGATCGCGAGTTCGCGCTCGCGCGCCGGCAGCGTCGATTTGCCCAGCACATGCGCCGCAAACACCATCCAGCGCCGCGCGAGGTCCGGATGATTCATCAGCACGCGAAAGATGTTGATGACCTGTCCGTTGATCTGGTTCTTTTCGGCGGTCTCGCGATCCTCGCCGGTCAAGGTGGTTAGATCGCGAAACGGAAGACGCTGCTTGCGTGAATTCATCGCTGACGCTCCATCAATTGGTTGAGAGGTTGCCGCCGCAGTCGGCTCGCTTCGCTTATAGATCGGCGCGGAGGGATTCACCAGAGCGCGTGATCGGCGCAATCGAACGACCGTTAGGCCAGTGGCTGAAAATGCTTGATCATGGGATTGCTCCTGCGCGATACTGCGTCTTGAACGGTCGGTATGTTAACCGCGCCTGACTGACCCGCGCGCCCAACCGAACTGCTTTCGCCGAACTACGTTCGCAAGGAGACGGTGCGATGCATGACCTGGTAATCCGGAACGGAAAAATTGTCGATGGCACCGGCGCACCCGCCTTTTCCGCCGACGTCGCGATCGATGGCGGCAGAATCTCGAGCGTCGGCGAAAAGGCCGGCGCCGGGCGGCGCGAAATCGACGCCGACGGGATGCTGGTGACGCCGGGCTTCGTCGATATCCACACCCACTACGACGGACAGGTCACCTGGGATCCGTACCTGACGCCCTCTTCATGGCACGGCGTCACCACCTTGGTGATGGGCAATTGCGGCGTCGGATTCGCGCCCGTCCAACCGGGCAAACACGAATTTTTGATCGGCCTGATGGAAGGCGTCGAGGACATTCCGGGCGCCGCGCTGGCCGAGGGAATCAAATGGGGATGGGAAAGCTTTCCCGAATATCTGGACACGGTCGCCGCGATGCCGCGCGTGCTCGACGTCGGCGCGCAAGTGCCGCATGGCGCGGTGCGCGCCTACGTGATGGGCGAGCGCGGCGCGCATAACGAAGAAGCTACTGCCGACGACATCCGCGGGATGGCGGCGGTCGTGCGCGAAGGGCTGCGCGCGGGCGCGCTGGGATTCAGCACCTCGCGCACGATGCTGCATCGTGCGAAGAACAAGGAAGTCGTTCCCGGCACCTACGCCAGCGAGGCCGAGCTGCTCGGAATCGGGCGCGTGCTGGGCGAAGTCGGCCACGGCGTGTTCGAGATGGCGTCCGATATGGCCGGTCCCGACGCCACGATGGAATGGATGATCAAGCTTTCTTCGGCAACTCGGCTTCCGATCACGTTTGCGATGGCGCAGGTGGATTTTAATCCCGATGGATGGCGCGTGATGCTCGATCGGGTTCGCGGCTACAACGCCGCCGGCGCCAACCTCGCGCCGCAGATCTCGCCGCGGCCCACCGGGATGCTGATGGGGCTCGAAAGCTCGCTGCATCCGTTCATCACCCATCCTACTTATCATCGCGAGCTGGCGCATCTGCCGCTGGCCGAGCGCGTCGCAAAGATGCGCGATCCTGAACTTCGCGCGCGCATCATCGCCGAAGAGCCCGGCACGCATGAACGGGTGACGCGCTACCTGGTGACCAATTTCTCGCGCTATTTTCCGCTCGGCGATCCGCCCGACTACGAGCCCGCAAAGGAAGCCAGCGTCGCGGCGCGAGCCGAGCGCGAGGGCCGCGGCCCGGTCGAGGTCACTTACGATCTGATGCTCGAGCGCGGCGGGCGCGAGCTGCTCTACATGCCGTTTTCAAATTACGCCGCGTACAATCTCGACGCCGTGCGCGAGATGATGCTCGACCCCGTCACGATGCTGGGGCTAAGCGACGGCGGCGCGCATTGCGGACTAATCTGCGACGCGAGCATGCCGACCTATCTGCTGACCCACTGGGTTCGCGACCGCAGCCGCGGCGCGCGCCTGCCGGTCGAGTTCGTGGTCAAGCGCCAGACTCAAGATACCGCGCGGATGTACGGACTTAACGATCGCGGCACGCTCGTGGCCGGAATGAAGGCCGATGTGAACGTGATCGATCTCGATGCGATGCGGCTGCATGCACCGAAAATGGCCTTCGATCTTCCCGCCGGCGGCCGGCGATTGATCCAGCGCGCCGAGGGCTATCGGCACACCGTCGTCAGCGGCGAGGTCACGTTTGAAAACGGCGAGGCGACCGGAGCGATGCCGGGAAAATTGATTCGCGGCCCGCAATCCGGCGCGAACGCCTGAATCCGCAGCTCGACTTGATCCATCGGGGCGCGAGCGTGATCAACGTTCGCGCCCCATTCTTTTTTCCATTACCTCACATTTCGGTGCGCGCCGGGTCAGAGCGTGATATCGAATCACTATCGAGTGCCGAATATCGGGCGCGATTCGATTGAGGAAAAAAGATGGACTATCGCCAAATGCTCGAGGATCAGCACATCCCGCTCGCGGAGATGCTGGGAATCCACTTCCTCGCCGCCGAGCCTGAACGCGTGACGGCCGAGTTGCCCGTGCGCGCGGAAATCTGCACCGTCCCTGCCATTCTCCATGGCGGCGCGATCATGGCCTTCGCCGACACGCTCGGCGCGTGCGCCACGATGCTCAACCTGCCCAAGGGGGCTGGGACCACCACGCTCGAATCGAAGACCAATTTTGTGGCGGGCGCTCCAGTCGGCAGCAAGGTGATCGGCGAGTGCACCCCAATTCATCGCGGGCGAAGCACGATGGTCTGGCAGACGCGGATCACGCTGGAAAGCGGCAAACTATGCGCGATCGTCACGCAGACCCAGATGGTATTGCAGCCGCGCGTTTGATTTTCGCCGACGCGGGTTGCGCTGCGAGCTTGTCCGAAAATTCGCGCAGCGCTTCGTACCAGATGAGCTTATCCTTGAAGCCAGGGAAGCTTGCGTTGAGGCCGCTCGGATTCGGCAGCGCGAAAACTCGCGCACCCGCGATCGTCTCTTTCTTGACGCCCGCTCCTGGAGCCGCTGAGGGACCAAAGTAGCGCCGATAAATACTGACCCCCACGAACGCGACCACCCGCGGCTCGAGTTTGCGGATCTTCCGCGTCAGCACGCGCTCGCCGCGATCCAGTTCCTCGCGCTTAAGCTCCGACGCCGCACGAGTCGCGCGCGGGCATACGTTGGTGATCGCAAACCCAAATTCCGTAAGCCGGTGATCCTCTTCATGCGTCAGCGCCACCGGAACCAGCCCGGACGCGTGCATCAAGCGCCAGAACGGATTTGCAGGACCGGCAAAATGATGGCCGGTGGATGCGGACCGCGGGCTGGGATTTATTCCCACCAATAAAATGCGCGGGCAGTCGATCAAAATGTCGTGAAGCCGGGGCATGATTCTCTTTGCGATGCGGCGTGGTCCGCGATATCCATAGACCGATGATGCGGGAGGAATTTTCGCTCAATAGCGCCGCCGATGGAATCGCGCTCGCGTGCTATCGATGGCTCGCGCCCGAGCCTGCCGCGGGCCTGGTTCAGATTGCCCATGGGATGGGCGAGCATTCGTTGCGCTACGCGGCGTTCGCCGACAAACTCAATCGCGCGGGCTTTCACGTCTATGCCAATGACCATCGCGGTCACGGCCGCACCGCCGCAACACAGGACCAGCTCGGCGATTTCGGCGCGGGCGGATGGAACGGTCTGGTCGCCGACCTGGCGCTACTCACGCACCACGCGCACGCCGCGCACAGCACCCTGCCGATCGTTCTGCTCGGGCATAGCATGGGTTCGTTCGCGGCACAGCAATACCTGCTTGAGCATAGCGGGATTATCGCGGGCGTGATTCTTTCCGGATCAGCTTCGCTCGACCGGCTTTTCGCCAGCGCCGCCGTACCGCGGGATTCTTCACAGCCCGCGGATCTGACCGCACTCAATCGCGACTTCGAGCCCGCGCGGACGCCGTTTGATTGGCTGAGCCGCGACCCCGCCGAAGTCGATAAATACGTGGCCGATCCGCTGTGCGGCTTTGGCATAGACGCGCGAGCGACGGTCTCGATGGCGGCCGGCGGCAGGCGCACGGTCGACTCCGCCGAAGTTGCGCAAATCCGCAAGAATCTGCCGATCTACATATTCGCGGGTGACAAGGATCCGGTGAATCACCATCTGGAGTGGCTGCGTCCGCTGAGCGAGCGCTATCGCGCCGCAGGGATCACCGACGTCACCGAGAAGTTCTACCAGGACGGCCGTCACGAGATGCTCAACGAGACCAATCGCGCCGAAGTAATGCGTGATACCGTCGCGTGGCTGCGCCGCACGATCGCCAAGTAGGTATTACCACTGCTCAGTCCGGCGGTGTGATGTTATATCACTTTCGAGGGAGGGAACCGTGAGAATAGCAACTCTGATAGTCAGAAGCCTGCTCGGTTTGGTATTCACCATCTTTGGATTGAACGGCTTTCTGCATTTTATACCCAATCAACCGATGCCCGCGGCGGCGGGACAGTTCTTCGGCGCGCTGTTCGCGACCGGCTATATGATTCCGCTGATATTCACGACGCAGGTGATCGGCGGAATTCTTCTGCTCATCGGAGTCTTCGTTCCCTTCGCATTAGTCATTCTCGCGCCGATTATCGTCAATATATTTTTCTTTCACCTGTTTCTCGCACCGGGAGGAGTGCCGGTCGCGATCGTGGTTGTTGTATTCGAACTGTTTCTCGCGTGGCGGCATAGCGCTGCTTTCGCGCCCTTGTTCGCAACCGCAGGTTAGTGAGGATCGATCCGTCGCGGCGCCTCATTCAGTTTATGCGCCCGCGGACGGGGCGGCCGCGAGACTCTGCACCAGCAGGTCGAGCGCCTTGGCCGAAAATAGGTACATGTTTGCGACCCGGTCGGGACTGCCGGTTTCGATTGTGAGCGAACGCTCGACAGGCCCCGCGACCGCGACGCAGCTATGCCCGGCGGCGTCGCCGTACCGATTTCCGGTGGGGCCGCTCGCGCCAATTTCCGCTATCGCCCAGGTGGCGCCGAACCGTTCGCGTGCGCGCCGCGCCAGCGCCATCGAATATTGCTCTGTCACCGAGCGAAACCCCTTAAAGTCTTCGTCGGGAATCCCGAACGCGCGGCGCCCCTTGAGCGTATAGACCACGCCACCGCCGATAAAATATGCGGACGCACCCGCGACACTGAGAATCGCCGCCGAGATCAATCCGCCGGTGGTCGATTCCGCTACCGCGACGCTCTCGCCGCGACTTTGGAGCATCGCTCCGATTTTTTCCGCGACCGGTATCAGTTCCCGCATCTGTTAGTCCTCCAACAGGGTGAACGCTCCGCTGGCGGAGGGGGGAGGGAGTCGAACCCTCCGGCAACAATATTAGCCGCCAAGCCGGTTTTGAAGACCGGTGGGGCCACCGGGCCCCTTCCTCCTCCCTACTGCCCGCGCACCGAATGAATCATAGCAGACGCGTCATCCGAAGGATTGGAACGCGGCGCCGGAAGCGGTCAGGACCGCACGGTATTCGGTGCCCTGTCAGTCGTTGCTTCGATCCGCGGTTTTCGGAGCCGGGGCTTTCTGCGTAAGCATGTACTTCATCGCATAGTCGGGATCGCCGCCGGCGGCTACCCACATTGCCAGGTTGTCCAGCGTGGGATCGTTGCGCGCGTCCGCCGTGTCGCGCAGGATTCCGACCGTCGTCGCGCGTTCGCCATCGAGCTGACACTGCCTGTCGCGAAGCGCCGCGGCCTGTGCCCGCGTCAACTCGGCTTGCGCCTTCAATTGCGCGATATTCGCCTTGTTGAGATCAATCTGGGATTGGCTCGTGAAATATCCCGTGGTCGTGCTCCCCGCCGTTCCCGTAAGCGAGCTTATGCCCTCGACCGCGGGCGACGCCAAGGGAGCAGCCGCCGCGAAACATCCTTGCATCAGCGGAACCGCCAGAATGAAAAAAATCGGAACCAACTTGCGCATAAATGAACGCCTCGCAAAGATTTCTTCTTCAATTTAATTCTAATCCATATGATCGCAGGCAAGGCCAGAACTTTTCGCGCGCGACAGTCCGCGCAATCCGCGGCGCGACTTCGCGATAGAGCCTCCGCGATCGCCTGTGCTATATGGGGGAACGTACAAACATCGTCACACTCACCAATTTCTACAAGAATTACTGGAGGCAGGTTGTGATCGAACAAGCTATCGAGATTAAGACGGCCGACGGTACCGCTGATGGATTCATCTTCCGGCCCGACGGCGCGGACAAACTTCCCGGCGTTATCCACCTCACCGACATCGGCGGAATCCGCCCTTCGCATCGTACATTGGCTGAGCGCGTGGCCGCCAAGGGCTACGTTGTGCTGATGCCCAACGTGTTCTATCGGACCGGGCGTCCGCCGATGTTCGACTTCACGCCAAAGATGGGCGAAGAGCGCACCATGAAGCGCTTCGGCGCGCTCGCCGTCCCGATGACGCCCGAGGCGCAGGAACGCGACGCCGCCGCATACGTGGATTTTCTGGCCGCGCACGCCGGCGTAAGCGGCGGTAAAATGGGCGTCGTCGGATACTGTTTCACCGGAGGGATGGCGATGCGCACCGCGGCGGTGCGGCCGGACAAGATCGGCGCGGTGGCTTCGTTTCACGGCGGCGGTCTTTACACCGAAACTCCCGCCAGTCCGCATCACGTGCTGCCGCGCGTAAAAGCGCGGCTCTACTTCGGCCACGCGATCGAGGATCACAGCATGCCGGCCGAGGCGATCAAGAAGCTCGACGGCGCGCTCGCGGCGTGGGGCGGCAAATCCCAGAGTGAGGTTTACGACGGCGCCTACCATGGTTGGACGACCCCGGACGCCCCGGTTTATAACCGATCGCAGGCCGAGCGCGCATTCGAAAAGCTGACCGCGCTATTTGCCGAAACTCTGAAATAGTCTCGACCGGAGAAGATCCACGATGGGGCGCCTCGACGGAAAATATGTCCTGATAATCGGCGGCGGAGCCGACGGACCACCCCGCGAAGGCGAGGCGGTCGCAATCGGCAACGGACGCGCCACCGCGATTCAGTGCGCGCGCGAGGGCGCGGCCGTGATGGCGGCGGACTTGAAGCTGGCACTGGCCGAGGAGACCGTCGCCGCGATTCGCGCCGAGGGCGGACGCGCCGCGGCGGTCGCGTGCGACGCGAGCCGCGAACAAGATTGCCGCGCGGCGGTCGAGGCGGCGGTGCGCGAATTCGGCGCGCTGCATCTGCTGGTCAATAACGTCGGAATCGGAATTGGCGGAAATCTGCTCAAGACCACGACTGAGGCTTTCGACAGGATGTACGCCGTCAACCTGCGCAGCCATTTCCTGACCATGCGCTATGCGGCGCCTGAGATCGCCAAGGCGGGAGGCGGCGCAATTGTAAACGTCTCCTCGATGGCGGCGTTGCGCAGCAATTCGCTCATCCCATACGAAGCCACCAAGGCGGCGCTTTTGGGACTGTCGCGATCGGCCGCGATGACGCTGGCGCGCGACAACATTCGCGTCAACACGATCCTGCCGGGGCTGATCAACTCGACGATGGTCAGGCGTGCGATCGGCGATCGCGAGGCCACCGTCGCGCCGCGAATCCCGATGCGCCGCCAAGGGACGCCCTGGGAGATCGCGAAGGCGATCGTATTTCTGCTCTCCGACGACGCCTCGTATATCACCGCTACCGAGTTGATTGTGGACGGCGGCCTGTCGGCACGCTGAGCCTGCATTTCAGGTTCGCGTGACAAGCCGGCGAACCGGCCCCCTCGCGCCGCAAAAAGGAAAGCCCCCGCGCGAATGCTCGCGCGAGGGGCTTTCGGGTAGCGCCGTGATGGTCAGGCGATCTTACGGTGCGATGCCATTGATGTAGGTCGCCGACCAGGTCATCCCGGGCAGAGCGGCTTCAGAGCCTGTAATGTCGGTACCAGTCACATACATCCGGTCTTGGGCTACATAAGCTTCAGTATCGACCAAGTCACTGCAGGTGGTGGCGGGACCGACGACGCTGCACGTAACTGCCGACGCTGTGCAGATGAGGCTCGCGGTGCAGGTCCACACCGTAAAAATATAGCCGGCGCCGGCGGCGCCTACCGGATTCTCCGCCAACTGCACGCGGAAATTGCCGAGCGTGCCGGCGGACGGAAGCGGGCTTAGCTCGGCGTCGTTGGCTGCGGTATCGGACGCGTTCCCAAGACCGATCACGATGCCCGCCCCGACGGCCAATCCCGTGCCATATTCGGTGGCGAGCGTTCCTCCGCCGGTTCCACCCGACAAAATTATAGAATCGACCGCGGCCGCGCCTTGCGGACCTTGTGGACCCTGTGCCCCTGTTGGGCCCACAGGACCCGTAGCTCCCGCCAGACCGGTCGGTCCCTGCGGACCAGTGGCTCCCGGGATTCCCTGAAGTCCGATTGGCCCATCCGGACCCGTCGGCCCGGTCGGGCCCTGAGGGCCGGTTGCACCTGCCGCACCCTGCGGACCCAGCGCACCTACCGGACCGGTCGCACCCTGCGGACCCGTCGCGCCGGCAGCACCGGTCGGGCCTTGCGGACCGGCGGGACCGGTTGCTCCGGTCGCTCCAGCGGGCCCCGTGATGCCGGTTAATCCCGGAAGTCCTTGCTGGCCGGTAGGACCCGGCACACCAGCGGGACCCTGCGGTCCGGCCGGCGCAGTTCCGACTTCAGACCAACTCAACTGGGTTTGCTTTGGTGAGCAGGTTCCATTGACCGATTTTACGAGGCCATTTCTGATGCAGAGGCTGATCGTCTGCGCGTGGCCTGCCGTGGGTATTCCGATAAGAATCAAAGCCGCGGTGGACGCCCCAAGCATCCAGCGGAGCCCTCGATTGATTGATCCAGGCATCGTGATGCCCTCCCTGTATCCTTGCATTGATCGGTGCGGCTGCATGGTTGGCACCGGCTACGGAGCCGTGATCAGATAGTTTGCCGACCACGTTGCGTTGGCAGTCGTCTCGAGCCCTGTCACCGACGTCACCTCCAGCGTCATCGCGTCACCGGTGGCGTAGGTCTGCGTCCCCGTCGCGATGCAGGCGGTCGAAACGCCGAGAATCTGGCACGTCGGGCCGCTACAGGCCGCGTTGTCGCACACGGTGATAGTGTATCCGTAGGTAGGATTTGCGGAGCTGCCGGGAGCGTGGTCGAGCGCCACGTTCAGATTACTCAACGTTCCCGCCGGCACTGGGACCGACACTGAACTCTGCGACGAATTACTGGCACCATCGCCGGGTCCGAGGTAGAGCGGGGTCACGTCCCGATTCGCGGAAAATTGGATTGCGCGGGCCGCCCCGATCGTTTGACCCAGATTTCCTCCGCTCAAAATCGAGGTATTGTCGCCCGCTACTCCCTGTATTCCCTGCGGCCCAACCGGCCCAGTCGCGCCTTGAGCGCCTTGCGGGCCCTGCGCGCCCTGCAAACCTATGGGCCCGGTGGGACCGACGATTCCGGTCGGACCAGTCGGTCCGATTGCTCCCACTGGCCCCTGATTGCCGACCGCGCCGGTCACTCCTTGCGGCCCTGCCAATCCGGTCGCGCCCTGCGCGCCCGCAGCACCAACCAGCCCTACCGGACCGGTCGCACCGGTTAGTCCGGTCAGGCCCGTGGTTCCAGCGGCGCCTGTGGCTCCGGCTGGGCCAACTGCTCCTTGGGCGCCGACGACACCCGGCGCTCCGGTAACGCCTTGCGGACCCTGATCCCCAGCGGCGCCTTGAGGGCCTTGGGTTCCGGGCAGATTCCATTCGAGGCCAATTTCATTGGACCGGCAGAGTACATTGATCCCGCTGATGAATCCCCTGGCAGTGATGCAGATGTTGATCGGCGTCTGTTGAACTTGAGCGTTGCCCGTTGCAGGCATCGCAATCAAAAGCATCGCGGCTCCGCCCGCGGTTGCGAGCGTTCGCCACGTGTATTTCAGAAACCTGGGCATGCGCGTCCCCTCCTTGAACAAATCGGTACTAGGTGTTGCTGTGTTAGTGTCACCGGTCAGTGTTCCTTGAAACGAGCCGCGTCCTTAATGTTGATACTCGAGCGACCAGGCGACGTTGGTAAAGTGTGAGGTCGCGGAAGCCGTCGCTTGCAGAGACAGCGTCTGGCCGTCGGTCAATGTCGCAGTGTCGATCGCGTCAGTGCATTGAGTCTGGCCGATGCCGGTGATCGTGCAGGTAACCCCGGTATTGCAGTTACCGGAGATGCATACGTCAAACACGTCGGTTTGCAACGCTACTCCCGGCGCAAAGTCCACTTGCACGATCAGACTTTTGATCGTGCCTGCCGGAAGCGGCACCGCTACGTTCGCAATACCCGGATCCGCGCCGTCATTCGGCCCCAGGTAGATTGTCGAAGCCGGGTCCAGTTGCGTTCCACCAAGGTTGGAGCCGACTTCCTGGCCAAAGTTGCCGCCGACCAGG
Source organism: Binataceae bacterium (SeqCode) (assembly GCA_035531855.1). Lineage (GTDB taxonomy): Bacteria > Desulfobacterota > Binatia > Binatales > Binataceae > JBARDN01. The sequence continues at coordinate 22,037 of DATKSB010000050.1, forward strand.
AGTGTGGTCTCAACTCCGTTGGGTCCTGTTGGACCAGTGCCCCCGGCTACACCGGCGATTCCCTGCGGTCCGGCTATCCCGGTTAACCCCGATGAACCTTGCGCGCCTTGGGGCCCCTGGGCACCCGTCAGGCCAATCGGCCCAGTCGCACCGGCCGGTCCAAGCGCGCCGGTCGCACCGACGAGCCCGGTCGCTCCGGTAGCGCCGACGGCTCCAGCAGGTCCCGTCGGACCAACCGCGCCCTGAGCGCCCGTCGGTCCCGTGGCGCCGATAGCGCCCGCCGGACCGGTAGCGCCGGCAACACCCGCCGGACCCTGCGCGCCCTGCGCGCCCTGCGGACCCTGATTACCAGCCGCACCGACTGGACCTTGGGTACCCGCTGCTCCCGGAGTCCCCGGATACCCAGCGGTCTGCCAGGCAAGGAAATCCTGATTCTTCTTGCAGGCGGTATCGATTCCTTTGATTCGTCCCGCGCGATTGATGCAGAGGCTTGTGGTCTGAGCCTGCGCATTGCCGGCCGCGGCAACGATCGCGAAGAGAAACGCTGCGGCGGCGCCGAATATCCAGCGCGCGGCAGACCTGACAGATCTACGCATTCTTGCCCCTCCCTTTTGACAGCGGCCCGCTGAAACTACTGATGGCGGTAGCGGACTGCGGAAAACGGCCGCCCGACGGAATTCCGCACGGGAGAAAATTTGGCAGAAGCGTTGTCGCTACGTCAACTGATTTAGATGAAATGCATGTCGCTGCATGTTTTGGAGCATTTTAGGATAAATTTGACCTGTTTAGTCTGATGAATTCTGCTTCGGATGCGCAAACCTCCCATCACTAAAACCGGGAAAATACTAAATTACTACTCGTTGTAGAGAACCATTTGCGCGTTGAACGGATTCATTCCGGCTGGAGCCCGGCGTCAGCCCGAGCCTGCCGCCGCCGTGTGGTATATGGTAAAGCTGAGGCTGCTCAGGCGCGAGCCGCGATGTCCTGGCAATGTCTGGCAATGTAATGTTCTCGAGAGGTGACGCGGATGCCGGTTGAATATATTCCCCGTACACGCGAGCTCTATGACGAGTTCAAGCCCTACCGATGGGTTGAAAACGAAGCCAAGTCGATCCCGTGGACTCCTTTGCACAAGCCGCTGCGCTCCTCGCGCGTCGCACTCATCAGCTCGGGTGGAATCATGTACCGCGATCAGCCGCGGTTTCATCGCGAAGACGCGTCGTACCGCCGGATCCCGAAGGGCGCGCGCCGCGAAGATCTGAGCGTATGGCATTTCGGCTACAGGACCGCCGACGCCGAGAAAGATCCCAACTGTGTCTTTCCGCTCGAGCCGATGCGCGCGCTCGAGCGCGAGGGTGTTATCGGTGAGCTGTGCGATCCCGCGCTGAGCTTTATGGGCGGGATCTATTCCGCGCGCAAAGTGCGCGACGAGCTGGCCCCGCGGCTCGTTGACGAACTCCGCCGCGCGCACGCCGACGCCTTCTTCCTGGTGCCCGCATGACCCGTATGCCATCAGTCCGTTGGACTGATTGCGCGCGCGGTCGAAGAAAGCGGAATCCCGACTCTATGCATGACCTCCGCGCTCGATATCACGCGCGCGGTCAAGCCGCCGCGCGCGGTGTTCCTGAATTTCCCGCTGGGGCATCAGACCGGCAAGCCGGGCGATCCGGAATTGCAGCATCGAATTGTCGGTGACGCGATGCGCGCGTTCGAGGCGATAGATCGGCCCGGCGGCATCGTCGAGTTGCCCTATGTATGGGATCCGAACGATCGTGAGTGGGAGACAATCGACTACACCAAGGGATGGATGCCCGAACGGCCTCCGCGTGAGGACGCCGACCGCGCCGAGACCGAGCGCGTCGCAAGATGGAGCCACGGCGGACAAAAAGATCGCGGATGAACGCGCATAGATGACCGAGCGACGAGGAGAAGAGGACGATGAATGGTGTTGCGGCGGTAATGGGACTCGCGCTGATCGAGTATTTCGCCCTTGGCTTCCTGGTCGGATGGGCGCGCGGAAAATACAAGGTCGCGGCGCCCGCGACGACCGGCGATCCGGTCTTCGAGCGCTACTTTCGGGTGCATCAGAACACGCTCGAATCGCTCATCGTATTCATTCCGGGGCTGTGGCTGTTCGCGACTTACCTGAACACGCCGATCGCGATCGCGCTCGGGCTGATTTTCATCGCCGTGCGAATTATCTATGCGGCTGGATATATCAAGGCGCCCGAAAAGCGTGAAGTCGGCGCGGCGCTCACCTTCCTGGTCAACGCCTCGCTAGTGATCGGCGGACTGATCGGAATCGCGATCCATACGCTCTAGCACGGCGGCACATCAGAGCGCCGACTTGTGAGCGAGTGCATGGCCGCCTGGGGATTTCTCCCGGAGCCCGCCCTGAGCAAGGCCGAAGGGGTCGAAATGACGGATGCGGGCGTGGCGCATCAGTGTCGTAACCTCAACCAGGCCTCTGACCGTCATTCCGAGCCTTAGGCGAGGAATCCCGAGACGGCCATGCACCGAGTCTGCGTTTCATGCAGCGGTCCTCCGATCGGGATCCCTGTCGAAATCTTCTGATTCGCAAACGAACCCACCATTGGGACGCGCGACAGGTTTACGGCTTGCGCCCGAGCGGCTAGAGTCGGAGAGCTGCGTCGGTGCTTTTTCGGCGCGGAAATTCCCTCGCGTAAGTTTTCATCAAAGTAATTTTTAATCAAGGAGACTCACCTTCAATGGCTGAAGAACGCAAAGGCGCCGTCACGATGCGCGGTAATCCGATGACCCTGGTCGGCCCCGAAATCAAAGTCGGGCAGAAAGCTCCCGCCTTCGCCGCGGTCGGCAAGGGACTCGCGCCCGCCGCGCTCGATCAGTGGAAGGGCAAGGTCAAGATCATCAGCGCCGTGCCCTCGGTCGATACTCCCGTGTGCGACGCCGAGACGCGCCGCTTCAACGAGGAGGCTTCGAAGCTTCCCGGCGAAGTACAGATCCTGACCATCTCGATGGACCTGCCGTTCGCGCAGGCGCGCTGGTGCGCCGCGGCGGGCGTGGACAAGGTCACGATGCTCAGCGACTACCGGTCGGCCGAGTTTGGCGAGAAGTACGGCGCACTGATCAAGGAGCTGCACCTGCTCGCGCGCGCGGTGTTCGTGGTGGATAAAAACGACAACGTCACTCACGTCGAGTATGTGAAGGAAGTCGCCAATCATCCCGACTACGACTCGGCGCTCAATGCCGCGAAAAAGGCGGCGGCCGCCTGATGCCGGGCGCGACCCGCAAGCGTCCGACGCGACCATCTTCGGCGCCTGCGCTCTCGCCGGTCACGGCGCGCCGCGGCTTGGTTAAGGGAGCAGGCGCGCGCCGCACGCACGAATTCCCGGTTGGTCTTAAGCGGGGATTGTACGAGGCGATTTTTCATCGCCGCGACATCCGGGAGTTTTTGTCCGGCCCGATTCCCGACGCGACGCTCGCGCGAGTGCTGATCGCGGCGCATCATGCGGCCAGCGTCGGCTTCACGCAGCCGTGGGATTTTATCGTGATCCGCGACCGCAGGCGCCGTCAGCGGGTGAAGCAGGTTTTCGAGGCCGAACGCGCCAAGAACGCCGCCAAGTTCACCGGCGCGCGCCGCGAGAAATTCCTGTCGCTCAAACTCGAAGGAATTCTCGACGCTCCGATCAATCTGCTCGTCACCTGCACGCCCGGCCGTTTCGGCAAAAGCGTGCTGGGCAAGGTCAGTATCCGCGAAGTCGAGATCTACTCGGCTTGCCTGGCGGTCGAGAATATCTGGCTGGCCGCGCGCGCCGAGGGGCTGGGGGTAGGATGGGTCAGTATCCTGCGCAACGACGCATTGGCGGAAATATTCGCGATCCCATCCGGCGTGATTCCGCTGGCCTACCTGTGCGTGGGCTACGTAAAGGAATTTCCGTCGCGGCCTCTGCTGGCCAGCGCAGGATGGGCCGAGCGGTTGCCGCCGCGCGAGTTGATTCACCTTGATTCCTGGACCGGAGCGCCAGACCGCGCTGACCCGCTGGTGCGGGAAATCGAAGATCCCAGGATCTGGAGCCAAATCCTGCCTGACGAAGTGCCCTCCGAGCGGTAGCCGCGCTTGAACCGATCCGTTCCGTGGCGATGGCGAATCGCGGCGCGCGCTCTGATCGTGCGGTTTCCCACGCCCTATCGCACTCTCGGCTGGGCTCCGCTCGGCGGCGGCTACGCGCGCACCCGGCTCATCAGCAATCATCAGGTGGATAAAAATGATCGCCACGCGACCGAGGCTCCGCGCCTCTTTTTGAGCCGCCGGATCCGCGCGCTCGAACCGGATGCGGGCGTCACAGTGGCAATGATGACCGGGGCGCAGGTCGCCAATGCCGCCTACGTATGCGTCCGTCGCGGCACTCTCGCGGTGGCGGCGTGGTGCACCGCAGGATGCTCCAATGCGCTGCGCGCGGGCGATCGCGCGACGGTCGCCGACACAAGACCCGGCACGATCAATCTGATCGTCGCGATAAGCCAGGCGCTGGCCGACGCCGCACTGGCCGAGGCGATCCAGATCGCGACCGAGGCGCGCGTGCTCGCGGTCCAGCAGGCGGGAATCGTCAGCACGCGTTCGGGACTTCCCGCGACCGGCACCGGCACCGACTGTATTGTCATCGCGGCGCCGGCCGGCCCGCGCGCGCATCCGTGGTGCGGCAAGCATACGCTGATAGGCGAGCTGATCGCGCGCGCCGCGCTTAAAAGCTGCGCCCGCGCGCTCGCGCGCAGCCGGCCGTGAGCGACGCTTTCCATCTCTCGGTTCCGCTGCTGGCCGCGGCCTTCGCGCTCGATCTCGTGCTCGGCGACCCGCGATGGCTGCCGCATCCGGTGCGCGCGATCGGCAGGCTAATCGAATCTGGCGAACCTCTGCTGCGCACTGGCGATCCGGGGCGCGACCTCGTGCGCGGAGCGGTCCTGAGCGCGAGTGTCGTCGGAATTTCGGCAGTCGCGGCGTGGGCGATTATCGCGCTCGCGGATTGGCTTCATCCAATAGCGGGCGCGCTCAGCGCAATTGTGATCGCATGGACCACGCTCGCGCTGCGCGGCCTCGATCAAGCCGCCGGTGCGGTGGAAGATGCGCTGGCTGAGGGCGACGAGGCGGCAGCGCGGCGCGCAGTTCCCGCTCTCGTGGGCCGCGACGCCGACGCTCTCGATCGCACCGCGATGGCGCAGGCGTGCATCGAATCGGTGGCCGAGAACGCAAGCGACGGCGTGATCGCGCCGCTTCTATATCTGTTCGTGGGCGGCCCGGCCGCCGCGATCGCCTACAAGGCGATCAACACGCTGGATTCGATGATCGGTTACCGCGACGAACGCTACCTGTACTTCGGACGCGCCGCCGCGCGCCTCGACGACGTGGTCAACTGGATCCCCGCGCGCATGGCCGCGATCTCTATCGCGATCGCGGCGCAGTTAACCGCCTCCCGCGGGCACGAAGCCGCCGCGACGGTCCTTGCCGACGCGCGCTCGCACGCAAGCCCCAACGCGGGCTATCCCGAAGCCGCGATGGCCGGTGCGCTGGGCGTGAGGCTTGGAGGTGCCGCGATTTATGGCGGCGAACTCGAACCGCGCGCGGTCCTGGGCGCCGGCGGACGCGAGCCGAACAGCGCCGATATCGGCGCGGCGCGAAAACTACTGCGCATCGCGGCGCTGATCGCCTTCATTGCGCTTGCGGCAGCGCGATCGATCATCCAGATCTTGTGAAGATAACTTCTTCGTATGAGCATCATCGCAATCGACCGCCGCCACGGCGGCAATCCTCCTGCCGGCGCGCTCGACTTCAGCGCGAGCATCAACCCGCTCGGGCCGCCGGCGGATGCGATCGCCGCCTATCACGCCGCCGCCGCGCGGATCGGCGCGTATCCCCCGGCGCGCAGCGATCGGCTCGAACGCGCACTCGCACAGTGGCTCGGGGTCGAGCGCGCAAATATTCTGGCCGGCAACGGCACCACCCAGCTGATTCATTTGCTGGCGCGAAATCTCGGCGTGTCGCGCGCCGCGATCGCGATCCCGACCTTCAGCGAATTTGCCAACGCGCTCGCGGCATCCGGGGTTGCCGCGGCGCCGATCCGGCTCGACGGCGACCGCGGCTACGCGCTCGAACTCGCCGATATCGACACCGCGCTGACCGCGGGTGCGAGTGCGATTTTTATCGGACGCCCAAATAGTCCAACCGGCTCGATGCTCTCCGCCGGCGCGGCGCGCGAAATCGCCGATCGCTGCGCTCGCCACGGCGCGCTGTGCGTCTTCGACGAAGCTTTCATCGATTTTGCGGATGCGGAATCGTCTGCGCAGCTCGCCGCCGCGCGCCCGCATCTGTTCGTGTTGCGATCGCTCACCAAGTCGTTCGCGATTCCCGGTCTGCGCCTGGGATGTATCGTCGCGGCGCCCGCGTCAATCGCGAAGCTTGCCGCGTCGATTGAACCGTGGTCGGTGAACGTGGCGGCCGAGGCGGTCGGGCTCGCATGTATCGGTGTCGCGCAAACATTCCTCGCGCAGACGCGCAAGGTGATCGCGGCAGAGCGGGAATTCCTCGCGCGCGCCCTCGGCGCGATCGACGGGATTTTTGTTTTTCCTTCGATCGCCAACTTCCTGATGCTGCGAATCGTCGAAGAGCCGGCGCCGGGCGCGTTTGCGGCGCATATGTTGCGCGGCGGTATCGCGATTCGCGATCTGGCCGCGATGCCCGGCGCGGGCGCGGGACTCTACCGGATCGGAATTCTGCTGCGCGCCGGCAATCAGCGGCTGGTCGCGACCGCCGCGCGATGGCCCGCCGCGCGAAGTGCTGGTTGATACGCG
>DATKSB010000051.1:0-3566 GCA_035531855.1 Binataceae bacterium (SeqCode)
ATCGAGCTGTTGTGGAGTTCGCGCCTGTCGATTTCCACCTTTGGCTTGTCGTTCCTGTGGACCAGCGAATGGAATCCTGTAACTAACCAGTTCGGCGCGCTGCCCTTCATCTATGGAACTATCGTCAGTTCCGCAATAGCCATTGCGTTGGCGGGCGTGATTGGCGTATTGGCGGGCGCGTTTCTGGCCGAGTTCTGTCCGCAGGGGATGTCGGGTCCGCTCAGCTTTGTGATCGAGCTGCTCGCCGCGGTTCCGAGCGTGGTCTATGGCTTGTGGGGATTGTTTATTCTCGCGCCAGTCATGCGCGATTACGTCGATCCGTTCTTGCAGCATTACCTGGGCTTTCTGCCGATCTTTTCGGGAACCATTTATGGCGTCGGAATGCTCACCGCCGGGGTTCTTCTGGCGATTATGATCGTGCCTACCGTCACTGCTATATCCCGCGACGTGATGGCCGCCATTCCGCAAACGCAGCGCGAGGCGATTTGGGCGCTCGGGGCGACTCGCTGGCAGAGTTTCAAGATGGTGGTGCTGCCGGGTTCGCGCGCGGGCGTGTTCGGCGCATGTATTCTGGCGCTCGGCCGCGCGCTTGGAGAGACTATCGCGACCACGATGGTCATAGGCAACCGGCCTGCAATCGCGGCTTCTCTATTCGCGCCCGGATACAGTATCTCGAGCGTTATCGCCAATGAGTTTACCGAAGCGACTACCCAGGTCTATCTGAGCGCACTAATCGAGCTCGGCCTGCTCCTTTTTATCATCAGTGTAGTTATCAATGCGCTTGCGCGTGTTTTGCTCTGGACGGTCTTCCGGCCGATGGAGGGTTAGGTGCGCACGCCAGTCACGTTACGTCATCCGCGCAGCGCGTTGGGTATTTTTGCGTCCGCTTTCTGCGCGGGCGGCGTGGCGATCATTTTGCTGCTGATCCTCGGTTACGTCATCCGTGAAGGTATCGGCGCAATCTCACTTCCGTTCCTGACCCAATTGCCTCACCCGGTCGGAGTACCGGGAGGCGGAGTAGGTAACGGACTCGTGGGCAGCGCGATTATCGTAGGGCTCGCGGCGATGATGGCTATTCCGATCGGCACGCTGACCGGTCTCTATCTGACCTATTTTGGACGCGGGATATTCGCGGCGACGGTGCGCTTTCTTTCGGACGTTCTTTCCGGGATTCCAAGTATCGCGATTGGACTGTTCGCCTACACGATCCTGGTTGCGCCGCTCAAGCACTTTTCGGCTTTCTCCGCCGCTTTTGCTTTCGCGATCCTGATGCTGCCGGTGATCATCACCACCACCGAATCTGCGATCAAAGGCGTCTCGCACGAACTTTACGAGGCGGCACTCGCACTCGGCGTTTCGCGGCATCATGCGATCATCCATGTAATACTTCCGTCCGCCCGGTCCGGAATTATCACGGGAATCGTACTGGCTATCGCGAGGGTCACGGGCGAAACCGCGCCTCTGCTTTTCACCGCCTTCGGCAGCCAGTTCTGGGAACTCAACCCGAATAATCCGATGGCCGAACTATCGTTGCAGGTCTTTACTTACGCCATCTCTCCTTACAAGTCGTGGCACGAACAGGCGTGGGGAGGAGCGCTGCTGCTCATCGTGATCGTGTTCATCATGAATCTCGGCGCGCGCGTCGCATTGAAACCACGCTTCCGGTGATCCGCGGCAATGGCAAACCGATTGCGTCGCGCGAGGGCTGGCGTTAGATTTCTGATCATCTCACCACGAGAGGCCAAAGGTGTGCGGAAGTAACTGAATTCCATTGTCGTCCGAACGACAACCCTTACGCGAGCGGCGCGGTCTTTGCGCGCGCGCGTAAAACAATGGAGCAGTTACGATGTTCGTGCGTTTGGCTGAAGTTTCTTTTTCGTATTCCGATTCGATTCCGATCCTTCGCGAGGTGAGTATTCAGCTCGCGCCCGGATGGACCGGCGTGGTCGGCCCCAATGGCGCCGGCAAGAGCACCCTTGTCCGGTTGATCTCCGGCGAGCTGGAACCCGCGAGCGGCCACGTGCGAATCGATCCGCCGTCGGTATCGAAATCGATGCGAACGTGCGCGCAGACCGCACTGGCGATCTCGCCCGCGATTGCCGGGTTCGCTCTCGCCGAGGACGGAGCGGCGCGGCGGCTGCACGGCGAACTCGCGCTTGAGCCCGCCGCGCTCGAAAGGTGGCCTACGCTGTCGCCGGGCGAACGCAAACGCTGGCAGGTCGGCGCGGCGCTGGCGGACAACCCGGCGGTGCTGATTCTCGATGAGCCGACCGATCATCTCGACGCCGACGCGCGCGGGCTGCTGCTCGAGGCGCTTAGCCGCTTTCGCGGAATCGGAATCGTCGTTTCGCACGACCGGGTGATGCTCGAGCGGCTGACGACATACACCGTGCATGTTCACGACGGCGCGGCGCGAATCTGGCGCGGAGCATACGGCGCCGCCAAGCGCGCGTGGGAGGCCGAGCAGCGCGAGTATCACGCGTCGTTCGAGCGGCTCAAGAATGAGCGCGACAAGCTCAAGCGCCGCCTTGCCGACAAGCGCCGAATCTCGCAGTCCGCCGCGGCCGACTGGAGCGCGGGCGCGGGCAAGAGGATGCGCGGGCCGCGCGACCATGACGCGACCAGCATGATGGCGAAGGGGAAATCCGAAATGGCGTCGGCGCGCCTGTCGCGCGATGTCGGGAATTTGCGCCGCGGCGTCGATCGCGTCGAGGAGCGCTTGGGAGAGTTCAAGTTTCGCAAGGACAAGGGGCGCGCGTTGTTTGTCGATTACGTTCCCGCGCCGACGAGCCGCGTCTTCGCACTCGACCAGAGAGAAATTCTGGCCGGCTCGAAGCGCGTGCTCGAACAGGTTCACCTGGTGGTCGGACGCGAGAGCAAAATCCGCGTGGCCGGACCCAACGGCGGGGGAAAGACCACGTTGCTTGGCGCGATGCTGCGCGCGGCGCATCTGCCGCCGGAGCGCGTGATGTTCCTGCCGCAGGAACTCACCGACGCCGACGGAATCGCGATGCAGGCGGCGGTTCGCGCGCTCAGCGCCGGCGATCGCGCGCGCGTGCTTACGCTCGCGGCGGCGCTCGGAGTCGATCCCGAGCGGATTCTCCGCTCGCAGTCGCCGTCGCCCGGAGAGGTGCGCAAACTCGCGCTCGCGTATGGGCTCGGCCGGCAAGTCTGGGCGTGCGTGCTCGATGAGCCGACCAATCATCTCGACATGCCTGCGATCGAGCGGCTCGAGGAAGCGCTCGCGGCGTATCCGGGCGCGCTGGTGATCGTCACGCACGACGATCCGCTGGCGGCGCGCACAACTCGCGAGCAGTGGACGATCGACCACGGCCGAATCGAGGTGTCGTCGAGCATCGAGTCAGAACGGTGACCTAATTGCGACGAGTCGCCCGCGCATCTACCATCGGTCGCATCTTGCGCCTCGGAGGTAGTTGCGATGGCCACGGATCTTGGACTTATCGATACGATTGTTGTCCTGATGATGGAAAACCGATCGTTCGACCACATGCTGGGCTATCTGAGCTTGCCCGGATACGGCGACGGTTATAAGTCGCAAAGCACAA
>DATKSB010000052.1:0-12698 GCA_035531855.1 Binataceae bacterium (SeqCode)
TTCCTGGCGGGCCAGTTTTTCGGTCCATTCATGGTCTGCGTCGCGGCGTTCACCGCGGCCTACCTGCTCGGCGACATGTTCGACCGGGTCAACGATCTGATCAAATACGGCGGTCTCGGACTTATCGGGCTGGAATATTTCGCGCTCAAGATTCCGCTGATCATTTCGCAGATCACGCCGGTCGCATGCCTTGCCGGGGTGCTGCTCGGCTTCGCGATTCTGAACCGCTCGGGTGAGGTGCTGGCCTGCCAGCAACTCGGCATCAGCCGCCTCGAGATGGCAATACCGGTGCTGTTCGTCGCGGTCCTGATCTCGGTCTTCAACTTCGCTCTGAGCGAGACTCTGGTTCCCGCCGCGACCCGCGAAGCGACCTACCTCTACCATGTCGAGCTCAAGAAGCGGCAGCTCGAAGGCGTGTTCGCCGACCGGCGCATCTGGGTGCGTTTGGGCAACGGCTTCGCCTCCGCCGACGCTTACGACAAGAAGAAACGAATGCTCAGCGGCGTCACGGTTTATCACGTCAACAAGAACTTCGAGGTCAGCAGTATCGTCCACGCGCAGAGCGCCGTGTGGAAAAACAATCGATGGGACCCGGCGGGAATCAGCACCTACTCGGTCGGGGAGAATGGAGCCGTCACCTCGTCCGACGCCGACCAGCTGCGGGTGGGGCTCAAGCCCGCCGACTTCGAGATCCTGCGGCTTGATCCGGAGGAATTCAGCCTGTGGGAACTCAACGACTATATTGCGAGCCTGCGGCAGAAGGGGCTCGATCCGGGCGGCTATATCGTCGATCGCGATTTGAAATACGCGATGCCGATCTCGTGCCTGATCATGGTCGCGCTCGGGATGGCGCTCTCGCTCGACCCTCTACCGCGCAACTTAAGCCTCGGGCGCAGCTTCGGCCTGGCGATCGCGATCGGCTTCGGCTATTGGCTCGCCTTTGGAATCACGTCGTCGCTCGGGCGCTCGGGCCTGATGCCGGCGTGGATCGCGGCATGGCTTCCCAATACGACCTTCGCCCTCATCGCGTTCTCCATCTTCCTGTTCGGCGAAGAACACTGATCAAACAATCCACAGATTACACGGATTTCACAGATTAGGCGGTCGGCGCCGCTTCGGCCGCGACGGCCGCAATTTTGTTCGCAATCCTTAATCTGTGGATTGTCTGGCCCCGCAAGCCTACGATCATCGCGTGGCCGTCCTCGATGCGATCATCCTGCCGTCGATTGCGCCGGTCGAACTGGCGGGGCTGGAACTTCATCTGCTCGAACGCCGGACTGCACCCACCCTGATCGTCTATGCGTCGCCGGGACGGACCGTCTCACTCGGGCGCTATCATCTATATGCAGGCGAGGCGGAGCGTGAGGGCGTCGGCGCGACGCGGCGGCTCACTGGAGGCCGCGCGATCGGCGCGGGCGACGGATGGATCTCTCTCGCTCTAGTTCTGCCGCATATCGGCGCGATACTGCCCGAGCGCGATGCCGCGCTCAAACCCGACCAGGTGATGAATCGATACGTGCGCGGGCTGCTGGCCGCGTTCCGCGCGCTCGGCGTGGATTGTTTCTACCCCGGACGCGACGCGATAACCTTTGATCACCGCGAGCTTGCGGCCTGCTCGTTCGAGGTCGCAGCCAACGGCGCGATGCTGTTCGAGGCGACAATCGCGGTCAATCGCGGGATGGAAGAACTGGTGCACGATCTCGATCGGCTCGATCCGGAAGGCGGCGTGAACTGCCCGATGTACGGTCCTGAGAACGCGACGACGCTCGCGCGCGTCCTCGGGCGCGATATCAGATTTGCGGAAATCGTGCGCGCGATCGTCGGCGGCTACGGCGATCTTGCGGGCGAAATCCGCGAGCGCGCGCTTGCGCCTGAAGAACGCGCGCAAGCCGAGCGCCGCGCCCAGGAACTTGCCGTAGCGCCATGGCTGCGCCTCGGTGTCGATCCGCAATCCTTCAATCGCAGCAATCGGATCGCGGCGCAGCTCGGTGCGGTCGAGGCGCGGCTCGCGGTCGCGGATAATTTCACGATCGAACGGCTGATGCTGACCGGCGATTTTATCGCGAACTCGCCGGGTGTCGCCGAACTCGAAAGCGAAATCGCCGGCACCACACTGGATCTCCCGTCGGTCACGCGCGCGGTGATGCGGACCCACGGCGACGGGCGCAATTTTATCCTGGGTCTCGGCGATCTGGAAAATCTCATCCGGCTCATCGCGGAGGCGGCGTGAGTGTCGTAACCGGGGCGGACGAAATCGCCGCCGCGCTCGAGGCCGCCGAGCCCGACGCGCAGCTTGCCGCAATCGCGCTCGTCGCGCGCAATCCCGATACCCGCCTGAGCGAGGCCGCCGTCGGAGCGCTCATGCGATGCCTCGGCGCGCAAAGCAAAGCGGTCGGCCGCCACGCTGCCGAGGCCGCCGCGATCGCCGCGCCGCATAATCCCGCAATCGTATCGGCGCTTCACGCGCTACTCGCGAGCGTGACTCCGCGCGCACAATTTGGAGCCGCCTATGCCCTGGGGCTGGTCGGCGGTGACGCATTCGATCTGCGCGCCGCCGACGCGCTCTACCATGCGCTCGGCGACGCCGACGGCGACGTGCGCTGGGCCGCGCACGATCTGATCATGCGGCTCGGCGGCGAATATCCAGCTGAGGTTCGCACCGGGTTGCTGACGCTCGCGCACGGCGGCGCTGCGGACGCGCGCAAAATGGCGCTCTATTGCCTGCGCGATCTCGCACCCGCAGGCGCCGAGGTTCTTCACGCCGCGACCCTTGCCAGTGCCGCTGACGACACCCACGTCCGCCTGGCGAGCCTTGCGATTCTCGCGCGCCTGCCCGCCTATCGGCAGGAGGCGTCCGCGATCGCGGCGCGAATCCTCGAGTCCGATCCGAATCCCGGTGTGCGCCGCGCCGCTGCCGCCGCGCTCGGGCTTATCAACGACGCGTCGCCGCAAGTGCTCGAGGTGCTCGAACGCGCCGCCTCCCGCGAGCTAGATCCCGGACTCTCGCGAGCCGCACGCGCCGCGCTGAAACGCCTTGCGGAAAATCAAACGGAGCCTGAACGATGAGGGAGCCGCCGATCGCCGCGCTCGAGGAACCGCGCGTGCATGATTTTCTTTGCGCCGCGCGAGTCGCGCATCTGGCCACCGCCGATGCCGCCGCGGCGCCGCACGCGGTGCCGCTATGTTACTGGTTCGACGGCGCGCATTTTTATTTCGTGATCGACGAGAAGCCCAAGCGCCGCGGACCCGGCGGCGCGATCAAGCGGATGCGCAATATCGCCGCGAATCCCTCCGTCGCGATCATCGTCGATCATTATGAAGAAGACTGGAGCCAGCTCGCATTCGTGATGATCCGCGGACGAGCCGCGATCGTCGCCGACGGAGAGGAGTACATGCTCGCGCTGCGCAACCTGCGCGACAAATACATCCAGTACCGCGCGATGACGCTTGCGCCGGAGCGCAACCCTATCGTGCGAATCGATCCGGAACGCGTGAATTTGTGGGGCGCGCGTTTCGCGCCGGCCGGCGGCGCATCATGACGCAGCGGCTCGCGGAAATTTCCCGCGCGCTTGTAGCCGCGGGACTCGACGGCTGGCTCTTCTACGATTTTCGCGTGAGCGATCCGATCGCCTACCGCGTGCTTGGACTCTCCGAACGCGGCATCACGACCCGGCGATGGTTCTGCTACGTGCCGGCGCGGGGCGAGGCGCGCGCGCTCGTCTCGGCGGTGGAATCCCGTCGCCTCGACTCGCTCGGGATCGAGCGGATCGTCTATCAATCGAGCGCGGGGATGCTCGCGGGACTGAGCACGATTCTCGCGGGCGCGCGGCGCGTCGCGATGAATTATTCGCCGCGCGGCGCGATTCCGTACGTGTCGCGCGTTGACGCGGGCACCGTCGAGCTGGTCCGCTCGCTCGGGGTCGAAATAGTTTCGGCCGCCGATCTGATTCAGCAATTCGAAGCGACGCTGAGCGCCGCGCAGATGGGGGGGCATCGCCGGGCCGGAGCCGCGCTCGGCGTGGTCGTCGATCAAACTTTCGCCGAGATTGCGCGGCGCGGCGCAGCGGGCGCGTCCGCGACCGAGTACTCGATCCAGCAATTCATGCTCGAGCGAATCCAGCGCGCGGGACTAATCACGCGCGAGCCGCCGATCGTCGCCGTCAATGCGCATAGCGCCGATCCTCATTTCGGCACCGCGGAGCAAAATTCCGCTCCAATCGTTAGTGGAGATTTCGTGCTGCTCGACCTGTGGGCCAGAGAGCCGGGAGCGGACGCGGTTTACGCGGATATCACGTGGACCGGTTTTGTCGGCGAAACGGTCCCTGACTATCACGCGGAGATCTTCGCGATCGTCCGCGCCGCCCGCGACGCCGCCGTCGATCTCGTGAAGTCGCGCGTCGCCGCCGAAATTCCGCTGAGCGGGCGCGAGGCGGATCGCGCGGCGCGCGGGGTGATCGAGCACGCAGGATTCGGCGCCGAATTCGTGCATCGCACCGGCCACTCGATCGGCCGCGAAGTTCACGGGATGGGTGCGAATCTGGATTCGCTCGAAACCGACGACGACCGCCGCCTGCTCGATCGCACCTGCTTCTCGGTCGAGCCGGGAATCTATCTGCCGGGCCGCTTTGGCGTCCGCAGCGAGCTCGATATGACGATCGAGTCGGGCAGCGCCGAGGTTTCCGCGCCGGCTGCGCAGCGCGCGATCGTACCGATCATGGCGCGCAGCGAACGCGAAACTCCAAGATGATCCGCGCAATAATTTTTGACCTCGAAGGCACCTTGTTCGACGGCGATCGCCTGTATCCGGGCGCCGCCGAGTTCGTGCGCAAATGCGCCGAGCGGTTCCCGCTGATGCTCGCGACCGGAGCGTCACGCCGCGACGCCGAGCATCGCCTGCGCCGCGCGCATCTGCGCGACGCGTTTCTGGACGTGCTTGGCGCCGAGGACGCGGAGCGCGCCAAACCCGCGCCCGATCTGTTCACCGCGGCGCTCGGGCGAATCGGATTCCTGTTGCGCCAGCGTGATCCGGTTGAACCGTCGCAATGCCTGGTGGTCGAGGACTCGGGTCCGGGAATCGAAGCCGCTCATCGCGCCGGAATGTTCGTCCTCGCGCTCGCCCACACTCGCGCTTCCGCCGCTCTCGAGTTAGCGGACTTCGTGCAGCTTTCCTTCGCGGAGGTAGACCTCGACGCGATCCTCCGCATCTGCGCAAGCTGACCCGCGCGTGTTAGTCTAGCCGCTCGATTCGGCGCGACGCACCGAGGGGATCACTATGACGGCAAGGCTCTACCAGTTCGGGAGCAGTCCCTACTGCGCCAAAGTGCGCAAGATCCTGGACTTCAAGGGAATCGAGTACGAAATCGTCGAGGTCGATTATCTCGAACGCAAAGAGTTGCTCGCCGCATCAGGCCAGTTGACGGTACCTGCCCTCACGCTCGACGGCGGCGAGACGATCGTCGATTCCGCTCGAATCGCCGCGCGGCTCGAAGCGCTACAGCCCGAACCGACGATTCTGCCCTCGGGATGGCGCGGGATGCATCGCGTGCTCGCCGGTTTCATCGATAATCAGCTCGAGGACGCGCTGTTCCGCGCCGCGATTCCTGACGAACTCGCGTATTGGCGCGAGCGCGGCAACGATCGCGCCGAACTTTGGCGTCTTATTCGCGAGCGGAAGTACGGCGCGGGCTTCGTCGATCGGGTGATCGCCGGACACCGGGCCGAGTTGGCCCTCGCGACCGCGGCGCTCGCGCCGTTTGAGGAAGCGCTCGCCGAGCGCCCGTTCTTGTTCGGACGCATCGGCCTGGCCGATTTCGCGTTATACGGTCAGCTTGGCTATTTCACTTTCACCGGAACCAACCGAATTCCGCCAGAGCTCAAAGCCCTGCGCGCGTTTTATGGCCGAATGGATCGAATCTCGTCGACACCCGAACCCGCCTAACATCACGAGCCTAAATCAGCGCAGTTCCTTCACCGCCGCGGTCAGGCATCCGCTGAACGCCGCGCCCGTCGAATCCAGCGCGACGTCGAAGAGCGAGGGCGTGCGTCCGGGCACGAAAATCTGATGCCCTTCGTCCAGAAACGCCCACCCAACGCATATTGCGAGCGCCAGGTACGGACGGCCGGCCAACGGGCCGTGCGCCAGCAGCCAGTACAGCACTCCATATTCGGTGAAATGCGCGCACTTGCGAATCAGCGCATGCGCAACGCCGAGCGAGGTCGGCGAGATTCCGGGGACCAGCCAAACCAGTATCGGATCAATGACGCGAGAGGTGTTCGCCGCCGAAAACGCCGAAGTCGAAAGCGTGAACATCACCGCGCCCCACAGCAGGACCGGCAGCCATTCGGAAAGGCGCGAAGCCGCGGAGGTTTCCGCGACGGCCGAGTCTCCGTTCATCGCGGCGCTCACGAATTTCGCGCCGGCTCGGCGGAGGACGGAAGATAATTGAATAACGGCTTCATGCGTGGCAGGTATATATTGATTATCAAGCACAATGCGGCCAATCCAGCTAGCGCCTCGCGGCGCGGGCCGCGGTAGAGTCTTTTTCATGGATGAGATCCTGACCGTCCAACGCACGCGTCCGACGCCGCCTTCGACGATTGTGATTTTCGGCGCCTCGGGCGATCTCGCGCGGCGCAAGCTCTTGCCCGCGCTGTACAACCTGGTGCATTGCGGCGGGGGAATGATGCCGCCGAACAGCGCGATCCTGGGCTTCGCGCGCACCCCGATGTCGCAGGACGAGTTCCGCAAATCCTCGCTCGAAGCGGTGCGGAAGTATTCGCGGCTGAAGGTCGAGGATGAGTGCTGGACGAAATTTTCCGACTCGCTCGACTACCTGGGCGCGCTCGCCGCGCCCGACGGGATGAAGCAGCTTCGCGAACGCCTGGAGCAAATCGAAAACGCGCGCGCACTGCCACCGAACCGCGTGTTTTATCTGTCGATACCGCCCGAGGCGGTCGGCGACTCGGTCGCGCGCCTTGCCGACGCCGGGCTTATCGCAAAGCCCGACGCGCCGCACTTCAGCCGCGTGGTGGTCGAGAAACCGATCGGTCACGATCTTCCAAGCGCGCTCGAAATAAACCGCGTCCTGCTCGAGCATCTGGACGAATCGCAGGTCTTCCGAATCGATCATTATCTCGGCAAGGAGACGGTGCAGAACCTGATGGTGCTGCGCTTCGCCAACAGCATCTTCGAGGATTTCTGGAGCAACCGCCGGATCGATCACGTGCAGATAACCGTGGCTGAAGAGGAAGGCGTGGGAACGCGCGCGGGCTACTACGATTCCGCCGGCGCGCTGCGCGACATCGTGCAAAACCATATTCTCCAGTTGATGTCGCTGACCGCGATGGAGCCGCCGACCGCGCTCTCCGCCGAGGGCGTGAACGACGCCAAGGTCAACGTGCTGCGGACGCTCAGGCCAATGTCGCCCGGGGCGGTGCGCCGATCAGTGGTGCGGGCGCAGTACGGTCCGGGAACCAGGGATGGACAAGCCCTTCTGGGCTATCGCGAGGAGCACGGTGTGCGCGCCGGCTCGCATACCGAAACCTTTGTCGCGCTTAAGGCGCTGATCGACAACTGGCGATGGGCGGGGGTCCCCTTCTATCTGCGTACGGGGCGATGCATGCCGCGGCGCTCGAGCTCGATCTTTATCCAGTTCAAGCCCGTCCCCGAAATCCTGTTCAATCGCGGAGCCGCGCTGCCGCCGGACGTAATGACTATCCGAATCCAGCCTGACGAGGGTTTTTCGCTCGACGTACTGGCTAAGCGTCCCGATCTCGATCTGACTATTCAGCCGGTGCGGATGGACCTGCACTATGCGAGCCAGTTCAACGGACCCTCGCCCGACGCCTATGAACGGCTGCTGCACGACGTGATGGCGGGTGATCAGACGCTCTTTCTGGACGACGCGTTTATCCGGAAATCGTGGGAGTTCGTGCAGGGAATCCTTGATCAATGGGAGACCTTGCAGGACATTCCGCTCGAAACTTACGCGGCTGGCACCTGGGGACCGGCCGCCGCCGACGAGCTTATCCGCGCCGACGGCCGCCAATGGTATGAGCCGTAACGCCGAACGCAGGCTGGCGCGCGGGGTTGGGATTGGCGTTTCGGGGTGGCGATGCGATAGCCTCAGGCTTCAGCGCTGCCGGCCGCGGCTTAGGTCCGCAAACTCATTCCGGCGCCAGCGGGACTGCGTGTTGAAACCGCTTAGCAAAAGCGTCGTGATTCTGGGAGCCAACGGCACGATGGGCGCTGGCGCGGCGGCCGTCTTTGCCGGCGCGGGATACAACGTGGTGATGCTCGCGCGCGAGCGCGACAAGGCCGAGGCTGGCCTCGAAGCGGCCAAGCGGGCGGCGCGCGCAGACGCGCTGGGCGAATTCGTGCGGGCGGGGACGTACGGCGCGGACCTCGAGCGCGAGTGTGCGCGCGCCTCGGTAATCTTCGAGGCGCTGGCCGAGGAGATTGGGCTCAAGCGCGAATTCTTCGCGCGGGTCGATCGATGCCGCGCCGATGACTCGCTGGTCGCAACTAATTCCTCGGGCCTTTCGATCGCGGAGATGGCGCGCGGGCGCAGCGATTCGTTCCGCCGCCACTTTCTCGGAATCCATCTGTACAATCCGCCGCACATAATCGTCGGCACCGAAGTGATTCCGAATCCCGACACGGCGCCCGAGGTGCTGAGCGCAGCGGTCGCGATGCTGCGCGGACAACTGAATCGCAAGGTGATCGTCACGCGCGATCGGCCGGCCTTCGTGGGCAACCGGGTTGGATTCAAGGTGATGAACGAAGTCGCGCAACTGGCTGAGCATTACGGCGTCGCGTTTCTGGACTACGTCGTCGGACCGCAGACCGGACGCGCGATGGCGCCGCTCGCGACGATCGACCTGGTGGGATGGGACGTGCACAAGGCGATCGTCGATAACGTGCGCGCCAACTGCCGCGACGAGGCCTATCAGTGTTTCACTCTGCCCGCCTATATCGAACGCGGGGTGACGGCAGGCTCGCTGGGTGACAAGACGCCGGCCATGGGCGGATTCTATCGGCGCGAGGGCAAGAGCGTCGAAGTGCTGAATCCGGCCACCGGCGGCTACGAGCCATACGCGGCGCCCGAGCCGATCGGTTTCGTCGAGCGGATGCGCGAGCATAACCGGATGGGGCGCTACGGCGGCGCGATGGCCGAGCTGGCGTCGGCCGAGGGGCCCGAGGCGGAGCTGGCGCGCCGCGTCGTGATGGGCTACGTGAGCTACGCGCTGAACCGCGTCGGCGAGGTCGCCGAGAGCACAAGCGACGTCGACACAATCATGAGCTTCGGCTTCAACTGGGCGCCGCCCGGCGCGATAGTCGATCTGATGGGCGCGCGGCGCGCGGTCGAACTGTGCGAGCGCGCCGGACTCGCGGTTCCGCCGGCGGTTGAAAGCGCGGCTCGCAAAGGTCATAAACTTTTCTCAGGATGCGTGCTGGATTACGGCCGCACGTTTTTCGCCTGATCGTTCATACGGGAGAACCAACGATGGTATCGCCAGTCTATATTCTGGGTGGAGCGCAGAGTGACTTCGCGCGCAACTGGACCAAAGAGGGCAAGCACTTCGTCGCAGTGATGCGCGAGGCCGCGATCGCGGCGATGGAGCAGGCGAAGATCGAGCCCAGGGAGATCGAGACCGCGCATGTCGGCAACTTCGCCGCCGAGCTCTACGCCAAGCAGGGCCAGCTCAACGCATTCTTTCTCGAAGTCGACCCGGTGTTCTCGGGGCTTCCGACCTCGCGCCATGAGGCGGCCTGCGCGTCAGGATCGATTGCGATCCTGGCCGCATCGGCGGATATCGAAGCGGGCCGCTACGACACCGCGGCGGTGGTCGGACTCGAACAGATGAAGACGGTCGATTCCGCGACCGGCGGCGATTTCCTGGGCACCGCGGGATGGTACGAGCGCGAGTGCAAGGGCGTCGCGTATCCGTTCCCCGCGCTCTTCGGGCGGTTGGGCGACGAATACGACAAGCGCTTCGGACTCAAGGATGAGTATCTGGCGCATATTTCCGCGGTCAACTACTCGAACGCCAAGCGCAATCCCAACGCGCAGACGCGCACCTGGTTCATGAGCGAGGGCAACGCTCAGCAGACCGGCAAGTTCAACCAGGTGATCGCCGGCCGAATCAAGGTGAGCGATTGCTCGCAGGTGACCGACGGCACGGCGGTAATCTTCCTCGCGTCGGAAAAGTTCGCCGCCGAGTATGCCAAACGCCGCGGGATGCAGCTTTCCGGTATTCCGCGAATTCTCGGATGGGGCCATCATACGGCGCCGATCGAGTTCGATCGGAAGGTCGCCGAAAGCCGCGACAATCCCTATGTGCTGCCGCATACGCGCCAGGCGATCGTCGATTCGTTCAAGCGCGCCGGAATCGCCGGCGTCGAACAGCTCTCCGGAATCGAAACGCACGACTGCTTCACGACCTCCGAGTACATGGCGATCGACCATTTCGGAATCACCAAGCCGGGCGAATCTTGGAAAGCGATCGAAGAGGGCTGGATCGAGATGGGCAGCCGAATCCCGATGAATCCCAGCGGCGGCCTGATCGGCGCGGGCCATCCGGTGGGCGCTACCGGCGTGCGCCAGATGCTCGACGTTTACAAGCAGGTGACGGGGACCGCGGGCGATTACCAGGTCGAGGGCGCAAACCGCTTCGGGATGCTGAATATCGGCGGCAGCGGTACGACCAGTTGCGCGTTCGTGGTCGGCAAGTAGGCGGCCGCGCGCCGCGCCGATCGCGAAAATTCATCGCGGCCGAACCAGGCGGAGGCGTCCGATGCCCGAGGCAGTTCCGCAGTTCTCGCTGACCGATCAGGCCGGCAAGAGTCATATGCTCCTCGGCGATCGCCCCGCGCTCGTCTGCTTCGTCAAGGAAGACTGTCCGACGTGCGGACTTACGATGCCGCTAATCGAGCGGGCGTATCGGGCGTTCGGCACGCGCGCCGACGTGGTCGCGGTTGGGCAGGACGCACCGGGCAACGCGCTTATGATCGAGCGCCACGGACTCAGCGTCCCGATGCTCGATGATTCCGCGCTTGGCGTCTCCTACTCCCATGACGTCGAGATCGTCCCGACGATCGTGATGACCGGCGCCGACGGCGCCGAGCTCAGCCGTTTCGAGGGCTTCGGAAAATCGGACTGGCAACGCATCTATGCGGAACTCGCGCGGACGACTGGCCTTCCGGAACCGCGAACCGAATGGGAGGCGTTCCCCGAGTCGCGTCCCGGATGCGGCTCGAAATCGGTCGAGCCGGGAATCGCCGAGCGGCTCGCAGCCGAGGCGTCAGGGTCGCGGCTGCGCGCGCGCCAGATCGAGATCGGCGCGGCCGAGGACGAATTCGAGTTCATGTTCGAGCGCGGCCTGACCGACGGGTTGCCCGTGATACCGCCGACGCCCGAACGCGTAATCCGGATGCTCGCCGGAACGCGCCGCGATCCGCAGGAAGTGATCGCAACGGTCCCGCCGAATATGGCGCCGCTCACGATCGAAAAGGTCGCCGCCAACGCGGTGATGGCGGGATGCAGGCCCGAGTACATCCCGGTCGTGCTCGCAGTGCTCGAAGCGATTTGCACCGATGAATTCAATATCCACGGGGTGCTGGCGACCACGGCCGGCGCGACGCCTGTGATTGTCGTCAACGGGCCGATCCGCCATCGCCTCGGGATGAATATGAAGATCGCGGCGATGGGTTCCGGTAATCGCGCCAACGCGACGATCGGCCGCGCGGTCAAGCTGGTGTTGCGCAACGTCGGCGGCGCGCGCCCCGGCGAAATCGAGCGCTCGGCGCTGGGCGGTCCAGGCAAGTACACGACCTGCTATCCGGAATGGGAGGAGCGCAGCCCGTGGGAGCCGATGCATGTCGAACGCGGATTTGAGCGCGGCGACAGCGTCGTCACGATCTTCGGCCTCGAACCGGGGCCGCGGCTGATCGTCGATCAGCTTTCGCGCACGGCCCATGCGCTCGCGGGAAGCCTCGGGATGGGGCTCGAAGCGTGCTGGCATCCGAAGCTCCATCATTCGGGCGACGTGCTGCTGGTGGTTTCGCCCGAGCATGCCGACACGCTCGCGCGCGACGGATGGAGCAAGGCCGATGTGCGCCGGCGAATCCAGGAAGTCACGGCGCGGCCGATCCGCGAGCTGCTGCCCGATTCGGAAAGCGGCGAGGGGATGGCGCTGGCGCGCTTCGGCCTTAAGAATCCGACCGCCGAGCAACTCGAGCAGCGAATTCCCAAATTTCACAGTCCTGAAAATATCAACATCATCGTCGCCGGCGGCGAGGCGGGAAAATTCTCGGCGGTCTTCGGCGGATGGTTCAGCGGCAAGATGGGATCGATTAGCGTCAGCCGCAAAATAGAGGAGGTCGCATGAGTCGAATAGTTGATCCAACTGACGAACGGGTGCCCATCAGGCGCTCGCTCGCGGCACGACCGGCGCGGATCGGCGGAACGATCGCCCTGCTCGATATCGCCAAGCCGCGCGGCGACATGCTAATTGCGCGAATCGAAGAGCGTCTTGCCGAGCGATTCCCCGGCACAACCTTCAAACGTTATCGCAAGCCGACCTTCGCCAAGCCGGCGCCCGAAGAATTGCTGCGCAAGATCGCGGCGGAGAATGACTTCGTTATCGAAGCGCTCGCCGATTGAGGGTCATGTACAACGTGCAGTGTGCACGACTCA
>DATKSB010000053.1:0-20583 GCA_035531855.1 Binataceae bacterium (SeqCode)
GTCCACGCCGATCAGATCGAGCGCGCGGCTGCGCTCGGCCGCATCGAACGCGCCCAGTGCGAGCCATCCTTTGGGCGTCATCACATTTTCTTCGAGCTTGACGGTCGCGCGCGGATCGGCGGCGCGCGCCTTGGCCTGCGCGATCAGTTCCGCGGCCTTGGCGCCCGCCCCGCCCAAATAGAGCGGACGAATCCTGTCCCGCACGCCGGGGTCCGCGTACTTCGGGAGCCATTCGCTGAGCTCCATCAGATGGCTGTCGGCGTCGTAGAAAGTGCGTCCTTGGGCGTAGGGCATTGCAGGCTCCCTTGACTATAATAATGTGCACGTCCTTCCGGATGTATGCGTCCGGAGTGTGCGCTTGGGTGAATCTAGTTTGAATTGACGCTACCGTCAACTGGCGTCAACTGAGAGACTATGGGCAATCTGGCACCAGGAAGGTTCTTGCGATGCCTCATGTGACCGATGTCGAAAAAGCCGCCGGCAAGTCAGCGGCACTCAAGCTGTCCGCCCGGATGCCTGCCGCCGCGCGCCGGGCGCATCTGCTGCAGGCGGCGGCGCGGATCATCGTGAAGGAAGGCTTCGAGGCACTGACGATGGAATCGCTCGCCGCGCACGCGGGCGTCAGCAAGGGACTTGGCTATGCCTACTTCGAGAACGCGGAGGAAGTCGCGCTTGCGCTGTTCGATCAGGAAATCGCCTCGATGTACCGCAAGGTCGGCGACGCGATGGACGCGGAAGCGCCGTTCGAGGAGCGGGTGCGCGCGTCGATATCGAGCTACCTCGATGTAGTCGTCGAACGCGGCGCGCTTATCGCGATCCTGCAAAATCGGCTGAGCGGGCGGCGGCTGCGAAGGAGCGTGCGCGCGCGCCTGGGCCCGTTTTTCGAGCTATGGACCGGGCACATCCGAACCGCGCTCAAGCCCTCGCGCGCCGACGCCGAAATCCTGACCACGATGGTTTTGAGCCTGTCGGATTCGATCGGACGCTCAGTCGGCGCCGGCCGCGCCTCGCGCCGCGCCGC
Organism: Binataceae bacterium (SeqCode); assembly: GCA_035531855.1. Taxonomy (GTDB): domain Bacteria; phylum Desulfobacterota; class Binatia; order Binatales; family Binataceae; genus JBARDN01. The sequence goes on from DATKSB010000053.1 coordinate 1,022, forward strand.
CGAAGAACTGGCCATCGCGTTCGTGATCGCGGGCCTCACCGGCGCTACCACCTACAAACGCGACTGACGCGCGCCCCCGCGCGAGTGTCAGTGGCCGGCTTTCGCCATTGCTCCGGTGCTGAGGAACTCCTTGTCGACCGCGCCCATGTTGATGTACCAGCATTCGCGCTCGGGCGTGTCGGGGCCGGGCAGATAGCAGGTTGTCACCATCCCGGATTGCAGGTCGGCGCTGGAGGCCGCGACGTTGAACTCGCGCTTGAAGGGATAAATCGCAACCTTGGCCTCGGGCACCGGACGGTCGCGATAGGTGTAGAGATAAATCTGCGTCTTCCACAACTCGCCCTTGGTGTCGTAGCTGTCCATGTACGGGTTGAGCCACGCTTCGCCATCGACATAGACGATGGTCTTCGATTGCAGGATACCGCTGGTGCGCTCGGGACGCGGCGTCACCTCGACGACGTACAGGTGGCGCAGCTCCCAATCGTCGGCGCACGAGGTTGCGCCGCCGTCGGTCGGGCACGGATGCGCGGGCGAATTCTGCGCATGCACGCACGCAAGCATCTCGCGTTCGCCCAGAAACTTGTAGTTGTACTCCTGTGGCTTGGCGTTGAAGCCGCCCGCATGATCAGGGTCCCAGGTCGAGAGGCCCGGCGAGGAAGTAAGAATCGCCTCGTTGACGCGGCGCACGCGCCTGCTGCCCGCAAGAAAAGCCCACGCGTCGTCGCCACGATCGGCATCCCAGTAGCGATAGCGCATCCCTCCGCTGCCGCGATCCTCGGCCGGAGCGATAGTTGGGTACGCGGCGACTCGCCACCAGATACCGGTGGTTTTGAAATCAGGATCCGCGGGCAGCGGCTCGACCTCGGTGCGGCCGATATCGTAGTAGCCCGCGACGTGGCCGGCTTCGGTAAAGTTGATCACGTTCTGCGGCGCTCCGGGCGCGAAGCGAACCACCTGGCATTCGAAGTAGCGCAGATCGAAATCGTCGGTCGCGATCGGCTTGAAATTCGAGTTCCACATGATCTTGGTCGCAACGTCAGGATCGTTGGGATCGAGCAGCGGAAACGGCTGTCCCGCCACGTAACCGATAACTGTGCGATGATCCGCCGACAACCGCACCTGCGGCGAGTACTTCTCGGTCGCGACGCGGTAGGGTGGCGGCCAGTCAATCCGCTCCGGCGCAACGATATGCATCCCCATCCCTTTGGTCACCGCCTGATAAGTGCCGGGGCTCACTAGAGTCTGGACCTCGGCGGCGTTGGATTGGGTTATAGTCTCGCCGGGTTTGACTTCGGCCGCACGGACCGGATTGCCGAGGGCCAGCAACACGGCCACGGCCATTAGCGCAGCAGACTTGGCAACGGGCGGAATTTTCATGCGCGTGACCCTATCACGCGTTAGAGAATTAGCGCCAATCATCGACAGGCGGACGGCGGGAACAGGGCCGCTGGCGGTCCGGGGCGGGGGTTGAACGGCGCGCGCATATCGACCGAGCCGAAGCGATTTCTCCGAAACTAAAGCGTTACTTTAATTCCAGCAGAACTTGCCGAAAGCGGCCCGCACCTGCGTTATGGAATTTGCGCCCCGCCCCGCGCGGATACCACGCGACGCTTCCCGCCGGCATCGCGGTGCGCCGCGCGGTCTCGCCGCCGTCGTCGCCGCGCTCGACGAGATTCAGCTCGCCGCCTTCGGCGACGTAAGCGACCGCGTCGTGCGAGTATCTGCGCATCGCGCTCTGCGCGCCGGGAGCGAGCGTGACCTCGCTCACGCGCACGCGGCCGTTGTCGAGAATGGTGATTGTTCCAGGTTCCGGATCGCGCCCCGCAACCGCCTCGCACCCGACAAAGCCCAGGCGTTCGGCGCCGCGCTTTGCGGGCCGCTTGAGCTCGAACAACGCTTCATGAAACCGCGTCGCGCCGACATTGTGCGCGCTCTCGACTCCGCCCGCCGGCACGAAGTAAGTCGCACGCGCGTGCAATGGAAAGCCGCGCGGCTTGCCGCCCGGCGGATTCTCGCCCCGGCGCAGAGCGCCGACCGACGCGCTCGACAGGATGAACAGCACGTAGTCGAGCGTATGATGATGCAGCCCGCAGACTTCGCCCGGCTGCAAGTCCATCTCCCATACGCGCACGTCGTCATTCTCGAAAATTGTGCGAGTCGCGACCGGTCCCAATTGTTCGGATTGTGCCGCACCCATGTCTATCGCTCCTCTTCGTAGCATCCGCGGCTCGGGCCGCAGGAGTCTGTATCGGCAGGCTCACCGTCGGGTCCATAAGGACGCTGAGTATTCAGGCAGGTATAACAGGCGGTGGTGCTGTCGGGATCGAACATCCGCGCACCGTCGGGCGTGCGATAGTAGGCGGTCTTGGTGCGCAGGAGTCCGCAGAATTGATGCGTCGATGAAGTTGAAAAGGCAGTCGCCATCGTGATCAAACCTCCGCGACGCCGCCCGCGGCCAGAATCGCGCGGCGCACAATCACCTTTGCGATCGTGACCTTGTAAGCATTGTCGGACATCGGCTGCGCCGTGGCCAGCGCGGCGTCGGCAGCGGCGCGCGCGTGCGCGGCGTCCAGAGGAGCGCCGATGATAGCTTTCTCCGCCGCGGGCGCGCGCCACGGAATCGGTGCGACCGCGCCCATCACGATCCGCGCGTCGCGAACCGATTTGCCTCCGGGAACGATCACTACCGCGACGCTCACGAGCGGCCAGTCGAAGCTCTGCTTCTCGCGAACTTCAAGATAGATACTGCGGGTGCCGGGCGCGGGCGCGGGCACGATCACCTCGGTGATTATTTCGCCGGCGCGCAAATCATTTTCGCGCTTCGGATCGACCGAAGGCAGCGTGAAGAATTTCTCGAGCGCGACGACTCGTTCGCCCGCCGGTCCTACGATTCGCGCACTCGCGCCGAACGCAATCAGCGCCAGCGCGAGGTTCGACGGATGCACGATATACGACGGGCCGCCACCGAGGATCGCGTGATAGCGGTTAAGCCCGCCAATCGAATAACACTTGTCGCCGCCCTTCTTGAGGCAGACACTCAGCGGATTCCGGAAATACCAGCATCGCGGACGCTGCAACAGATTGCCGCCAACCGTGCCGAGATTGCGAATCTGCGGCGTGGCCGCCTCTCCGGCCGCGTCGGAGATCGCGGTGAAGCGTTTTTGAATCTCTGGATCAGTCGCGACCTCGTGCAGCTTGACCAGCGCGCCAAGTCGGAGCGCGCCATCGGGCTGAAGCTTGATTCCCTGCAGCTCCGGCAAGCCTTTGAGGTTGACGAGCGTGGCGGGACTGGCGATGTCCTGCTTCATCAGATCGACAACATCGACACCTCCCGCAATCGCGCCATGATTCGGCGCCGCGAGCATCGCGCTTGCGTGCGCCAGATCGGCGGGCGTGACGATCGTGAACTTGTTCATCACCCATGCCCCAGCGCGGCGAGAATTTTGTCAGGCGTCAGCGGCAACTCGCGCACCGGAGCGCCAACCGCGTCGCTGACCGCGCAGGCGACTGCCGCGGCGCTTGCGACGTGAGCGACTTCGCCGATTCCGAGCACGCCGGTGTTGGTGCCGCCGTTCATCACGTCCAGGAACATCACGTCGATTTGCGGAACGTCGAGCGAGCCGACCATTTTGTAATCGTCCATCGTCGGATTCATCATCAGCCCGAGATTCGGATCCATCCGGCGGTCTTCAAACAGCGCAAAGCCGATTCCCATCAACACTCCGCCGTTGATCTGGCTGCGCGAGGTCAGCGGATCGATGATCGTGCCGGCGTCGTGAACCGCGACCACGCGCTTGACGCGCACCACTCCGGTTTCGGTATCGACTTCGACCTCGGCAAACTGGCATCCGGCCTGATCGGGCCGATAAGAGGCGTAGTTCGGAATCCGGTCGCCGCCGGCGGAAATCGAATCGCCTGGAATCCGGCGGCATAGATCTATAAATGCGACTTTTCGCGACGGATCGAAGCGTACGCGAATCACACCGTCGCGCGCCTCGAGGTCCGCAGGCTCCGCGCCGAGCATCGGCGCCGCGATCTTGAACAGCTTGTCCTTCAGATGCGCCGCCGCCTGGCGGATCGCGGGAGTGTTCGACGGCGAGCTCATGCTGCCGCCCGAGGGCAGCGAAAACGGATAACGCGTATCGCCGATCTCGGTTGCGATTTGCGCGATCGGCAGGCCAAGCTCCTCCGCCGCGACGACTGCGAGCGCGGTGCGCGTGCCGGTTCCGATATCCTGCGTGCCGCAGCGAATCTCGACGCGTCCGTCGCGATGCGCGATCGCGAGCGCCTCTGGTCCCGAGGCTCCGAGCGCGTGCCACGCGGCGCATGCCACACCGGTTCCACGGCGGACGGGACCGGCGGATTTTTTCGACGCGCTGTCTTGCGTCCATCCAAAGGCGCGCGCGCCGAGTTCGAGCTCGATCGCGCGGATCGGATTGGTATTGTTCGCGCGGCGGAACTCGAGCCTGTCCATCCCGGCTTTGCGCGCCATTTCGTCCATCGCCATTTCCAGCGCGAAGGTGCCTTGCGGCCATCCGGGCGCGCGCATCGGCGACGCCGGCCCGGTGTTCATAAAGACGTTGGTTTCAGAAGTGCGAACGTTAGGACACGGATAGACCAGCTTGAACGGCCCCGAGCTTCCCGAGCCGCCGCCGATTCCGCCGCTGCCGCGCTGCGCGAGATCGATCGCGACCAGCTTTCCGTTTGCGTCGGCGCCCATGCGGACTTTCTGTTCCGAGCTGGGACGATTTCCCGTCGCCAGATGCTCATCGCCGCGCGGCAGCATCAGCTTGACCGGCGCTCCAGATTCTTTGGCCAGGCGCGCGGCGATTACGATGTCCGGCGTTGCGCCGAATTTCGATCCGAATCCGCCGCCAAGGTATTCGCTGATCACGCGGACCTTGTCGGGCGGAAGGTTGAACAGCACCGCAAGGTCGTCGCGCACCGAAAACACGCCCTGCGTCGAGCACCATACCGTGAGCGCGCCGCCGTCGAATTGTGCCACCGCGCCGTGGGTTTCAAGCGAGACGTGAGTCTGCACGGGAGTTGTATAGGTCGCCTCGATTCGATTCGCGGCCTGGGAAAGGCCGCGTTCGACATCGCCCTCGCTCAAGGTTTTTGCCCCGCCCACGTTCGAGCCGCTGAACACGCTCGGCGCGCCGGCGGCCGCGGCGGAGTCCATATCGACGACGAACGGCATCGGCTGGTAGTCAACTTTGATCAGGCGGATCGCGTCGACCGCGATATCCGAGCTGGTCGCGGCGACGGCGGCGACTTCCTGCCCGGCGAAGCGAATTTCGCCGTCGGTGATCTGGAGCGCGGCGCGAACTCCCGCAAGCCGCTTCGCCGCCGAAAGATCGACGCTGTTCACGTGCGCGCGCGGATAGGGGCTGCGCACAATCGCGCCGTAGAGCATCCCGGGCAAGGCGATATCGTAGGTGTAATGCGCGGTGCCGGTAGCCTTTGCCGGACCATCGACGCGCGGAGTTTCCACGCCGACGATCGTGAAGCGGTCGCCGAGCTGCCACGGGGTCGGCTCGTCGTCGGGAATCACGACGGTCACCTCGCGTGGCGCCTGCGGGATTCCGAGATTGACCGTGACGCGGCGCGACATCACGCACTCCCCTTCGCGCCGCGGTTTGCGCGCACGACCTTCAGCGCGGCGGCGAACACATGAGGGTAGGTTCCGCAGCGGCAGATATTTCCGGCGACCGAGTTGCGAATCGCGCCCAGGTCGGCGGTGGAATTTTGTTCGAGCGCCGCCGCGATCGACATCACCATTCCCGGCGTGCAAAACCCGCACTGCATCGCGTCGGTGTGCACGAACGCATCCTGCACCCGATGCATCCGATCAGGATTTCCGAGTCCTTCGATCGTCGTGATCTCGTGCCCTCGCCCATCGACCGCCAGCATCATGCACGCCGTGACCGGCTGCCCATCAAGATGAACTGTGCACGCGCCGCACGATCCGCGATCGCAGACCAGCTTGGTGCCGGTCATCCCGAGATGCTCGCGCAGAGCGCGGACCAGGGTCACGCGCGGCTCGACCGCGAGATGGTGACTCGCGCCGTTTATTTTCAGCTCGATATCGACCGGACCGGGACCAAGCTGCTCCGCGACTCCTGCGGGCAGCGGGGACGCGGACGCGTCGGCGTGTGCGAGATGACCGAGCGTGGCGACGGCAGCGACAGCGCCGGCGCTGGTCAGCGCGGCGCCCTTCAGGAACGAGCGGCGGCTGAGCGGCAGCTTGGCGGAACCTTTATCTTTTCCGGATTTCGATTTCATTGACGAGCCTCGCTCGGCGCGGGGGTGGCAAGAGCGACCGCCATCGCGACAACCGCGAAAATCGCGAGCCCGGCGATGAGCCCAAAGAAGAAAACCTTAAGAAAGTAAACGCCCGCGATCAGAAGCTTGTCAACGATCGAATTCATCGCATAGGTGTCGAATGAATTCGCTCCGGTCCATCCGAGCTGGCCGAGTGCGGCTCCCAGCCGCGCGATCGGAATCAGCACGACCGCGCCCGCGATCATCGAAACGACTGCCGCGCGGGCGCGCGCCGCGGTGTCATCAAGCAGCCGCGCGCCGATTCGAACCGCGATGAGCATTCCCAGCGCAGCGGCCGCAAAGATCATCAGCGCAAACTCGTGCTCGTTCCACCATCGGCCCACCGGCGGATCCAGGTATCGAACAATCAGATGCGCGCCGCTGCCATAGCTAAACGTCGAGATGACTCCTGCAATCAGCGCCGCAACGGTGAGCCATCGCAGCCATTTCCGATACGCGGGCTTCATCCGATCGCGATCGGTCCCGCAACGCGGGTCAGCCCCAGAGACAGATAGACGATCAGCAGCACGATCGCTCCCTGCGCGAGTCCCACCCGGCGAAAGCGCGCCAATAGCGGAGCCAGTTCGGGCGCGGGGCCGTTTTCCGAGACCCGCCAGATTCGTGCGCCCAGGTTCGCATACTGATAAGTCGCGAGTACGATCACGATCACGACCAGCACCAGCTTGATCGCGAGCAGCGGACTTATCGCGCCGATATACAACACGTTCAGCATCCCGGTCGCGACCAGGATCACCAGAGCGCTGAGCACGATCACGCCCAGGCGCCGTACCACGCGGCGCACGACTTTGACCCGTGCCGCCGGCTCGAGCTCTCCGGCCAGGATCGGAGTAAGCGCAAAGGTGCTGAAAAGCGAGCCACCGAGCGCGACGATCACAGCAGTCACGTGGACGAACAACACCAATATGCGCATGCTCAACATAATAGGATTCGCAGCTCACAGGTTGCGGCGGTAGGTGACGAAATTTCCCGAGATATGCGCGCCCAGGCTCTCAGCCGTTCGGCGCGAGGCCCAGTTGTCGTCGAGCACCAGAGTGTAGCCGGCATAGCGCATGCGCCGCTCGGCCATCTTGAGGTACGACTGCGACGCCATCGCGGCTGCGATTCCGCGTCCGCGCGCGCTCTCTTTCACTCCGATATTGATGAGCGCGCCGCGCGTGCCGCCGCCGCGACGCGGTTCCAGGCGGACGCCGCGCCTCACCTGCGCGAGCATCGGGCTTAAGTCCGGCACCGAGAACACCGCGCCCACCGGCTCGTCGTCAATCACCGCAAGCATCGAAAGGTCAGCCACCGGACTTTCCCACAGCGACATCAGCATCGGGCGCACCTCAGTCTTGGTGACGGGGTTCCATCCCCAATGACGGGTGAAGGCGGCATTAGTCACTTCGGTCCACGCGTCGATTGCGGCAAGAAACCCGAACTCGCGCCAACTCTTGATCGTCACGCCCGCCGCGGTCGCCGCCGCAACCGAGCGCCGGTAACGCTCAAGCAATTCAGGACTCAGCTCGGCGGTGTAATCGGTCTGTCCTTTTTCGGTCTCGAAGCCGGCCCGCTTGAAGCATCGATGGTAATACGGCGGATTTCCACGGAGCAGGAACGAGGGCAGACGCCCGTAGCCATCGACGGCGTATGGATAATCCAGGAACGCGGCGAAGCCGCTGCGCGCCGATTTCATCCCGCGCGCGCCGAGCGAATCCGCCGCGGCTTCGAGCATCGCGACGGCGGCATCCTCTTCGCCCTCATAGGCTTCAAAATGAATTAGCTGCCCGAGCTGCTCGCCCCAGTGTTCGATATAGCGGCGATTGACCACCGCGCTGACGCGCGCGACCATTCGCCCGCGGCGGCGCGCGCAAAACGCCTCGAGGTCGAGAAAGGCCGCGAAATGGGTGCGGCGCGTGATCATATCGATCTCGCCCCGGATATCGGGCGGCCACCACGCCTCGCGCGCGGCGTACACGTGGTACGGCAGCCGCGCGAATTCCTCGCACCCGTCGCGCGTCCCGATGCGCTCGATCGTGATACCTGTGCCGTTCATTAACTTCGCGCGATGCCTCGACGCTCGCGCGCGTCAAGCTTAGCACCGGCGCGCGCAAATCGAGCATCGGCGACGATCCCGTCGCGCAGCCATCGCGCGAGCATCGCATTGATTGCAGCGACCGGATCGCGCGCCGCGGATTTGCCGACAAAGCTCGCGCAGATTGCGCCGAACCCGGCCCCACGGCGGAGCTTCGCAATTGCGCGCGCCTCGAACGCATCGATCTCGCGAAAAAACACTTTCGCATCGCGGCGCCAAATCAAAATTGTGCTCGAACCCCGCGCGGGCGCTTTGAACTTGCGGCCGGCGCTAAACGTGCGCAGCGCAAGCGCCACCCGCCATTGCGTTTCGATCACCTGGAGCGCCGCGATCCCGCGCATCCGCACGCTCGGCCATCGCTCGGGAACGGTCGCGCGCATCGCGCGGGCGTCGAGTACCGCGGTATCGCGCGCGCAGAACACCTCGATGATCGCGCGTTCGAGCGCCGCCAGATCCGCGAGGTACGGAACCTTGTGTCGAATCGGACCGGTGCGCAGATAATCGGCAAGGTACCTGCCCGCCCAGAACACCGATGCCTCAGTCGGCGGATACTTAGTCAGATATCCAGTCACGAGATTGTGGAAGTCAGCCGCGCCGACCGCCGCCGCGACCGCCGAAAAATCATCTTTCAGGACCTCCAGCAGGCGGAAGAAATACATATTCGCGTAAATACTCAGTCGTGCGGCCGCCGTTATCCGCGAGTCGCCGCCGATCACTGCGCCGAGTCCGCCGCGCGGAAGGCCGCGCTCCCGCTCGAGCCCTTCGGCAACGCCGCCCGACGCAGTGACGAGCCGATAGAGCAGCGCCTGCGTGTTCTTAAGCTGAAGCGGCATGGATGTTCGTGGGCTGTTCCTGAAACGAGTCATGAATACGCCGCGCGCGCCGGGCGGCAGCGGCCAGAACCGCAAACGCCGGGATATTGTCGTCCCACTCGATCAGCGTCGATACCGCGTCGAAGCGGCGAACGGCGTGCGCGTAGAGCGCCCACACGCCGTCGCGGATCGGATGATCATGCGTATCGAGCAGGTAGTCGCCGTGATCGCTGTGGCCCGCAAGATGAAACTGCACTACCCGCTCAGATGGTATCGCGTCGATATACTCTTCCGCGCTGAAGCGATGGTTGAAGGCGTTTACAAATATATTGTTGATGTCGAGCAGAATACCGCAGTCAGCTTCCTCGGCGACCGCGCGCACGAATTCCCATTCGGTCATCGTCGAGGCGCGAAACGTCAGGTAACTCGAGACATTTTCGATTAGTATGTGGCGCTCCAGGATCTCCTGCGCGCGGCGGATTCGCGCGGCCACGTGGCGCACGGTCTCCTCGTTGTGCGGCAGAGGCAGCAGGTCGTGCAGACGATGCCCGCTCGCGCCGCTCCAGCATAGATGATCAGAAATCCACGCAGGCGTAGTGCGGCGCGAAAGGGCTCGCAAGCCGCGAAGATATGCGAGATCAAGCGCGTCCGTCGAACCGATCGACATCGACACGCCGTGCATCACGACTGGGTATTGCGCGCGCACCGCGTCGAGGACCTCGAGCGGGCGGCCGCCGGCGACCATGAAATTTTCCGAAATGATCTCGAACCAGTCGATCTCCGGATGCCGCTTCAGAATATGCGCGTAATGCGGCCGGCGCAGACCGACCCCGAAGCCGAGAAACGGAAAATCCGCGCGTTGAAACATGGCAAGTCCGCGACCGTGCGATTTTGCGCCTAGTTCTCCTTTTCGGCGTGCCCGCCCTGCTTGGCGCATTGCTTCGCGTTCGAGGTCATCACGTAGCCTTTGCCCTTGCAGGAGTTCTGGCCCTGGCATCCGTTGGAGGCGCTCTTGCACGAGCTCTGGCCCTTGCACGAATTGCCGCCGATGCATTTCACCTGCGCAGGAGCAGTGGCCGAGCCAGGGCTGTCCGCCGCCATCGCGCTGCCGGTGAACATCAAAGCAACGGCGGTGGCTAGCATCGCACCGCCAAGTGCGGATTTTCTCATGAGGGACTCTCCTTTTACGCTGGGCGCCGGGGATCGGCCGCGGCGATTTCTCAGTTGCGAGATCGCGAGCACTCGAGGCCATCTTACCCGCGTATTCCGGCTCGCGCCAAGGTATCGCGCAGGCGCGGGATTTCAGCCGCCGCCGATGCTATCGTCGCAACTTCAACGATGAGTACTCAAGCAAATCGCTCGCCGTGGCTGGGAGCGGCGGGAAGCCGCACCGCACTTTTCTCGATCGGCGCCGGAATCGCGCTGATGTTCCTGATCGGGCCGCTGGTCAAGCTCGTGGTCACGAGCAATCCGCGCGGGCTGGTCACCTCCTTTGCCGACCCCGAGGTCATGAGCGCGATCGGACTCAGCGTGCTCGCGGCGACGTGGGCAACGGCGCTCGGAGCGGTAATCGGGCTGCCGCTGGGGTTCGTGCTTGCGCGGCACAACTTCGCGGGCAAGGCGATCGTCGAAGGATTGATCGATCTGCCGGTCGTGATCCCGCATCCGATCGCGGGAATTGCGCTGCTGTTCGTGTTCGGACGCGGCTTCTTTGTCGGGCATACATTCTCGATGATCGGAATCCATTTCGCCGGCGCGATTCCGGGAATCGTGATCGCGATGCTGTTCGTGTCGGCGCCGTTTCTGATCAACGCCGCGCGCGACGGTTTTCGCGCGGTCGATCCGCGGCTCGAAGGCGTCGCGCGGACGCTCGGACGCGGCCCGTGGGCGGTCTTCTTCGGCGTCACGGTTCCGCTGGCGCGGCCCTCGATCGTCTCGGGCGCGGTCATGATGTGGGCGCGGGCGCTCAGCGAGTTCGGCGCGGTGGTGGTGCTGGCGTACTATCCGATGACCGCGCCGGTGCTGATCTACGATCGCTTCGAGGGCTACGGTCTCGAAGCGGCGCAGCCGGTCGCCGCGGTAGTGATAATTGTGGCGCTCGCGATCTTCGCGGCGCTCAGGTGGTTCAACGTCCGCGAGCAGGCGGCGTGACGATGAGACTCCCGCTGGGCATCTAGCGGCGGGCGGCGGCGAGCATCTCGCCACGGTCGGTGGCGTCGAACAGATGCAACTGATGCGGAGAGCCTCCGGCCGGTATCTCGACCGGATATTTTCCGGTGAAGCACGCGTCGCAGTAGCCCTCGCGGTTTCCGTTGCCGACGAACGAATACAGCCCTTCCCAACTCAGGTAGCCAAGCGAGTCGGCGCCGATCCAGCGCCGAATCTCCTCGACCGAGTGTGACGAGGCGAGCAGCTCTTCGCGGGTCGGCGTGTCGATTCCGTAAAAGCACGAGTTGGTCGTGGGCGGCGCGGCGATTCGCATGTGGACTTCGCGCGCGCCCGCCTGCCGCAGCATCGGGATCACCTTGCGCAGGGTGGTGCCGCGCACCAGCGAATCCTCGATCAGCACGATCCGCCTGCCGCGCAGCAACTCCGCGACCGGGTTGAATTTGATCTTGACGCCAAAATGGCGGATCGACGCGCGCGGCTCGATAAAAGTGCGGCCCACGTAATGGCTGCGGACCAGCGCCATCTCGAACGGGATCTTCGACTCCTCGGCATAGCCGAGCGCGGCCGCGGTGCCCGAGTCCGGCACCGGCACGACCAGATCAGCTTGCGCGGGGCATTCGCGCGCGAGCGCCCGCCCCTGCTGCTTGCGCACCGAATAAACATTGCGGCCGTAGAGCAGGCTGTCGGGACGCGCGAAATAAACATACTCGAAGATGCAACGCTTGGGGCCGGCCGGGGCGAACGGACGAACCGAGCGCAGGCCGCTGTCGTCGATTATCACCATCTCGCCCGGCTCGACCTCACGCACATACTCGGCGCGGACCAGGTCGAGCGCGCAGGTTTCCGAGCTGACGACGGTTGCACCGTTGAGCGTGCCCAGCACCAGTGGCCGGAAGCCGTGAGGATCGCGCACCGCGATCAGGCACTTCTCCGTCAGCAGCACCATCGAGTACGCGCCGCGCACCTGCGCGAGCGCCTCGATCAATTTTTCGGGCAAGGTGGGCGCGCGCGACGCAGCGATCAGATGAATCACGATTTCGCTGTCCGACGACGAATAGAAAATCGTGCCGCCCGCTTCGAGCTGATCGCGCAGCTCGTCGAAATTCACAATATTTCCGTTGTGCGCCACCGCCAGGCCGCCCTTGCTGTATTCGACCACGATCGGCTGGCAGTTCTTTAGCGAGCTCGAGCCGGTGGTCGAATAGCGGTTGTGGCCGATTGCGCTGGTGCCTTCGAGCTCCGCGATAATGCCGGAGTTGAACACGTCCGCGACCAGGCCCATCCCGCGATGCGAGATCAGCGCCTTGCCGTTGGAGGAAACGATTCCCGCCGATTCCTGCCCGCGATGCTGCAGCGCATAGAGCCCCAGGTACGCCAGGTTGGCGGCCTCCGGATGGCCGTACACGCCGAACACGCCGCACTCGTCGTGGAAGGCGTCGAGTTTGGATTCCTCGACTATCACCGCGCCGTCGTCAGTCATGGCTGGCTAGCCTCCCGGGAATTGCGGCTTCGTAAAGCTCGTACAACTCGTCTATGTTTTCATTCACGGCTGGCAGGAGCGCAAGCCGCGGTTCAGCAAGCACGCGTCCGGCCTGATAGACCGTCAGGCCGCGGCTTAAGAAAATCCGCGTCACCGCCGCAACTTCACCTGATCCGGCGGAGATCACGACGGTCGAAGGCCCTTCGCCAAACAATTCCACCGTGCCGGCCAAGCCGTGCGCGGACAGATCAACTTCAGCGCCCAGCCTCGCCTCGGGATTGAAACAGGCTTCCGCGATTGCCACCGCGAGCCCGCCTTCGGCAGCGTCGTGACATGATCTTATCAACCCGTGCTCAGCGCATTCAACCAGCCCTTCGAGCAGGGCGTTTTCCCGCGCCAGATCGAGCGGCGCCAGCGTCTCGCCGCTGTCGCCGTACATCGCCGAGTACTCCGACGCGGCGAGCGACGGCGAGGCAGTGCGCACGATCAGAATCGCGTCGCCGGCGCGCTTGAAATGCGAGGAGACGTGACGGGCGACGTCGGTCATCAGGCCCACCACCGCGATTGTGGGAGTCGGCGGAATCGCGCGGCCTTCGGTTTCGTTGTAGAAGCTGACGTTGCCGCTCACTACCGGCGCGCCGATCGCGCGCGACGCATCGCCGAGGCCGCGCACGCCCTCGGCGAATTGCCACATGATCTCCGGCCGTTCGGGATTTCCGTAGTTGAGGCAATTCGTGATCCCGACCGGACGCGCGCCGACGCACGCGACGTTTCGCGCCGCCTCGATTACGGTCGCGACCGCGCCGATGTACGGATCGAGCGCGCAGGCGCGAGGATTGGAATCGACCGTGAGTGCGAGCGCGCGGCGCGATCCCTTGATCCGTAGGACTGCGGCGTCTCCGCCCGGTCCGCGCACCGTGTTGCCCTGCACGAGCGAATCGTACTGGCGATAGACCCACCTTTTCGACGCGATATTCGGATTCGAGAGCATCGCACGCAGCACCGCGGCCAGCGCCGGATTTTCGCGACGGGAACGCGGTGATTTTTTTTGCGCCGGTTCCGGCGGATGCGCTGGACGATCGTAAACCGGAGCGTCATCGGCGAGCGCGCCGACTGGAATATCAGCGACGATCTCGCCGCGCCATCGCGCGCGCCATCGATGGTCGCCGGTAATCTCTCCAATCACGACCGCGTGCAGGTCCCACTTCTCGAACACCGCCTGCAACTCGGCTTCGCGTCCGCGCTCGGCGACGATCAGCATTCGCTCCTGAGATTCCGAAAGCAGGATTTCGTACGGCGTCAGGTTCTGCTCGCGCAGCGGAATCTTGTCGAGATCGAGATCGATCCCGAGTCCGCCGCGCGCCGCCATCTCGGAGGACGAGGAAGTCAGTCCCGCCGCGCCCATGTCCTGGATCGCGACGATGGCGCCGGTCTTGCCGGCTTCGAGGCAGGCCTCAATCAGCAGCTTTTCGGTAAACGGGTCGCCGACCTGCACCGTCGGCCGCTTGGATTCGCTTTCGGCGTCGAATTCGGCCGAGGCGAGCAGCGACGCGCCGTGAATTCCGTCGCGGCCCGTGGCCGAGCCGACGTACAGTACGGGATTGCCGACTCCGCGCGCCTTTGCGCTCCACAGTTCTCCGGCGCGCGCGAGTCCGAGCGAGAATGCGTTGACAAGGATATTGCCGTTGTACGCCGCGTCGAACATCACCTCGCCCGCGACGGTCGGCACGCCGACGCAGTTGCCGTAACCGCCGATTCCGCCGACCACGCCGCCCAGCAGGTAGCGGGTCCGGGGATGCTCGAACGATCCGAACTTGAGCGAGTTCATCGAGGCGACGGGCCGCGCGCCCATCGTGAAGATATCGCGCAGAATTCCGCCGACTCCGGTCGCCGCGCCCTGATACGGCTCGACGTACGACGGATGATTGTGACTTTCGATTTTGAATACGGCGACCCATCCGTCGCCGACGTCGATCGCGCCCGCGTTTTCGCCCGGTCCGCCCTGCACCACCAGTTCGCTCTTCTGCGGAAGCGTGCGCAGATATTTTCGCGACGATTTGTACGAGCAATGCTCCGACCACATGACCGAGAAGACGCCCAGCTCGGTGAAGGTCGCGACGCGTCCGAGAATCTGCCCGACGCGCGCGAACTCGTCGGGCGAAAGGCCGTGCGCGCGAGCCTCGTCGAGATCGACTCGGGGCTCACCGGGCAATGCGACAGGCGTCGTCATGCGTGCGCTGCTATCGACTCGAAAATTTTGCGGCCGTCGGTCCCGCCGAGCATCGCTTCGACCGCGTGCTCGGGATGCGGCATGAGTCCGAAGACGTTGAAGCGCTCGTTGGCGACGCCCGCGATCGCGCGCATCGAGCCGTTGGGATTCGCCGCGTCGTCGTCGCGCCCGTCGGCGCCGCAGTAGCGCAGGATAATCTGTCCGCGCTCTTCCATATCGCGCAGTTCGGCTTCTGGAGCCACATACAGCCCTTCGCCGTGCTTGATCGGAAGCTTGAGCACGTCGCCCTGATGGGTCGCGCGGGTAAACGGAGTCTTCGCGTTTTCGACCCGAACGTGAATCTGCTGGCAGATAAACGATAGCGAGCGGTTGCGCGTGAGCGCGCCGGGTAGCAGATGCGCCTCGCACAGAATCTGGAAGCCGTTGCAGGTGCCGATGACGAGGCCGCCGTCGGCGGCGAATTTCTCGACGCTCTTCATGATTGGAGAGAAGCGCGCGATCGCGCCGGTGCGCAGATAGTCGCCGTAGCTGAACCCTCCCGGCAGCAGCACACACTCGGCGCCGCCGAGCGACGTGTCCTTGTGCCACAGCATCGCGGCCGCCTGCCCCATCACGTCGGCAAGGGCATAGAGGGCGTCATTGTCGTCGAGCGAACCAGGGAACCTGACGACGCCCCACTTCATTCGCCTTCGACCTCGAAGGTGAAATCCTCGATATTCGGATTCGCGAGCAGCCGCTCGCACATCCGCCGGGTCTCCTCGCGCGCGGCGGCGGCGTTGCGGGCGGCAACTTCGAGCACGATATATTTTCCGACCTTGACGCCGGAGACCTCGGGGAAGCCGAGCGTTTTGAGCGATTGCTCGACCACGCGCCCCTGCGGATCAAGGATTCCCTTGCGCGGAGTGATGAAGACTTTTACCTGCAACAGAAACCTCGAGGTGACTCGGCGTGATCCAAACTAAGACCGACCTAACCCCTGACCCCTTCCCGCACGGGAAGGGGAACTCGGAGCAACACTGATGCGAAGGGCTCGGGTTGAAGGTGCCAGTTCGGCGGCGCGCTTATCCTGCCCGGAGTCCTTTCTGATTCCCTCCCCGATGCGGGGAGGGTGGCGGGCAGCGCCCGCCAGGAGAGGTCGCTCTGGATGACTTGACATTGTGGTCATATCATTCGGGCGCGCCCAGATTGCGCTGCACCGCAGGCAACTGCCTCAGCGACTTATCGATCGAGCGGAGCAGATCAAGCTGCTCCTCCATCCTAAAAAACGTGAACATCGACCAAACCGCCGCCACCAGCGCTGCCACACAGATAAGGCCAGCGAACAGCACCGGATAGAACAGCGCGCCGAACACCAGGTCAGACACCTGTCATCCCTCCCGGGCGCGAGCGGCGCTTGGAGCCGCAGCCTGAGCTTCGGGGAATCACGCCGCCGCGCCTCGAGCCGATTCCGACCCAACCCGTGATCCCTTCCCGCACGGGAACGGGGACTATGGTCGAATGCGCAGGCTGTTCGATCATCCTTCTACCCGGCGGAGCATTTCGTGGTAGGCCTCTTCGACGCCGCCCAGGTCGCGGCGGAAACGATCTTTGTCGAGTTTCTGGCGGGTCGCCTTGTCCCAGAAGCGGCAGGTGTCGGGGCAGATTTCGTCGCCGAGCAGAATCTCGCCGTGATGCCGCCCGAACTCGAGCTTGAAATCGACCAGCAACACGCCGCGCTCATCGAGGAATTTGCTCAATAGCTCATCGACGCGCAGCGCCAGCTTTTTGATCTCCGCCAGCTCGGCACCCGTTGCCCATCCGAACTCGATCGCGTGCTCGGGATAGATCAGCGGATCATCAAGAGGATCGGACTTGTAGGTGTATTCGACCAGCGGCTGCTTGAGCGACGCGCCCTCTTCGCGGCCAAGCCGCTTCGCCATCGAACCGGCGACGATATTGCGCACGATAATCTCGACCGGCACGATATCGAGCCGCTTGCACAGCATCTGGCGGTCGTCGATACGGCGGACGAAATGCGTCTTGACGCCGTGCGCTTCGAGCATCGTGAAGAACAACTCGGACATCCGGTTGTTCATCACGCCCTTGTCTTCGATCGTGCCGCGCTTCTTGGCGTTGAAGGCGGTCGCGTCGTCTTTGAAATACTGAATGATGAGGTCAGGGTTGGAAGTTGCGTAAAGCTTCTTCGCCTTGCCCTCGTAAAACTGCTCGCCGCGTTCCGGAGTGGGTTCCAAATTCCTGTCTCCTAATGTGTGTTTGTCTTTCAACTATCCGACCGCGCCGTCTTGAACAACCAAAGCTCCGCGCGATCTATCCACAAACCAAATTTGAATTCACAGCACCGCACCAGTTTGCGGCGCGAGCTCATCGCCCGCGGACCTTTGGCGTCGCTTCGCCGCCGCCTGGAGCGTAGCGCTCGACCAGTTGCGCGGCCAGGCCGATATAGCTGCGCGGCGACAGGGCGCGCAGCGCGGCGCGGGCGGATTCGTCGAGCGGGAGCGTCGCGATAAATTCCTCGATCAGCTTGCGGCTGACCGGACGCCCGCGCGTCAGTTCCTTGAGCATCTCGTACGGCCGCGGCATCCCGCGCGCGCGCATCAGAGTTTGAATCGCTTCGGCCACGACTTCCCACGCCTGTTCGGCGTCGAGGTCTTCAGCGATCCGAGCCTCGTTCACCTCGACGCGCGCAAGCCCGCGCTCGAGCGAGGCGAGCGCTACGACCACATGGCCGAACGCGGTGCCGATAGAGCGCAGCGCGGTCGAATCGGTCAGATCCCGCTGCCATCTGGAGACGGGCAGCTTGGTCCCCAGATGCTCGAACAGCGCGCTCGCGATTCCCAGGTTGCCCTCGCAGTTCTCGAAGTCAATCGGATTGATCTTGTGCGGCATGGTCGAGCTGCCGGTCTCGCCCTTGACTGCTTTCTGCGCGAAGTAGCCGATCGATATGTAGCTCCACATGTCGCGGCAGAAGCCGAGCAGGATCGTGTCGATCCGGACCATCACGGCGAACATCTCGGCGATAAAATCGTGGCTCTCGATCTGCGTCGTCAGCGGATTCCAGGTGAGTCCCTGCGCCTCGACGAAGCGGCGCGAATGATCGATCCAGTCCAGAGCGGGGGCGGCGAACTGATGCGCGTTGAAGTTGCCGACCGCGCCGTTGAACTTGCCCAGATATTCCTGGCGGCGAAGCTGCGCGAGTTGGCGCTCGAGCCGCGCGGCGAAGATCGCGATCTCCTTGCCGACCGTGGTTGGCGAGGCTTCCTGCCCATGCGTGCGCGCCAGCATCGCGAGGGATTTGTAGCGATGCGCGATCGCGGCAATCGCGCCAAGGGATTTTTCGATCCGCGGGATCAGTTCGTGTTCGGAAAATTCCTTCAGGATCAGCGCGTAGGCGAGGTTGTTTATATCCTCGCTGGTGCAGGCGAAGTGCACGATCTCGACCGGCAGCTTCGCATCGAGGGCCGCGACTTTTTCTTTGACGAAATATTCGACCGCCTTGACATCGTGATTGGTCTCGGCCTCGAGCGCTTTGACGCGCTCGGCGTCGGCGAGCGAGAAGTCAGCATAAATCGCGCGGAGCTTCGCCGCAGCCGCGGCAGGAATCGGCGCGAGCGCCGAGAACGCGGGACTCGCGGCGAGCGACAGGTACCATTCGATCTCGACCCGGACGCGGTAGCGGATAAGCGCGAATTCGCTGAAGTAATTTTGCAGCGCCGCAGTGCGCGAGCGATAGCGCCCATCGATCGGCGTCACCGCCATCAGGGCCTCTTCCGCGGCATGGTTGTCGCTTTTCAAGGCTTCAACAGGCCTCAAAAGGGCTTATTTGGTAAGGCAAAAAATTGCCCAGTAAACGGGCAAATCGCTCAAAATCTATTGAAATTGTTATCGAATGTGAGCCAGATAATTCAGGCTTAATTGGGTTCGTTTGGTAATTTTCGCAATCTGCGAAACGTCCTCCAGGATTGCCGGACCCGTAGCGGGGTGGCGAGAAGATGCTGGTGATTTTAGGGAGCGTCGCGGACGATATTGGAAGCAGTTGCTTCACCCGAGCATTCTAGCGCACTCGCGCGCGCCGCGTAAGGGCATCGTGGGTCGGTCAGGCGGAATCCGGGATTCCTGGCGCGGCAGCCACGCGCGGGAATGACACATTCTTTGTTAGCGGAAGATCAGCGGCCGGTGTGGCCGAAGCCGCCGGCGCCTCGCGCGGTGTCGCCGAGATCATCGACCTCTACGATTGTGGCGCGGATTACCGGCGCGATAATGAGTTGCGCGATTCGGTCGCCGGGATGGATCTCGATTGTTCGGTCGCCCAGGTTCACGATCAGCACCTTCACTTCGCCGCGAAAGTCGGCGTCGATCGTGCCGGGCGTGTTGATCAGCGTTAGGCCGTCACTGAGCGCGCGCCCGCTGCGCGGACGGACCTGTCCCTCGTAGCCCGGAGGAATCTCGAGCGCGATT
>DATKSB010000054.1:0-20571 GCA_035531855.1 Binataceae bacterium (SeqCode)
AACATGCCCGCGATGGTGCCGCATACGTCCACTTACGCGCTGACCAACGCGACGCTGACCTATGCGCTCGATATCGCGGATCGCGGACTGCTCGAGGCTGGTCGTATGAACAAAGCGATCCGCCACGGCCTCAACACCTACGACGGTCACGTGGCGCATCCAGCGGTAGCGGCGGCGCTGCGGATGAAGGCCCACTCTCCGTGGGATTGACCGGGCATCATCGCAAGCATCGACATGCCGAATCTTTGTTTTTCACCTCGCCCTGAAAGGGAGCGGCCGGGTGAAGGTCATTTTTCAGCGCGGCGCAAAAGCGACGCGCAATTCAAAGAAAGAAATTATGGTCGCGCAAGAGCGCGACTCAAGATCTTGCCGTGTGCCAGTGGCGCCTCCCTTTCTGGGCGAGAGACTAATACAGCCCGTTGGCGCCGTTGGAGAAGTTGTAACGCTGCTGTCCGGATTTTTGCTCGCCATAGGTTCCGGTCTCGAAGCGTTTTACGTTGCGCTGCAGATTCAGATCACCGTGCAGATCGGCGACGGCCTGCTGCACGCCCTCCTGCGCGATTTCGTTGGCCCGAACCCAGCGTCCCGAGGTCTGCACAAAATTCACCAGGTTGAAAATATTCTGCGACAGCGCCTTCTGCGATTTGGCGAAGCGCGCGGTCCACACGACTTGCTTGCTCTTGATATCGACGAATTTCAGCTCGAAGGTTACCGACGCCGGCTCCGCCGAGGCATACGCAAGCCCGACCCGCTCTTTGTAGCGCTCGACCTTGCCGTAAAGCACGCCGTCGGCGGAAACCTGATGCCCAAGTTCAAGCGCGTTCTGATCGAGATTATCCACGCTCGTCGGCGGCATCTTCTGCATCGCCTGCGCGACATCGTCTTGCGCGATCAGTTCCCATCCGCCCGCAACCGCGACCTGGCTGTAGAGTTCCGCGGTAATCGAGTCGCCCGCTCCTGGAGCCAGTGACTCGGCCCCGGGCGCGGGCGCGTCGATAATCGGCATGACCGCGATTTGGTTGATCGTGATCGTCTTGATCGAGCGCACCGCGTGGGTCGTCACGTCTTTGGGCTTAAGGTCCTCGACGGTCTGCTTGGCGCCTTCGAGAGTGTCGCTGGCAAGCGGGACGCATCCGGCCGCCGCGAAGCTCATTGCCAGCCCCATCGCCAGGCCGGTCGCGATCGCTACAGCGCGCCGCGCGATTCGGTTCGTCATCATGGCGTTACCTTAATCGACAATTCGCGGAGCTGGCGCGGATCGACTTCCGAGGGGGCGCCGCTCATCGGATCGACCGCCTTCTGCGTCTTTGGAAACGCGATCACGTCGCGCAGCGAATCGGTTCCGCACAGCATCATGCACAGCCGATCGACTCCGAACGCGCATCCGCCGTGAGGCGGCGCCCCATAACCCAGCGCTTCCATCAGGAATCCAAAACGATCCACGGCTTCTTCCCGCGTGAGTCCCAGCAACTCAAATACCTTAAGCTGAAGTTCGCGGCTATGGATACGAATCGAACCCCCGCCAAGCTCCTGCCCGTTGAGCACCATGTCGTACGCGATCGCGCGCGCTTTCGTGGGCGCCGAATCGAGCATCAGCAGGTCGTCTGGATGCGGCGCGGTGAATGGATGATTCACCGAGACCAGGCGCTTATCTTCTTCGCTGTACTCGAACAGCGGAAAATCGACGATCCACAAAAATTTGAGATCGTCCTTGCTCGCCAGCGCGAACTTCGTCCCGAGCTGGAGCCGCAGATCGCCGAGAATCGGCCGCACTTTGTCCGCCGCACCCGCCATCAGGAGCATCGTGTCGCCGGTCTTCAGATCCGCAACCGTTGCCGCGCTCGCGCGCTCGCCGTCGGTCAGGAACTTGGCAATCGGCCCCTGCCATCCGGCGTCCTGTACCTTGATCCACGCAAGCCCCATCGAGTAGCGCGTGCGGACCGCTTCCGTCATCTCGTCAAGCTCGCGGCGGCTTAGCTGATTCGCGCCTGGCAGATTGATCGCATACACGGCGCCGCCTTGCGCAATCACCTCGGCGAAAACCTTGAACGAGGTCGTAGCGAACGCCGAGGTCAGATTCTTGATCTCGAGGCCAAAGCGCAGATCGGGCTTGTCGGTGCCGAAACGCTCCATCGCCTCGGCATACGGCATCCGGATAAACGGCGGCTTGATATCGACTTCGAGCACGCGCTGATATGCGGCGGCGATCATCCCCTCGGCGATCGATTGCACGTCCTCGGGCCGCGGGCAGGTCATCTCGAGATCGATCTGGCTGAACTCGGGCTGGCGGTTCGCGCGCAAATCCTCGTCGCGAAAGCAGCGCGCGATCTGGTAGTACCGATCGAGTCCGCCGATCATCAGGATCTGCTTCAGGATCTGCGGCGATTGGGGCAGCGCATAAAATTTGCCGGGGTTCACGCGGCTCGGCACCAGGTAGTCGCGCGCGCCTTCGGGCGTGGACTTGAAAAGAATCGGCGTCTCGACGTCGATAAAGCCTTGGTCGTCGAGAAAATTTCGGATCGCCTGCAGCGCCCGATGCCGCCAGCGCAGATTTCGCTGCATCGCGGGCCGGCGCAGATCCAGGTAGCGGTACTTGAGGCGAATCTCTTCAGCAGCGGTGTCTTCGTCGCCGATCGGAAACGGAGGCGGCGGCGAGACATTAAGAATCTCGAACGCGCTGACCGCGATTTCGATCTCGCCGGTCGGCAATTCAGTGTTGATCGTGCTGCCGGACCGGCGCACCACGGTTCCGCGCGCCGCGACGAAAAATTCGCTCCGCGCCTCCGCGCCAATCTCGTGCGATTTCGCGTCGCGCTCGGGATTCAGGACCAGTTGAACGATACCCTCGCGGTCGCGAAGATCGATAAAGATAAGTCCGCCATGGTCGCGGCGGGTTTGCACCCATCCGTGAAGCGCGACCTCCCGCCCCGTGTCTGCCGCGCGCAGCGTGCCGCAATAGTCGGTGCGCGGCCACGGCGGCAGCGGTGAATATGTTTGTGCTTTGGACATTGGCTCCGTATCTCGAAGTCTCCGCGCAGGATACCTGCGCTATCGTGCGCAAGGAATAGTCAGGATTTATTCGCGATCGCGTCCGCCAGCCCCGCTATACCAACTTCGCGCTGCTGGCCCGAACCAAGATCCTTTAGCTGGACCACGCCGCGCGCGAGTTCGTTGTCGCCGACGATCACCGCAAAGCGCGCGCCGATCTTCGCCGCCCGCGCGAGCAGAGGCTTGAGCTTGCGCTCGGGCGACCCCGTCTCGATTCGAAGATTGTTCCGGCGCAGCTCTCGCACCATCGCGACCACGTTCGCCAGCGCATCCGTACCCATCGCGATAACCATCGCGTCCGGCTTCGCGTCCGGCACCAGGCCCGCGGCTTCAAGCGCGATCGCCATTCGATCCACGCCCATCCCGAAACCGATTCCCGCGATCGCTGCGCCGCCCATCGCCTCGACCAGGCCGTCGTAGCGCCCGCCGCCGATCACGGTGCTCTGCGCGCCTAGACCTTCGGCCATGAACTCGAACGCGGTGCGGGTATAGTAGTCCAGCCCGCGCACCAGGCGCGGATTGATCGTCGTCTCGACTCCGGCCGCGGCGGCAAGCGTCCGCACGGAGTCAAAATGGACGCGGCAATTCTCGCACAAGTAGTCGAGGCTCGACGGCGCGGACGCGGCCAGCTTCACGTCGATCTTGCAATCGAGCAGGCGCAGCGGATTTCGCTCGATCCGGTTGTGGCAATCGGCGCAAAGCTCGGCCAGATGAGCCCGGCCCCACTCGATTAACGCCGCGCGGAATGCGGGGCGGCAGGTGGTATCGCCAATCGAGTTGACCTCGCATCGCGTGGTGATTCCGAGGCTCTTGCAGATTTCATCGGCCATCACAAGCATCTCGGCGTCGCACGCGGGATCGGTGCGGCCGAAGACCTCGACGCCGAACTGATAGAACTGCCGATAGCGTCCCTTTTGCGGACGCTCGCGCCGGAACACTGGGCCCGAATAGAAAAGGCGCTGCTCCGGATCGCTGCGATCAAGCCCGGCTTCGATATACGCGCGGACCACGCCGGGCGTTCCTTCGGGCCGCAGCGCGACGACGGTTTCCGACTCATCGCGATCGCTGAACGAGTACATCTGCTTCTCAACGACATCGGAAGTCTCGCCAGTTGAACGCGCGAACAGCTCGATTCGCTCGAGCGCCGGAATCCGAATCTCCGAGTAGTTGTAGCGCAGCGCGATCTCGCGCGCGCGATCCTCCGCGAGACTCATCGCGCGTGCATCCGCGCCAATCAGATCGCGAAATCCTCTGAGTCGTGTAAGTTCCAAGTTATCTACTTCCGGAGTCCTTCAATTCCATGCGTAGCAATGACCGGCGCAACGCCGGTCCTATTGAATTCAAAGGGTTAACGATTCCATGTGAGCGCTGGTCCATGAATCCGTACCGTTCAAATCTAAACATGCGCGGCACAAACAAAAAGGGCCGCCTTTTCGGGCGGCCCCTTTCAGGTGCCGTTTAAGGCTCGAGTCGATTAAATGGTCAGGATATTTATCGTGCAGGCGGAGCCGAGCCCGATAACGTGGGCCTGACCGGCCTTCGCGTTGGGAACCTGCCGTTCCTTGGCGCGTTCATCCTGGGTGAGATGCCACACCACCTCGCAGATATTCGCCACGCCGGTCGCGCCGAGAGGATGTCCCTTCGAGAGCAATCCGCCCGATACGTTGACCGGAGAGAATCCGCCGAGGCTAGGATGCACTCCGCCCTTCTTGTCGATAAACTCGCCCGCCTCGCCGTCGCCGCACAGGCCCAGGTTCTCGTAATGCACGAGTTCCGCGGTCGCGAAGCAGTCGTGCAGCTCCGTCAGCGCGATATCTTTTGCGCCGATACCGGCCTTCTCGTACGCGAGCTTCGAGGCTTTGCGCGTAAGCGTGCTCACGTCGGGCAGCGTCAGGTCGCGATCGGTATACGGATCGGAAGTGAGCACCGAGGCCGCTATCCGCGGGCGCTTGCGTCCACCGGCAAGCTGCTTGAGCTTCTCCTCGGAGACCAGTATGGCAGCGGCGGCGCCGTCACCGGTCGGGCAACACATATAGAGGGTGTTGGGAAATCCGACCATGCGCGCATTCATCACGTCTTCGAGCGTGACTTCGTTGCGATATTGCGAGAACTGATTCTTGGTCGCATGCTTGTGCGACTTGACCGAAATCTTGGCGAAATGTTCGAGCTTGGTGCCGTACTTGCGCATGTGCTCGATTCCCGCCTGTCCGAACACCGCCGGCATCAGGCCCGAGCCGAGCTTGCCCTCGGTCGAGTAGGCCGGGTCGCCCGCGCCTGCTCCGCCAAGGAGGCCCTGCTTGCCCATCTGCTCGACGCCGACCGCCATCGTCACGTCGTACATGCCCGAGGCGACGGCCATGTAGGCCTCGCGGAACGCGGTCGAGCCGGTGGCGCAGGCATTGGCGACGTTGACGACCGGAATTCCGGTCTGGCCGATCTGCTGCAGGATCCGCTGTCCGACCATTGCGTTGGACTGGTACAGATTTCCGCAGGCGAACATCTCGACGTCTTTGATCGCGACGCCGGCGTCCTTCATTGCAATCAACGCGGCCTCGCCGCCGAGCTCGGGGACGGTCTTTTCCGGATAACGGCCGAACTTGATCATCCCGGTTCCGAGTACATAAACGTTTCTCATTACAAAACCTCCTGGCGGCCCGGCGCTTGGTCAGGTCCGTCGATTATTCGCGGGGCGCGCGCGTATAGTTTCCCGCGCCTCTACTTGCTCGGCTTATACTGGAACGCGACGACGTCATGTCCTTCGCGATCCTTCGATACCACTGAGGTTACCAGTTCGACCGGCAGGTCGAATACCTTGCCGGGATTTTTCTGCGCTTCGAGCGGATCGACTTCGATCAGGTTCGAGCGCACGCTGACGCCGTCGGGCAGATCGACAATCGCGGTGACGTACGGAGTCTTGATTCCGGGGAACGACTGGTGCACGACGGAAAAGACGTAAACTTTGCCCTTGTTCGACAGCGGGACGGGTTTCATCGCGCCCGCGGTTCCGCACTTCGAGCATGCGACGCGTTTGGGGTCGAGAAAGATCGCGCCGCAGGAGCATTTCTGCCCTTCCAGATGAGGGGTCGCTCCGAGCTTCAGAAATGAAACGATCGGGCGCGGTCCCGTATCAGTAGCCGCTTGGGCCTGTTCAGCCATTGGGGTCCTCCGAAATTATCTTTGAAGGTAGTGAAAAGTGCCTGACGATCAAGATTCTCTGGTAAGCAAAAATGACAAAGCGCCACCGTAATCCGGGGCGCAATCTCTCGATACCATCTCGACGGGAGTTTCCCACAGCAATGGATTTTCGTCAACCCCGCCCCAGCGTAGCATCAGCACGACTAATCCAGCGCTCCGAGGGCGCACATTACGCGGGTGGAATCGCTTCGGGGAAGTTGAACACTCGGGTTGGATCGACTGCCGCCTTGATCTGCTGTAGCCGCGGCAGATTGGCGCCGTAGTAGTCTTGCTCCCAGTCAGTGAGCGACGGATCGATAAAATTCTGGTACGCGCCGCCGTCTCCGGCGAACGTCGAGATCGCGCTATAGAAATTGCTCTGCCATGCCAGATTCGCGTCGATTCGGCGCCGCGAGTCTCTCTCGCTCCAACTGAGCGCGATCGTCATCAGCCATTCGCTGTTCCGATGCACAAACGCGGTCGCGTCCGGGGCGATACTGTTGACTTTCCCTCCCGTCTGGAACAGCACCATGTCAGCTCCGGTCGAGGTCCCCGGCCAGTCGCGGCACCATTCGAGCGCGGTTGCGATTGCCTGCGATCCAAACCCGCCCACGAAAAACCGCGAGCGCTCCTGGTATTCGCCCGGCGTCCCGGGCAGCCCCAGAAAATTCAACTGCGCGTCCCAATAGTCCATTTGCTGGATCGTCACCTGCGTGGGAGTCGCGACCGCATAGACTGGCGCGAAAATATCCGCCACGTCGGAAGGCGTGCCCACCAGTTGCCCCAGCAGGCCGATCGATACGTCCGTCCCTCTCGCAAGCTCACTGGCGGTGACGGCGTTCAATTGAACCCTCGTGCCCAGTTCGTCGGGCCCCGCGGCCAGCGCCGCGATCAAAGCGGGCAGCACCGCATCAGGATTAGCCGCCCAACTGAGCTTGAAGACGGTCAGAGGCGCGGGCACGGGGAACGTCTGCAAGCTGAACGAGGTATTGATGCCAAAATTGCCGCCGCCTCCGCCCTGGCAGGCCCAGAACAAGTCGGAGTCATCGTTGGGCAAGGTCAGGATTCTACCATCGGCAGTCACGATCTCGCTCGCAACCAGTCCGTCAGAGCCGAGCGCATGCCCACGCATGTTGAAGCCGATCCCGCCGCCCAAAAGGAAGCCCGCCGCGCCAACTGTCGGGCAACGGCCATGTGTGACTGTCACCTGCGACGCCTGTAAGGTCTGATACACGGCGTCGTTGAGCACCCCACCACCGAGTGTAATTATTCCGCTCGATTCATCGACCGAAGCCTGGTTCATCAGCCTCAGATCGATCATCAGACCGGTGGTGGTCGAGTATCCGGCATAGGAATGGCCGCCCGAACGCGCGACCAGGGCTATCCTATGCTGCCGCGCCCATCCAATCGCCAGCGCTACATCGTTCGCGTCGAGGCATCTCGCAATTCCTTGAGGGTCGACCGATCTGTAGCGGAGGTTGTTGGGCCGCGCCAGCCGGATAAAGCCATGATCGCCCGGCCGCAGCACCGGACCCGAGAGCAGTCGCGCAAGTTCCCACCATGCACCGACGCTCGCGCCACTGGCAGTGCCGTTGCCGCATCCGGCGGCGTGCAGAAAAGAAAATCCGAGACTCGTTCCCGCGATTGCGCGGGCCGAGCGTCCAATAAATTCGCGCCGGCTGAGCTTTGCCGGACGGATTAACCCGCCCTTCACGAAACCGCCCACCCCGTCTGGAAAGACACGATCCGACCCTCCTACGATTAGTCGCCCGCATCTATAGCAAGAGTAAGGGGCGCGCGCGATTCACCCGGACAGGTACGGCCATCAGGGCGCGCTTATCGATGCTTCCGGCAACGCGCGGAAGGCGTGCACGGTCATTGAGCGCGCGGTCGCATCGACGATGATCGCGCCGTCGCGATCGGTCCGCAGCACGGTCGCGTCCGCCGCTTCATAGCGATCCACCACCGCGGCCGCCGGGAAATGGAAACGATTGCGATAGCCGTCGGAAATCACCGCGATGATCGGATGCACCGCCGCGATGAACCCCACTGTTGACGAAGTCGCGCTGCCATGATGCGGCACCTTCAGCACTGCCGCGCGCAAATCCTCTCCCGAGGCTATCAGTGCAGCCTCGCCCGCCGCCTCGATATCGCCGGTGAACAGGAAGCTGGATTTCCCCAGTGTGAGGCGCAGCACCAGCGAGCTGTTGTTGTGCGTCTCGGCACGCGCGGGCTCGGGATTCATCGCGCTTAGAGACACGCCTCCGATTGCGTCTTTCGCCGGGGAGCCGACTATCGTCTTGAGCGGCACCCGGTCGCGCGCGAGCGTGGTCATTAGAGCGCCAAAGCTCCGATCAGCACTCGACGCGCCCGACGACCAGAACGCTCCCGGCGAAAAATTGTCCGCGATAAAGGCGAAGCCGCCGAAGTGATCCAGATCCGGATGACTCAGCACCAGATAATCGACACGCATGATCTTTCGCGACCACAGGTAAGGCGCGACCACGCGCTCGCCGTAATCGTAGCCGCGATACGCGCCGCCCGCGTCGATCAGCATCACTCGCGATCCGGGAAAGCGGACCACGGCGCCGTCGCCCTGCCCTACCGCAAGAAATGTGATCCGCAAATCCGGGCTGAAGTATCTATCGTGCAGCCACCATCCCGCGTCGATGGCGAGAATCACAACGATCGCCGCGGCCGCCGCGCCGCGCCATCTGAATCGCGCGGAATCTCGAATCTCCGGAATGCGCGATCCGCGCCTGACGCGCGGATCTTCTTTCCTCGGAGCGCCGAGCCATAAGAGTATGGCCGCGTATGCGAGCGCGAGTTCGAGCAAGGTGGGCGTGAAGCTTCGTACCCATGCGATCGGCCACGACAGGAACCATCCCGCCAGAAAGTTGGACAACTCGAGTGCGTACGCGCCAACCCGCAAAATCGCGCGCGCTCCCGGCGTCCAGATGAAGCTCAGGATCGCCGCGCTGAGGCCGCATAGCGTGGCGAAGAACCCCATGATCGGCACCACGACCGCGTTGGCGATTAGCCCGACGATCGCGAACTGATTGAAATGAAACGCGGTCAGCGGCGCCGTCCCCACCGTCGCCCAAAACGACACCGCCACATACGCAAGCGCTCCCCCGGCAATCGTCCATCCATAGGCCGGCCCCTCGAGCGGGAGCCGCCGGCGATAGCGCCGCCAGGTCAGCCACGCCGCGAAGCGTTGCATGCCGATGATGATCGCGATCACCGACGCGAACGAGAGCTGGAAACCCAGATCGGCGGTCGAGCCGGGGATCATCACGCAGATCACAATCGCGGCAAACGCAAGGCTCGCCAACGCCTCGCGCGATCGGTCGATTACGATCGCAAACATGTACGCGAGCACCATCACCAGCGCGCGCGCCGTCGATACATGATGCCCTGCGATCGCGGCGTAGGCGCACACTGCCACGCTCGCCGCGATTGCCGCCGCCTTGTTGGCCCATCCGCGGCTCGCAAGCCCCGGCGCGAGCATCATCAGAAGCCGCACGATCGCGAACACCGCCGCGGCGACGAAGCTCAGATGCAAGCCCGAGATCACCAGCAGATGCGCCATCCCGGTGCGCGCGAATCGATCGCGCAAATCCTCGCTGATACCGCCGCGATCGCCGATCACGATCGCGCGCATCTCCGCGCGCTCGGGATCCTGCAGGTTCGCGTCGAAAAACGCGCCGATCCGGTCGCGCACGCTCTCGATTGCGCCCGCAACGATCGGCCTGCGAGAGCCGATTATCGAAAACGCCGCCGTGCCGAACGAATGCTCCGGCGCCGTCACGGTCGCTGCAATTCCGGCGCGCTCGAGGAAACCCTGGTAGTCGAATTCGCCCGGATTACCGTCGTTGCGCGGAAACCGAATCCGTCCGGTCATCCGAACGATCTCGCCGATTCTAAACCGCGCGGAGCCCAGCGCCGCGATTCGCACCTCTCCGCTCGAGGCCGCAAGCGCAGCACCGGATACCGCCGCGCGATCGACCGCGACATAAAGATGCGTCAGTCCGGGGAACCGCTCGATCGGGCGATCGAGCACGCCCTCGAAGGTGATCTTCTGGCCGTCGGGAAAAGCGCGGATAGAATTTGTCCCGATCGCCGGCGCGAGCAGCTCCTGCACCGGAATCGTCGCCGCCGCCACCAGCGCGACGATCGCGAGCGCAT
Source organism: Binataceae bacterium (SeqCode) (assembly GCA_035531855.1). Lineage (GTDB taxonomy): Bacteria > Desulfobacterota > Binatia > Binatales > Binataceae > JBARDN01. The sequence continues at coordinate 10,411 of DATKSB010000054.1, forward strand.
AACCCAATCGCGCACGCGCAAATAGATACGCGCTAATCGCCGCGACCGTCAGCGTGATCGCGACCCACCCCGGCGCGAAAAAACGGAAGTTGCCCAGCCCGTCGCCCAGCGCGATCGCGCCCGCAACCATATAGATCGGCGCGATCTCGGCCACCCGAGCGAGCCTCGCCGTGCGAGCGCCAAATTCCGGGACCGACGTGACAGCAGCGCTGGAAGCCGCGGCGGCGATCGCGATAGCACCCCCTTTCAGACGCCCTCGCAAGGACATCAACGCCTACCGAGAGCCCATTATGCTCCGACAAGCGAGGTCGCCGCCAGCCCGTTAACTCGCAGTCAATGCACTGGCGCCGACGCCGCCCGAGGATCGTTTTTGCGCATCAGCAGGACCAGCGGCAGCATACAAAGAGTCGCAATCCCCATCATCCTGATCACGTCGATATACGCCTGCGCACTCGCGGTATGGAGGATACGTCCGTAGATCATTCCCATCGCGCGATGGCTGATATTGGCGCCGCCGGACAGATAAAGCTGACGCCCCAATCCCGTCAGTTGCGAGTGCAGGGTCGAATCGAACGGCGTCACCCGCGTCATCAGCGTGGTCTGATGAAACTGCGAGCGCCGCGCCAGCATCGTCGTGACCATCGAGATCCCGATGCTGCCGCCGATATTGCGCGAAAAATTCATGATCGACGAAATATCGTTGTTCTGATCCTGGCGCATCCCGGAGTACGCCATCGTGGTGATCGGAATAAACAGGAACGCGAGCCCCATCGATTGATAGATGCGATAGAACATCGCGGTGCGGAAATCGACCCCCGGATAAATCCCCGTCATGTGCAGCATCGCGAGCCCGGTGATCAAAAACCCAATCGCGATAAGCCATCGCCCATCGACACGCGAGATCAGCGCCCCCACGATCGGCATCGTCACCATCATCATGAATCCGCCCGGCGTCAGCACCATCCCGGCCTGCTCCGCGGTGTATCCCATCAGCTCTTGCACGTATTGCGGCAGCAGCACGGTGGTTCCGAACAGCACGATCCCGAGCGTGAACATCATCGTGGCGGAAATCGCGAAGGTGCGGTTCTTGAACAGCCGCAGATCGATCACCGGATGCTCCGTGCGCAGCTCCCAGATGATAAACGCGATCACCGCGAGCGTGCCGATAATCGTAAACAGCGCGATAAAATGCGACTGGAACCAATCCAGGCGCTGGCCCTTGTCGAGCACGATTTGCAGAAAGCCCAGCCCAACCGCGATTAGCCCGAGGCCGATATAGTCGATCCGGATTCCGCCCGTGCGCTCCTTGATCTCGCGGGTCACGTACGGAGGATCCTCGACTACCCGGTAGCTCAGCAACAGCGAGATGACGCCGACCGGCACGTTGATAAAGAAAATCCAGCGCCAGGTGAAATTGTCCGTGATCCATCCGCCCAGCGTCGGCCCGATTGCCGGCGCCAGCACCACCGCCATCCCATAGACGGCGAACGCCATCCCGAATTCCTCGGGCGCGAAAGTGTCGGCCAGAATCGCCTGCTCGCTCGGCTGCAACCCGCCGCCGCCCGCGCCCTGAATCACCCGCAGCAGCACCAGGATCGTGAGCGACGGCGCAAGCCCGCACAGCAACGAGCTGATCGTGAACACCGCGACGCAGACCATGTAAAACCGCTTGCGCCCGAACAGCCCCGCCAGCCATCCGCTGATCGGCAGCACGATCGCGTTGGCGACCAGGTACGACGTGAGGATCCACGTGCTCTCATCGACGCCCGCCGACAGCCCGCCCGCGATATGCGGCAGCGCGACGTTGGCGATACTCGTGTCCAGGACTTCCATGAAGGTGGCCAGCGTCACCGTCATCGCGACGATCCACGGATTGTGCGAAGGCCGCCATGCGCGGTCCGACTTGATATCGGCGGCCACAGGCGCGGCGCTCATCGGCGGCTCCTGCGACGCGGCGCGGCCATTTGCGCGCCGAGCCATCCCAGGAATTTCGTATGCGCACGGCGAAAGCGCGGGTCATCTGGACCCATGCCGGTGACCAGCCGCGTCATCTGCGGGAAAGCCGCGGGAAACGCCGTCAGCGCGATAACCGAAAGGAACAACTGATCCAGATTGACCCCGCGCGCGACCTCTCCCGCGATCTGCGAGCGCCGGAGCCGCTCATGCACACTCTGGAACAGACGACGACGCTCCGTGCGCGCGACCATCGGTCCCGCGGCGGGTCCGAGCGCCTCCCATTCATGCATCCGAACCCAGTCGACATCGCCGCAGCCGATCTGCGTCCAGTATTTGAGCGCGGCGCCCAGGTCTTCCGGCGTCGAGGCGATCACCTCTGCCTTGTCCGCGATCTTGCGCCGCAGCACCTCAGCGTAGAGTCCCTGCTTGCTGCCAAAACAGTAGAACAGCATGCGCTTGTTGACCCGCGCGCGCCGCGCGATCGTCTCGGTGCGCGCGCCGGCCAATCCCCGGGCCGAGAACTCGGCCAGCCCGGCCTTGAGAATCCGCTCGCGAGTGCGGGCAAGATCGCGGATACTTCCGCGCGTGTCTTTGATGCGCCTGGATACTGCCATGGCTACAATTAACTGCCTGGTTAATACTCTTCAACATAACGCATGCGCGCGAGTCAAACGCAGCGCGCTTGCCCGCGCCCTTCGCTCCGTTTATATGATCGGAAACCGAGCGTTTTTCGCAGGAGTAAACCGATGAGCACCATCGACGCCGCGCTGACCACCCCCGCCGAAAAGGGCGCACCCGCCGATTCGATTACCGGCTTCCTCGCCGCCGACCATCAACGCATCGAGAAGCTCTGGCTCGAACTTCAAAGCGCGTTCCAGCGCCACGATTTCAATGCGATGCACGCCCGCGCGGGCGAGTTTATCGCCGCGATGCGCCGGCATCTGCGGATGGAAGAGCAGATCCTGTTCCCCGCGATCGAAGACAAAACCGCGATGCGCACCAGCGGACCGACCTATGCGATGCGCCTCGAGCATCGCGAGATCGAGCGCGTGCTCGACGGCCTTGCGCCGCTACTCACGGTCCAGGAGCGATGGACCGCGATCCAGGCGATGGAGGGCGAGCTGACCGACCCGTCGGCGCTCTTTCGCAGCCACGATGCCAAAGAGGAAATGGTGCTCTATCCGATGGCGGATCAGATCCTCGGCGCGGACGCCGCCCGCAGGCTAATCGAGAAGATGCGCACCGAAGTCGATTCACCAAGCCCGGCGCATTAAGGCGGCCACGAAGACACTAAGACACGAAGAAGATTTTGTGTCCTCGTGCCTTCGTGGCCGGTGAGATTCTTAGTTCGCTTCCCAGAATTCCTTGAGCAGCGTGCTGGTCAGCCGCGGATGCTCTTCCGGGAAGAACAGCTTCGCGCGCGGCACCAGCACGGTTCGCTTGAGTCCGCCGAGATTCTTCTTGAACCATCCAAGCGACGCCGTCTTGTCGAATGCGGTGTCGGCCTCGCCCCAGATGATCTGCGCCGGAATTTTCGACGCGCGTAAAGCGGGCGCCCGCGCGACGAGCTCCTGCCGGCTGCGCTCCCATTGCGCGAGCCCCGCAAGCCCGGCGATTCGCGCCTCCGAGGCAACCAGCGGCCCCAGATACACTTCCAGCAGCTCGGGCGTCAGCGTCTCGGCGGATTCATAGACACTGCCGAACTGCGCCCGCGCGATGCTGGCGTCGGCGAGCATCATCTTGAATCCCTGCACCACCGCCCCGCTCTTCACGCCCGCGTAAAATCCCGTGAGCATTTCGTTGGGCCACAGGTCGGCGACCTCGCAGTTGGTCAGCGTCAGCGTGCGAACCCTGTTGGCCGCGGTCGCGGCGAAAACCTGGCTGACGCCGCCGCCAGTGTCGTTGCCGCACAGATCAACGCTGTCGATTCCGAGCGCGTCCAGGAACGCGGACAGCATCGTTGCCTGCCCGCCGAACGACAGGTCGGTGCCCGACTCGATCTCGCCGTAGCCGAGACCCATCAGGTCGGGCGCGATACAGCGCCGCGTCAGCGCGAGGTCGTCCAGCACCTCGCGCCACTGGAAGCCGTTGAGAGGAAGGCCGTGCACCAGCATGGCCGCACGCGGACCTTCGCCGCGCTCGACGTAAGCGATTTTGCCGAATTTGGTTTGGGCGAACTTTCGCGATGAGTGGAACTGGGCGGCATTCATTGTTACTCTCCTTGGCTGAAAGGATTCAGGTTACATACAGTGTGTATGTAACCTGCGTGATGTATGACTGTCAAGCGCCGCCAGGCTGAAAATTCCGCCGCCACCCGCTCCGCCCTGCTGCGCGTCGCCCGCCGCCTGTTTGCCGCCCGCGGCTACGCCGACACCGCCACCGAGGAAGTGGTCCGCCGCGCGCGCGTCACCCGCGGCGCCCTCTATCATCACTTCAAGGACAAACGCGATCTGTTCGAAGCCGTACTCGACGAAGAGCAGATAAAGATCGCCGTTCTGGTCGCCGAGGCCGGCGCTACCCAACCCGACCCGTGGAGCGCGCTGCTTGCGGGCTCAAAGGCTTTTCTCGAGGCGTGCCTCGATCCAGCGGTGCAGCAGATCCTTTTGATCGACGCGCCCGCCGTTCTCGGATGGAAAAAATGGCGCGAGAACGACCAGAGCCACTACCTCGAGGGCCTCAAGGCCGCGATCGCCCTGTCGATCGAGCAGGGGTTGATCGCTAAGCAGCCGACCGAGCCGCTGGCGCACGTGATCATGGGAGCGATGAACGAGGCCGCCCTGCTGATCGCCCACGCCGACGACGAACAGGCCGCCCGCCGCGACGTCACCGCCGTCGTCGAACGCCTGTTCGCGGGAATCAAAGGCGCGTAGCGCGCCAGCCGGATCGCCGAGATCAGTAAGGCGGCCACGAAGACACCAAGGCACTAAGAAGAAAATTTAGCGTCTAACCCATAGCGGGGCGGGCGTCTCACCCGTCGCCGACGGCGGGCCGGAGGCCTGCCCTTCCAATGAACAGCACCGGGCGCGCGCGCTATGAAAGGAAGACCGGCGCTAAGACGCCAAGATCCAAGAAAATTTTTCTTTGTATCTTTTGTGTCTTAGTGGCCGGTTGAATTCTTGATTCAATACGGCCATTTCCAGTTCGTGATCTCGTCGCGATCGATCCCGTTCTCGGTCGCGTAGTCCATGCTCTCGGTGATCTGATCCTTGAGCCAGTCCTTCACGTGCGCGCCGCCGATCTTTTCCAGCCGCGGCACCCGGTCGATCACGTCGATCGCGAGATTGAACCTGTCCGTCTGGTTGTTGATCGCGAGCTGCAGCGGCGTATTGATACTGCCCGCCTCCTTGTACCCGCGCACGTGCATGTTGTCGTGGTTGTTGCGCTTGTACGCGAGCTTGTGAATCAGCCACGGATACCCGTGGAAGTTGAAAATCACCGGCTTGTCCGCCGTGAACAGACCGTCGAAATCCGCGTCGGTCAGCCCATGCGGATGCTGGGTTGACGGCTGTAGCTTGAACAGATCGACCACGTTGACGAAGCGCAGCTTCAGGTCGGGAAATTTCTTGCGCAGGATCGCCGCCGCCGCAAGGCATTCGATCGTCGCCACGTCGCCCGCGCTCGCCATCACCACGTCGGGCTCCGCGCCCTGATCGGTGCACGCAAAATCCCACAGCCCGATTCCCTTGGTGCAATGATTCACCGCCGCCTGAATATCCAGAAACTCCGGATGCGGCTGTTTGTCGGCCACGATGACGTTGACGTAGTTGGTGCTGCGCAGGCAGTGGTCGGCCACGCTCAAAAGGCAATTCGCGTCCGGCGGCAGATAGACCCGCGTGACCCACGCGCTCTTGTTGGTGACCACGTCGATAAAGCCCGGGTCCTGATGCGTAAACCCGTTGTGATCCTGGCGCCAGACCGTCGAGCTGATGAGGATGTTCAACGACGGCAGCGGATCGCGCCACGAAACCTCGCGGCACTTCTCGAGCCACTTGGCGTGCTGATTGAACATCGAATCGATCACGTGCGCGAACGCTTCGTAGGTCGCAAACAGGCCATGGCGTCCCGTCAGCACGTAGCCTTCGAGCCATCCTTCCAGAGTGTGCTCGCTCAGCATCTCCATCACCCGGCCCTCGGGCGCGAGCTCGCCGCCGTCGGCGTCCTCGGGCTTGTATTCTTCGAGCCAGGTCTTCTTGCTCGCCTGATAGATCGCCTGCAAGTGATTCGACGCGGTTTCGTCGGGACCAAAGACGCGGAAGTTGTCCGGGTTCGCGCGCATCACGTCGCGCAGAAATTCGCCGAGAATATAAGTGTTCTCGCCGTATGTCCGCGCCGGCTTCGCCACCTTGACCGCGTACTTCCTGAAGTTCGGGAGCTTAAGCGGACGGCGCAGAAGCCCGGGGTTGCTGTGCGGATTGGCGCTGATTCGCCGCTCTCCCGACGGCGCGAGCTGCTGGAGCTCGGGAATCAGAGCGCCCGACTTGTCGAACAGCTTCTCCGGATGATAACTGCGCATCCACTTTTCCAGCAGCTTCAGATGCTTCGGGTTCTCGATCACGTCGGGAATCGGCACCTGATGCGATCGCCACGAGCCTTCGAGCTTGTGCCCGTCGAGCGTCTTCGGATCGGTCCATCCCTTCGGCGTGCGCAGGATGATCATCGGCCATCGCGGACGTTCCTGACGATCCGCCGCACTCCGGGCGCGCGCCTGCGTCTGAATTTTGCGGATCGCATCGATGCTCGCTTCGAGCGCCGCCGCCATCGCCTGATGCACCAGCTTCGGGTCGTCGCCCTCGACCACATGCGGGGTATAGCCGTACCCGACCATCAGGCTGTGCAACTCTTCAGCCGGAATGCGCGCGAGGATTGTCGGGTTGGCGATCTTGTATCCATTCAGATGCAGGATCGGCAGCACCGCGCCGTCGCGCACCGGATTCAGGAATTTATTGAAATGCCACGAGGTCGCAAGCGGTCCGGTCTCGGACTCGCCGTCGCCAACCACCGCCGCCACGATCAGATTCGGATTATCGAACGCCGCACCGGCGGCGTGCGACAGGCTGTAGCCCAATTCACCGCCTTCGTGGATCGAGCCTGGGGTCTCGGGCGTGCAATGACTGCCCACTCCGCCGGGAGACGAGAACAGGCGAAAGAATTCGCGCATCCCATCCTCGTCCTGGCTGCGGTCGGGATAAACCTCGGAGTAAACCCCTTCGAGATACGAGTTCGCCAGCGTCGCCGGAGCGCCATGCCCGGGTCCCGCGATATAGAGGACGTTCAGATCGAGCTTTTTGATGAGCCGGTTCAGATGCACCCAAACCAGCGACTGTCCCGGGTCGGTCCCCCAATGCCCCAGCAACCGCCGCTTGATATGCTCGGCCCGTAGCGGCTTTCGGAGCAAAGGATTGTCGCGCAAATAGAGCATCCCGACGCAAAGGTAATTAGCCGCGCGCCAGTACGCGTCAATCGCATCGACTTCCCGCGAAGACAGAACCTGCTTCATTACAACCTCTTATGAATTCGCGGCCGGCGCGCGATACGTGGCCGCGCGCCGGGTTACTCCCGAATCGTCAAAACCGGGCACCTCGCCTTGCGCACCACCCCTTCGGCGACGCTGCCCAGAATCATGCGCGCCAAGCCCTTGCGGCCGTGCGTCGCGATCACTATCAGGTCGGCGTTATGCTTGCTCGCGGCCTGCATCAGGCACGCCACTACATCGCCAGTGTACACCAGCGTCTCATGCGTGATGCCGGAAAGTTTCTGCTTCGCGATATCCTCAAGCTTCGCTCGCGCGGCCTTCTCCTGATCCTCGGACATCGCCGGCGGCACGTAGATCTCGCCGGATACGAGGACCAGCTCGAGCACGTGAACCAGAATGATCGCGCCGCCAAAATGGCGTGCGATCTCCGCGGCCTTGTCCAGAGCGATCAAGGAATTTTCCTCAAAATCGACCGGACAAAGAATCCTTTTGTAAGTCAAAGCCATTTTCGCGGCTCCTCCCTGACTAGCGCTCCACACCTGACCAATTAATATCTCAATTCCACCCGCCACGCCTCACGCGCAACCGGCAGCCCCGATCCGAGTCAAGGCGGAGAACCGAAATCGCGTGATGATCTATCTCGCTGAGAAATCCAGCAACGCAACGTCTGGCGGTTCTTCGTCCAGGATTTCTCCTGGAGTCCGCCGTGAGCAACGCCGAAGGGGTCGAAATGACGAATGGTGGTGGCGTGGAAGTTTCGATTGTATGGCACGGAACCCTTGGCCGTCATTTCGGCCAAAGGGAGAAATCCCAAAGCGCAACGGCAGAGCGCCCGGCAATGTCCCGACTCGTAGGGATCGCATCATTCCGAGCATGGCATGCAAGCTGCGCGCGTCGCGACGCGTCCGTACGAATCAATTGGTCAAGGAAGGGATTCCCAGTGGCACAGGCTTTAGCCTGTGATCCGCACCGGCCCAAGCCGGTGCCCCAGATACACGCGAAGCGATATCGGCAACGGTCGCCATGCCTCTCTAGCGGTCAAAATCTAACGCTTGGTACCGGGTCCGAAAGACCGCTGATACCGCACAGCGGCGGTTCGAGTTCGTGGCGCTCGCGGTCGGTTGTGCGCCGCAAACGGACCTACGGTCTATGATTCTGCGCATGAAATATTTGGCAGCCAGTGGCCGTCAGAACTTTGGTGGCCGAGCGCCCGCTGGCGCCTGTGGTTACGTGGCGCTTTCAGAGTGAAAGCAACCGAGTTAAGGTAATCGCGCCGTCACACCCCGACGGCTCATGGGCGAGCGATCAACCGGAGCGGAAATGGGTGTCAGAAACTATTTGATCGAAGGCGTTTCCGGCGCCGGCAAAACAGCGGTCTGCACAGAATTGCAGCGGCGCGGCTATCAGGCCATTCATGGTGACCGGGAATTGGTGTATCGAGGCGATCCGGAAACGGGTCTACCGACGGCTCCGGAAACGGGTACACCGACGGCAATCTGGATGTCCGAGCACCAGATTTGGGATGTAGAGAAAGTACAAGCCTTCGTCGCCAACCAGGAGGAGGCGGTCACCTTTTTCTGCGGTAGCTCGAGGAATTTTGCCAAATTCGTCGACATATTTGACGGCGTGTTTGTCCTGGAGGTCGACCTGGACACCATGAACCGGCGGATTGATGAGCGAGTGGCACTGGACCCAACTGACTTCGGCGGAAAGCCAGAGGAACGCGAACTCATTGCGCGATTGTATGCAACGAAAGAGGATGTTCCGAAGAATGCGATGAGCATTGACGCCAGTGCTCCGATCGCCCGCGTTATCGACGATATTCTCTCGAAATGCAGAAAGGCAGACCAAGGAGCCCGCTAGAGAAGGAGCGCCACCAAACTGACTCCACCAACGAGTCGGCACTTCTTTCTCACGTCACACACCTCCGGCCGCGCAGCTTGACCACCTGTTGACATGAAAGAGCGGCCCTCGTCAGCCTTTCCACGAAATTGCGGTCCGGCTCGAAACACTCCACCGGGAACGCCAATCTCCCGATTGGTGAAGGGGAAAGATGCCAATCGTGAGATTGGCGTTCCCGGCAGAGTGCCTCGAACGCCCTATAAACTATTTCGGGCAAAAAAACAAGGCTGAACTGTTCAGCCTTGTTTTCTCACCGCCGATACGCGAAGTATCGCGCAGGGCGTCTCGCGCGAACGTCCGATGCGGCGAAAATATAGCGGAAGTTGACAGGCGATAGTCGAGCGAAAACGAAGGAATTACGATGTACAAATTAGCGAACCCAAGCCAGTGTCACTCGAGGACAAATATAGGAAATTCCTCATGAATTTCTTTTGGTAACCCTTTCCCGGGGCCTAAAAGATACCAAACGAACCCACCGCGCCTTCGGCGCGATACGCTACCGCTGCGCCGTTCACGGACCGCTACTTCGGAGGATCGGGGATGAGCTTGAGCTTGCCTTGTCTAACGGGACGCTTGCCCGCTTCGGCCGCGGCCATCGCCGCCCCGGCGCCCTTGCGCGGGCGCATCCTGATCGGCGCGTCGGGCTTCTTCACCTGGACGCGGTCTCTGCCCGGATCGCTCGCATGAGTGCCCGCCGACCCCGCCGGCGCTTTGGCCGGAGCGGGTCTCGATCCGTCCATCCCAAAGGCTTTGCGTTCGAGCTTTTTGATCTGGTCGCGCAGATCCGCCGCGCGCTCGTAGTCGAGCTTCTCCGCCGCGTCCATCATCTC
>DATKSB010000055.1:0-15505 GCA_035531855.1 Binataceae bacterium (SeqCode)
GCCTGCACTTCGGGCGTGAGCAGCCAGGCAAGGAACTCGCGTGCGAGCTCCGGATGCGGCGCGGAAACGGGAATCGCAAGGTAGCCGCCGCCCAGCGGAGTCGCCATCCCGTCGGGACCGGCGGGAATCGGCGCGCTCAGATCGACTTCCGGTGCGAGCCCCTTTGACTTCAGATATCCGATCGCGAAGGGCCAGTTGAAGTGAATCCACACGCTGCCGCGCGCCTGCGCCTCGAGCACCGACATCTCGCGGAACACGGCGGATTCGTCATTCAGGTCGGGCGCGAGGGATTGCAGGAAATCGAACGCGCGCAGCGAGCCGCTCGATTCGGGGTCGCATTCCCCGCCCCCCGCGCTCCACACGAACGCCATCGCGTCGCAGGCGGCGCCCTCGTAACGCGCGGCCTTGAACGCGAGCTTGCCGGGATAGGCGCGGGCGAAGCGCGCGAGATCGTCCCAGGTGCGCGGCGGATTGGGAACTTCGATCCGGTTATAGATCATCGCCTGCCACATCAAGCGGTGCGGAATAAAATATAGGTGATGATTTTCGGTTGCCGCGGCCCACGCGGGTCCGGAAAATAGAAGATGCGCGGAAGGCCGCACGAGGCCGTCGAGCGCGGCCGCATACGGGCGCGCCTCCCCGAGCATCGCAAGATCGAGTTCGGCGAGATCAAGCGAGCCGCGGCGACTTTGGGCCTGCACGCGCAGGGCCTGCAGGATATCGCCGTAAGATTGCGCGACGATATTGATGCGGACGTGATGAACGGCCTCGAAGGTGGAGACGAAATCGGCGTAGCGCGCGGCTTCGTCCGGAAAAACCGCCAGCGCGAGGTTGAGTTGTCCGCGCTCGGGCTCGGCGCGGCGGCATCCGGCCGCAGAGGCGAGCGCGATCGCGAGGCAGGCAAGCACGGCGCCGGCAAAAGCGCCATAGTTCAACCAGCGTATTGAGAGATGGGCTGAAAGATGACGTGTCACGATTCTTCAAACCCGCGCTAATGGAATATCAACGATGAACGAGAGCAAGGACCTCACCATCGCGAAGCAACCGTTTGAATTTTGCTCGCGCCTCAATCTGACCTTGTTGACCGGACGCAAGGCGCAAGACCTGGCCGAGATGGCCGAGAACCTGCGCAGCGTGCCCGGCTCGGTAATCTATCATCACACTCACCATTTTCTGGTGCAGCATCAACACCTTTCGCCGGAGCCGCCAAACGATTTCGCGTACTGGGTATCGAATATCCTGCTCGACGCGCGCCTGGGCGAGGAGCTGGCGTCGATCGACGTGATGCGCTTTTCGACTATCCATGAATTGCGCGAGGCGCTGGTCAGGGTTATCGAGACGTCGCTGGAACGCAGCGGCGAGGTTCGCGCCGCGCCGCGTGGGCAGGAGTTTCACTTCATGCGATCGGTATCGTTCGTGATGCCGACGGGAGTGCGCGCCGCCGATTTGCGCGAGTTCCGCAACGCGCTGATGTTCGTCTCGCTGAGCGCGATTTCTTATCACATGTTCGACGCGCGGCTGCGCCTGGAGACGGGCGACAATGACTTCGCGGCGTGGGCCGAGGGCCAGCTTGGAGAGAAGGCGCTGGCCGAATCGCTGCGGACTCTCGATCCATACACTTTCACCGAAGAAGGGCTGCGCCGCAGGATGATCAACCTGGTCGAGCAGCGGTTGGGCAACTGAAATGGGCGCAAAGCTTTCCGAATATATACCGATCGTCGGCGAAGGCGTGGTGCAGGAGCTGAGCGTGCTCGGCGCGAGACTGGCGGGAAAGAAAGTGGTGAACATCAACTCGACCCGCAGCGGCGGCGGCGTGGCGGAGATTCTCCAGCGCCTGATTCCGCTGCTGGGCGAAGTCGGGATCGACGCGCAATGGGAAGTGGTCGAAGGCACCCAGGACTTTTTCGCGCTGACCAAGCATCTGCATAACGCGCTGCACGGGACTCCGCACACCTTCACCGCCGAGGACCAGGGCGTGTTCGATATGACCACGGCGTCCAATCTGGAGCGGCTGAATCTGAACGGCGACATCATGTTCATCCACGATCCGCAGCCCGCCGGACTGGTGCGCAACCGCGCCGCGATTGGCGGGAAGTGGATCTGGAGATGCCATATCGACTTGTCCGCGCCGGCGCCGGGGGCGTGGGAATTTATCGAGCCGATGGTGCGGCAGTTCGACCTGAGCGTGTTCTCGGCGCCGCAGTTCACCCGCGCCCTGCCGATTCCGCAGATATTGATCTCGCCGTCGATTGATCCACTGGCGGACAAAAACCGTGAACTCAGCCGCACCGAAATCGACGCGATTCTGACGAAGCTCGGGATTCGCAGCGACAAGCCGATCGTCACGCAGATTTCGCGCTTTGATCGGCTGAAAGATCCGCTAGGCGTGCTCGAGGCGTGGCAGCTTGCGCGGCGCCGGGTGGATTGCCAGCTCGTGCTCGCGGGCGGAGGCGCCAGCGACGACCCCGAAGGCGCGGAGGTTCTGCGCGAGGTGCGCGAACGCGCGGGCACCGACATCGATGTGCATATACTGGATCTTCCGCCGACCTCGCATATCGAGGTGAACGCAATCCAGAGCGCGTCGGCGGTGGTGATCCAGAAATCGCTGAAGGAAGGATTCGGACTCACGGTGTCCGAAGCGCTGTGGAAATCGAAGCCGGTCATTGCGGGAGCTGCGGGCGGGATTCCGCTTCAGATCACGCACAAGTATTCGGGCATCCTGACGCACACCATCGAAGGGACCGCGTTCTGGATCAAGCAGTTGCTATCCGAGCCGGAGTTCGCGCGGCAACTGGGGCGCAACGGGCACAATCATGTGCGTTCGAATTTTCTGCTGACGCGGCATATGCGCGATTACATGCTCGCGTTCCTGCTCCTGGATCATCCGAATGTCGATGTAATCAGGCTGTAGCCGCGCGTCCGCCGTGATCAGAAGATCAAGCTGAGCGCGTCGCCGACCAGGCGGAACGGGAACAGAATAATCGTTCCTACGGCGTTCAGGGTCGCTCCGACCACAGGGAGAGATCCCGAACGAAGAGGCACAGCATGTGGAGTTGGCGTGATTGCATGGACGTCTCGGTATTTCTCGCCGATGGCTCGAAATGACACGTGGGAGTGGCGTTGACGATACGGGAAGAGCGTCGTCGCGCATCCGCCTTCAATTCTCGCCGTGGTGGGACAATGGGGAGAAATTAGACAGTAGTCAGTTTTCCTGGGAGTAGCGATCTAGTTTGTTGTAAAGGGTCTTGGCGCTTACTCCGAGGACTTGGGCAGCCCGGGTTTTGTTGCCGCCGGTAAACTCTATCGTGCGCGAGATGATCTCGCGCTCGACCTCGTCGAGCGAGGAGCCGAGGCGCACCTTGAAGTAGCCGCTGTCGCTCTGCGAGGCGGAGCGGAATTCCTCTGGCAGATCGTGCACGCCGATCATTCGCCCGTCGCATACGATCATCGCGCGCTCGATCACGTTGCGCAGTTGGCGGACGTTGCCGGGCCACGGATGCGATCGCAGGGCGGCGAGGCATTGTTCATCCACCCCGGCGATCTGCTTGTTGTTGCGCTCCGCGTAGTGCGCGACGAACGAATCGATCAGCAGCGGCAGGTCGTCGGCGCGCTCACGCAGCGGCGGCAGACGGATCGAGAAGACGTTCAAGCGATAGAACAAATCCTCGCGCAGCTTGTTGTCGCGCACCGATTGCTCGATATCGCGGTTCGAGGCCGCGAGCACGCGCACGTCGAGCGCGATTTCGGAAGAGCCGCCTAGACGGCGCATCCGCTGTTCCTCGATCACGCGGAGCAGTTTGGCTTGCAGCTCCGGCTTCATCTCGGTGATCTCATCGAGCAAAAGAGTTCCGCCGTTGGCCATCTCGAAGCATCCTTCGCGCCTGCGATCGGCGCCGGTGAATGCGCCGCGCTCGTGGCCAAAGAGCTCGCTCTCCATCAGGGTCTCGGGAATTGCGGCGCAATTGACGCCGATATACGCGGCGCCGCGGCGTGGCGACATTTCGTGAATCGTTCGCGCGACCAGTTCCTTGCCGGTGCCGCTCTCGCCCGAAATTACGACCGAGGCGGAGGATTGCGCGACCCGCTCGATCGCGGCCAGCACTTTGCGCATCGCAGGGGAACGGCCGTAAAGCGGACCGAGCTCGCCGACTTCGGCCAAGCGGCGGCGCAATGCAAGGTTTTCTTCGCGGACTTCGATACTGTCGGCGAGCGTCCGCAGCATCTGTCGCAGATGCGGCGGATCGACGGGCTTGCGCAGATAGTCGAGCGCACCCAACTTGATTGCCTCAACTGCCTCGGGAATGTCACCTTCACCCGAAATCATGATCGTCGGCAGATTCACGCCCATCTCACGGATATCGCGCAGCAGCTCGATTCCGTTCTTGCGCGGCATCTTGACGTCGGCGAGCAAGAGATGCGGATTGAAGGACCTGATCAACTCGAGGGCGCGCACCCCGTCTTCGGCGACTTCGACGGCATAGCCCCACGCAGCCAGAGACTCGCGCCAGGTTTCGTGCGTCGAGGTATCGTCTTCTGCGACCAGGATTCGAGTTGGATGTGCCATTGCTGGACCTCTCCGGGCAAGAGCGCAAATGTCGTACCGAGGAAAAAGCTAGCAATTCATTGAGCTAAACAAACGAAGCCCGGAAAAATTTACCCGATGTGGAGAAATTATACACCATCCGACAAAGCCCATGCACTACCCTCCTATTGTGCCGGGATCGTGCCGAGCAGGATCGACGCTTTGTGCGCGAGGCTGGTCGCCGCATCGTAATTTTTGGCGGCCAGAGACCTCCGCGCGCTGGCCAACAGGTTAGCCGCCAAGTCGTAGCTCTCGGCGTCGGCTTCGCCCAGACGGCTACGATCGATTCGTGCAACCGATACGCTCACGTCCTGAACCGATTTAGCGGCTTCATCGTGATGCTCGATAGATGAATCCGTAACCTGCGCGGGCGTCGACACCGCGCTGGACGCAGCTGGATCCCTGCGACGCGCAGGGACCGGAGTCGGTAGTGCGGACGGCGATGGAGCCGCAATCGCGGTTGGTATGGGCGTCGGCGCTATCGTCGGCGTGGCATCGGGCGGGACTCCCGCGGGAGGCTGATAGAACGGCTGCCAGGTGGAGCATGCGGTGATCGTGACCGCGAATATCGCCGCACCGGCAAAGACGCTGATACCTCGCACGGCTGCGATGCCCCTTCTAGTGCGAATCGCGCGGATCGTGCGGATCAATAGAGAGCCGGGACGCATCGGCGGCGACCGGAAATTTGACCGTGCAGGTAGTCCCTTCGCCGACCGTGGATGCAATCTCAATCGTCCCCTGATTCAACTCGATCGCGCGCAGCGCGAGCGGCAATCCAAGTCCATTACCTTCGCGTTTGGTCGTGTAGTACAGGTCGAATATCTGTTCCATTTTGTCAGGCGGAATGCCTTCGCCCAAGTCCGAGACCTCGATCTCGACTATCCCGCTGCGCGCGGTGGTAAGCAGCGTCACTGCTCCACCACCCGGCATCGCCTGGACGGCATTATGGATCAGATTCGAAAGCGCCTCCGAGACCATCGCGCGATCAGCCCGGATACAGGGCAAATTAGAATCCAGGCGCAAGGCGACTGTTACATTGCCGGGTTTGATGCTCGAACTCAACTCCGTCAGCAGATCGTTGGGATTGAATTCGCTTAACTTGAGTTCGGCCGGACGCATGAAACGCAGCATCGCTTCGACCGATTGATCGAGCCGACGCACGTCGTTGCGCAGATGATCCAGATGGCGTCCGATGTCGCGCCCGGCGCTGGCGTCGTCACGTAGCAGGCCGATACGCAGGCTCATCGATTGTAGCGGACTGCGCAATTGATGCGCCACGCCGGAGATCAGCGCGCCCAGGCGAGCCAGCCGGCTCGAAAACTCCACCACGGTTTCCAGTTCGTGAACCGCATTCATGTCGCGCAGCACGAGCAGCAGACCCATCGGACTGCGGCTGCTGCCAAGCCGGAAAAACGACACCAGCATCGAAGCGCGTTGGGAGTCTGGATGGTCTGCCTTGATCGGAACGTCGTGCGCTTCCGCGCCAGACTCTATCGCCGCCTCGGCCATCAGGACCAGCGGATGGTTCTTGCGCAGGAGCACGCGCAACAGGCGTCCTTCCGCGCTTCCGGTGCGGGGAATGCCAAGGACCGCGTGGGCCTCTGGGTTGGCGAACAGCAGGATGCCATCGCCGTCGAGGAGGATCACGCCGTCGCGGATCGATCGAATCATTTCAAACGCGTGGCTCGGTCTGGTTTCCCAGCGGCCGGATTCCGTGTGGACTTGGCGCGACAGGCGTTTGAAGCGATCGGCGAGGCCGCTTAAGTCGTTGCCCGCGCTGTCGATCGAGCGCGCCTCATCGGAACGGCCGAGGCCGGCGGAGATCAGGCTGAAACCCTGGAACATCAGGTTGCGCAGTACGGTTGCGGCTATGGTGACCGCGACGAGATCGACCGCGATAAACGCGGCAAAGACCAGCGCAAGGCTGCGCGCCTGCGCCGCGATAAGCGCCGTCGTGATCGTGACGGAGACGCTCGCGAACGGCTTTCCTGCGATCTCGATCGGCCGTGCGATCGCGTATTCCCGCTGGTACGACAATGCTTCGAGCGATGCGATGGGCCACCAGTTCGAAAGCGTGTTTTGCAGCACGCTCATCGAGGGCAGCGGACGCTGCGATTTGCCGCCGTCCTCGTTGTCGGGCGCGACCATCACCACTCCGTGCTGGTCGAGCACGCGCGCGCGCACAACAGCCCATCCGAACGCCTGCGTGGATGCGAGCAGGGCCCTGAGCGCGGCATCGCTCTTCAGGGCGGTTGCGGGATCGCTATGCGAGGTTTCAAGGGTGGCGCGGATCTGCTGATAGATCTGTTCGGTCATCAGGTTGCCGGAATCGGCGATACCGTTGACGACGCTTCTGATCGTGTACGACAGCGAGAACATCGCGATTGCGATGGTCGGGATCAGTTGCAAGAGCAGGAACGCAACCAGGAATCGTCCGCGCAGGCGGTTCATGTTTATCCGGGTTTTTTGAGCCGCAGCTCGAGGTGCTCCGAGCGGTCAATTTCGGACTTGACGACAGCGTTGCTGGATCGGTACCGGAGAACAGAGCACTTTACTTGTGTTCCGTAAAGAACTGAGATTCACCAATAGTGCAGTTTCCTCCGGCACTCGCGCGAGCGGCCCTTCGCGGTGTTTCGTTTTTACACGATCCGGAAACGATCATAACAAAGTGTCGAATACGCGGCAATTTCCCAATCGTATCCGATGGCAGCGATATTGCTGGCTATTTTGTCTCGACGCACATGTTCATGACGCGCCGCTGCGGCTGACGCTGGAGCTGCGGGTCTTTTTGTAATTCAACCATCGCCCTAAGGAGGATTAAGAAAAATGGCAGACAACAGACTTGAAGACGGCATCGCCGCCGGATCCGATGCATTTGACAACGCGCGCAAGGCCGGACGTGAGGCGCTCGAAGACGGCTACGAAAGCGTGCGCGAGTATGGTGAGAAATCGCTGGAATACGCGAGCCAGGCTGGCGAGGGCATCCTCGACTTCGTAAAGCGCGAGCCGCTGCTGGCAGTCGCGGGGGCGTTTCTGGTCGGATACGTGGCAGCGCAAATCATCCGCCGAATTTCCGCGTAGGCTTGGGCTACGATGGAATTGCAAGAGGAATCTCCGGTGCTGATGATCGATAAATCCGCCTTGGCGGCCAATATCAAGGAGAACCCGCTGACGGCGATCGGTATCGCCACTGGAGCGGGATTCATTGTTGGCGGCGGGCTTAACACCTGGATAGGCAGATTGATACTGGTCTCCGTGATGCGGATTGCGGCGCCAAAAATGATTATGGACGCGATCGCCGGACTGGGAAACAACAATGGCAAACGACACAGATCGACTCGAAGCACAGCTCGCGCACGCAAAGGAACAGCTTCATCGGACCCTGGCGGAAGTGAACGAACGAGCCGAGGCGGCCGGCGAACAGCTTCAGCCTGAAAAATTGATTGAACGCTACTCGTTGCCGGTCCTGTGCGCGGCGGGCGCCGCGGGTTTTCTGCTCGGAGCGGTTGACGATAACTTTCTGGCGCTGGGTTTGATGCTGGCCGGCGGCGCGATCGTACTGGCCGGCACTTCGCGATCGTCTTCCTGAACGCGAGATGCCATGAGCTCTTACAACGAAGAACCCGCCCGCCGTCAGCCACCGGGAGATATTAGTTGGCCAGCGCTCGCCGAACGGGTTATCAGCGACCTGACCCACGTGATTCGCGTCGAGATCGAGCTGTTCGGAAATTCCCTCATTCCGATTTTTTCCGATCTTACCGATCGCGTCGTCGCGGGCCTGATCGCGGGGTTCGTGATGCTGGCGGGCGGAGTGACTCTGCTGGCGGCGCTGATCATGCTCCTGCATCAGTGGTTGCCGTGGTGGCAGTCGCTGGCGATCAGCGGCGGCGCCGCGATTCTTGCCGGGTATATCCTCACTCGCTTTGCCGTGCGGCCCCATCACCGATTGCACGAAGGCGCGGACAGCAGCGTAAAGGAGATCTTATGAAACCACTTGCCGGAATAGGAGCAGTGCTTTTGCTGCTCGGCATCATCGGCCTGGCGATGCCATTTTTCACCACCCAGGATACCCATCAAGTCGCCAAGCTCGGCGATCTATCCGTCCAGAGTACGCAGCAGACCACTCATGTGATCCCGGTCCAAGTAAGTATTGGAGCGGTAGTGATTGGCATCGTCCTGTTAGGGGCAGGAATGGTTAGCGGACGCACGCGATAAATGACAGTGGTTCCTTGGTGTCTATCCGGTTTCTGTTGGCATAGGTAGTGCTGTCTTGTCTGGTATGCCAGCAAAGGCCGGCCTTTATCCACGATTTCCCGGAATTGCACCGGGAATCGTGAAATGTTTTCATGGACCCCGGGCATGCCGCGTCGCAGGTTGGATTTTGCGGCGTGGCCGCATTTCCCCGAGCTTTTCCGGCGAGGTCCAGCCGCGAGTCTGTGGCGTCCGGTAAAATCGCGATGCGTCGGCAATCATTGCGCGCCGGAATACGTCACTTCGCCCAAGGAACGACAAGCTTGGGCGGCAAAATTGCCGATTTTGCCAGTGGATGGTCGCGTTCCGATCTGTTTGAGAAATTCTCGCAATCGATAAAAGATTCCGCGATCCTCACCCTCGATCAAAGCGGCAAAATTACCGGATGGAGCGAAGGGGCCGAGCGGATGACCGGTTACCGCCGCGAAGAGATGGACGGCCGCTCGTTCAGCCTGCTTTACCTTCCGCAAGAGTTGATGCGGGATCGGCCCGGCGAGGCGATGCGGGTCGCATCGGAACTCGGCAGTTTTTCTGAAGAGGGTATCCGTGTGCGCCGCGACGGCAGCATCGTGTGGGTCGCGATGACGCTCCTGAAGGAGCGTTCGCGATGGCGTCCCGGCATCCGCTTCACCTGCGTTATGAGCGACATCACTGAAACGATACGTTTGCGCAGCGAGATTCTGCGGATGCGCGAGGCTGTATCGACGACTGGGCTTGCGCGTCAGGGTCGTTTGCAGTCTTCGGCTCTCGCGCATGATCTGAACAACATCCTGAACGCGATGGGGCTGCGGCTGGAAGCGATGCGCGCGGCTGCGCCCGCGCAGATTGAAGATATCGACCGGCTCCGGCGCCTGCTGGCCGACGCAAGCGACGTAACCAGGCATGTGCAAAACGGCATGGGCGCGGAGTCTCCCGTGACCGGCCCGATCGATCCGTCGGAGTCCATCGGCGCCGCGGTCGCGCGGGTGCGGGGACAATTGCGCCAGCGCTATCCGGAAAGAGATCGCGTGTTTCATATCGATCTCGAGATCGGCGCGTTCGTACCGGTGGCGATCGTCGCCGAAGATCTCGGCGACGCGCTCGAACGCCTGCTGCTCAGCATCTGCGACACGATGCCGTCGGGCGGGGCGGTGATGATCGACGCGTCGGCCGATTCAGGGCATCTGACTATTGCGATTGACCCGCATCCGCTGGTCGCACCTACTCGATCGATCGACAGCTCGATCTTCGAGGCGGGCGAGATTTCGCGCTCGCTTGCGCAGTCGGGACTGATCGCGCGTCTCGGCGCGAGCCTTCGCGTTGAAGATCGCGACGGCACCGACCCGGTGATCATCCTGTCGGTGCCCATTGGCGAGGTTGCGCACAACATTCTTGCCCGTCCCCCCGGCACCGATCACCATGAGCGCGACGGCAACAGCAACGGCAACGCGGGCGACCAGCCTCTGCGCGTGCTGATAATCGACGACGACCGCGACAATCTGGACGCGCTCGGCGAAGCCCTCGAGGGCAAAGGCTACGTGGTTGCGACCGCGGAGAACGGTTACGACGGCCTTAGACATCTGCGCGGCGCAACGCCCTTCGACTTCGTTATCTCCGATATCGGGATGCCCGGGATGAACGGATGGGAAATCGCCGAACAGGCGGCGGAGATCGCTCCCAACACGCGGGTTTTATTGGTGACCGGATGGACCAGCGAAATTGGCCGGCTCGATCCGCGGCGCAAGCTGGTGGTCGATGTCCTGGCGAAGCCAATCGACCTCGAAGTCGTCCACGCGCTCATCGCGCGCGGCGCCAAGTGAATCGGCGCCGCGGCGCCCTGGTCAGGGCGCGCCGCTCCTGTAGTCATTAGCAGCTTTACTCATTGGTCAACTGGTCCGATGAATCCTGGCCGGATTCGTGCGCGGCAAAGTCCACGTTTCCTCCATCGGCCTCCTCGACCAATTGGCGCTCGAGGCGCTGCGAGCGCGGAATGCGCAGCACTATTTCACGCGCAGTTTCTTCCTCGGAGCGCGCCAACTCGATGTCGCGCAATTGCAATAGTCCCATTGCCGAGTTTATCGCGATATCAATCGGATCCCACGCCGGTTGCAGATTGACGTCATAGCGGCTGCCGTCGGCATAAAACAGTTGCTCCCCGTCTTGCACCGAGACCATCTTCAGGTCGGCGCTGACCTGCCATGCCGAAATCATTCCCGCATAGTAAGCTTCATAATGTGTCACTCTTCCGTAAACCACCGCGTCAACCCCGAGCCATTTTCCTAGCGTTTTCGGCGGCACCTGGTCGAGCTTTTCCTCGTCGTCGATTCCGTGCTTTTTCAAAACCGCGTCGATCTGAAACAGATTCGCTTCGACAAATTCGCGCTCGGCCATATAGCCAGTGACCGCGCGGCGCATCCGGTTCGCGTCGGTCCACGCCCAGTTCTCGCGCTCTTCGGAATTGCGATGTGTTAATGGAATTTTGTCCACAACGTAGTTGGCGCTGCCCCAATCGGTGAACGGAAGCACCGCGATCCGCAGCGGTGCAACGGCGTCGTAGTCAGGGGCAATCACCGTCTTGATTCTCCCCGGATCGACTTCCACCACATGATCAAACCAGGTCTTGCGCCCGTGCGTTTCAAGTCCATACTCAGGCCGGAAAAAGCGCCGCTGGTCGGGCTGGGCGGTCTGAGCGCACGCGCTCAAGCTGAGCACTATCGCCAGCAGCGCCGCGGCGGTTGCGGCCGCGCCGGCCGGCGAATGGCGCTGCGGCGGCGTCCTGGCGCTGGATCTGCGAATCTTCCGGCGCAGGCGAGGTGCGCGGAGCGCGCAGCATGCGGGATTGAAGATCCATCGGTAATTCGACATACGGATACCCCTGCTGCTCCATTATCGGCCGTACTGTTGCGGCAGCGCCATAAATAATTTCAGCGCGGAGCGAATCGACGCATTCGCGGCAGTATCCGTGTAATATCTTCTCAGGAATTAACTTATTTATGAGCTCAAGGATCGAAGACTACGCACTTATCGGGAATACTCACACTGCCGCGCTGGTCGGGCGCGACGGATCGATCGATTGGCTATGCATGCCGAGGTTCGATTCCGGCGCGTGCTTCGCGGCGATACTGGGCGGCCCCGACAACGGCCGCTGGCTAATCGCACCGGAAGAGAAACCGATCGCGGTGCGGCGCCGTTACCGCGACTCGACCTTGATACTCGAGACCGAGTTCGAGACTAAAGACGGAGTAGCGGCGGTGGTCGATTTCATGCCGATCGCGGAACATCGCGACCGCGTTGATTTGACTCGGATAGTCCGCGGCGTGCGCGGAAACGTCCGCATGCACACCGAGCTTGCGCTCAGATTCGACTACGGGCGCACTATCCCGTGGGTCACCAGCCACGATTTCGGGCTGCGCGCCGTCGCGGGACCCAACGCCGTTCGTATTCGAACTTCGGCGCGGCTGCATGGCAAAGATTTCACCTCGGTGGGTTCGTTCAGCGTCGCCGAAGGACAAAACATTCCTTTCTCGTTCACATGGTATCCCTCGAACGATCCGGAGCCGGGATCGCGGCATCCTTTGCGGATGCTTACTGAAACGGAAAAGTTCTGGCAGGAATGGTCGGCGAAATACACCGGGCAGGGACCGTGGCACGAAGCGGTTTTGCGATCGCTCATCACGCTCAAGGCATTGACCCATCAGCGCACCGGAGGAATTGTCGCCGCGCCGACCACCTCTTTGCCCGAGTCTATCGGCGGACAGCGCAACTGGGATTACAGATACTGCTGGCTGCGCGACGCGACGCTGACCCTGTACGCGCTGCTGATCTCCGGTTACACGCAAGAGGCAATCGAATGGCGCGAATGGCTGGTGCGCGCCGTCGCCGGACATCCGCAGGATACCCGCATCATGTACGGAGTCGCGGGCGAGCGGATGCTGCCGGAGTTCGAGCTGCCGTGGCTCGCCGGTTACGAGAACAGCAGTCCGGTTCGTGTAGGCAACGCCGCCAACGATCAGCTCCAACTCGACGTGTACGGCGAAGTGATGGATTCGATGCACGTGGCAATGAAATACGGAATCGCGCCGCAGGACGACGCTTGGCGCGTGCAGATGGCGCTGATGGATTTTCTCGAGAGCGGATGGCGTCAACCCGACAGCGGGATTTGGGAAGTGCGCGGCCCGCGCCGCGACTTTACCCATTCCAAGGTGATGGCTTGGGTCGCCGCCGATCGCGCGGTCAAGGCGGTCGAGCGCTTCAAAGCAGAAGGTCCGGTCGAGAAGTGGCGCGCGATGCGCGAGGAGATTCATCGCGACGTGTGCGCGCGCGGCTTCAACATCGAGCGCAACGCTTTTGTGCAATACTACGGATCGAAGGCGCTCGACGCCTCGCTGCTGATGATCCCGCTGGTCGGATTTCTTCCGGCCACAGATCCGCGCGTAATCGGAACGATTGCCGCTATCCAGCGCGAACTGGTGCACGACGGATTGGTCCAGCGCTATCAGACCGAAACCGGAGTGGATGGACTTCCACCCGGTGAAGGCGCGTTCCTGGCCTGCACCTTCTGGCTAGTCGATAATCTCGCGCTGACCGGCCGCTACAGCGAGGCGCGCGAGATTTTCGAGCGATTGCTCGCGCTGCGCAACGACGTGGGTCTGCTCTCTGAAGAGTACGATCCGGCGCGCAAGCGGCAAGTCGGAAACTTTCCGCAGGCGTTCACGCACGTGTGCCTGGTCAATAGCGCACACAACCTGACTTTGGCCGAGCAGGCGCCGGCGACGCATCGGGCGAAATAATCTCCATGCGGCGGAGGACCGATCACGCACGAAAATGTAAGTGTGAAATATATTCTCATTTCGAACCTGGTGTGGCTTGGAATCAGGCGCAGATTCATTAAACAAACCCGTGGCCTGCCAATTGCTTATCCTTCAAACCACTCGTCGCGCGCGTGATCGGCGGCACCTTGGAGGAGAATTAAGCACCATGAAACGATCAACTGGATTTCTCGCGATTATCCCGGCAGTAGCCTTCGGACTCTCACTTTCGGCGCCGGCTTTTGCCCAAGACGCAGGCGCTCCCAGCGCCAGTGCCTCAGGCGGCATGACGCAGACGATGAAGAATGCTGGAACCGATACCGAGAACGCGGCCAAGGGGGCGTACAACACCACCGCGACCGCCATCGACGATACCGACATTACAGCCAAAGTGAAGGTCGCGCTGGACAAGAACGAAACCACTGAACACGCCAAAATCCACGTCAAGACCGTCGCGGGCGTTGTCACGCTCACGGGGCGCGTCAAGACCATGGCGATATCGGAGCAGGCCGACCAGATCGCAAAATCGACCGAGGGCGTGAGCAGCGTGAACAATCATCTGCGCATACGTTCATCGGCGTCTTCGAGCAATAGCTAAGATACGCTCCTCAACCGGATTCCCCCCCCCCAACACACCTAACCCGCCCGCGCGGACAAGATTCTCGGTCCGCGCGGGCACGGTTGCGTCGAGCGGCCGATCGGCGAGCATTGCGGCAAGCGTGCGGATGTTAGATCGTGATGCGCGCGGGGCCGATCCGGCTATACTCGCCCCGTTCGTTCAGAATCACTGTCGGAGGAAACCATTATGCCCGCTGCGCTGATTAGTGTCATGGATGTCAAAGAGCGCACCCGTTATGCCAAGCAAATGGACGAGCTGATAAAGCTGCTGCGCAAGAACAACGAGCAAGTGACCAAGCTCGCCGCGTTGATGGAAAGAATGGTCAAGGCGATGGGCGGGTCCGCATAACAAAATCCGCGAGCGAATTATTGCCCGCCTCATGCGCGAAACCTTGCGCGTCGCGGTGAAATGACCAATCCGGGCTCCAGGCTTATCGGGCGGACACCCGAGCTTCTTGAGCTGCGCACCGCGCTGGCCGACGCCATAGCGGGCCGCGGGGGACTGTTGATGCTCGGGGGAGAACCGGGTATCGGCAAGACCGCGCTGGCCGATGAAATATCGACCGAAGCGGCGGCGCGCGGCGCGCAGGTCGCTTGGGGGCGATGCTCAGAAGACAGCGGTGCGCCTGCGTACTGGCCGTGGACGGAAATTCTGCGCGGGCTCTTGCGGGATCGCGATCGCAATTCGCTTGGCGCCATCCTCGGCGATCGCGCGGCGCAGTTGTCGGCACTGATACCGGAATTTGCAACCTCTGCGCCCTACCCCGCCGGTGCCGAGTCCGCACCACAGGCCACCGGGTTGGGCTCGAACGAACCCGCCGATCAACGCTTTCGGCTGTTCGATTCGATCGCGACTCTGATCGCGGCGATCGCGCGCGATCGTCCGCTCCTGATCGTCCTCGATGACGCGCATGACGCCGATCCCGCTTCGCTGCTGCTGCTGCGGTTCGTCGCGCGCGGCGTGCGCCGCCTTCCGCTGCTGATCGTCGTCACCTATCGCGAAAACGAATTGCGGCTCGACCCGAAACGCGCCGAGTCTCTGGCGGGCCTGCGCCGCGAGGGCGCGACGATAGTGCTCACCGGCCTTGGCGCGCCCGAAGTTGCGCTGTTCGTACAATCGCGCATGGCAGGCGCGCCCGATGCGTCGCTGGTTGCGGAGTTGCGCAAGGTCACCGAAGGCAACCCGTTTTTTTTGAGCGAGATCGTGCGCCTTTTGGCGGCCGAAGGGCCGCGCCAGAGCGCCAAGGGTCTGGCGGCGTTCCGAATT
>DATKSB010000056.1:0-2395 GCA_035531855.1 Binataceae bacterium (SeqCode)
CTGCGCTCGCCTTCGGAGGTTCATGCGCGCTGGGCGCGACGCAGCTAATGACCACGCTCTTCCCGATGGGCGGAGCGCTCTTTTAGGCGCGGGAGGATCGCACGATGGCGCAAGGCGAACGGCGGGTGAGCGCGATTCATCAATCGCTCACCCGCCCAATCCTGCTCGCGGGTGCGGAGCGGCAACTTGCGATCGCCAACTGGATCACGGCGGCGGCGCTCATCCTTGGTTGCGGGCTCCACTGGTACACGATCGCGATGGGCGTTCTCCTTGTGACGGTCGGACATTGGGCTCTCGTTCAGGCCGCCAAGTTCGACCCGCAACTGAGCCAGGTTTACGTCCGCCACGTTCGCTCCCAGGACTACTATCCGGCACGCGCGGCGATCACAGCACCACCACCGCGCATCCGTCCATCGGTGCCGACGCCGAAAGAAATGCGCGCCTGATGCCCAGGGGGACCAGTCATGTTTCTTAAAGAATTCACCGATCTCAGACGCAAGCGTTCGAAGCTGCTCGGGCTACCCGACCAGCTCAACTACGCGATTCCCGTGGACGACTACACGATCGCGCTCAAGGACGGCGCGTTCCTGTCGGCGTTCGAATGCGCGGGACTCGACCTCAACTCGGCCAGTGCTGAAGAACTCGACGCGCATCGCGCCCAGGCCAACCGGGCGCTCGCGCGCCTCGATGACGGCTTCATGTACAACGTCGATCTCATCCGCCATCCGAGCGTCGAATATCCGGCGCGTACCTTTCCCGAGCCGGTCAGCGCGATGCTCGATCGCGAGCGCGAGGTCCACTACTCGGCGGAGGGGCAGCACTTCGAGACCAGTTGCATTCTCACGATCACGTATCGGCCGCCTGCCGACGTGCAGACCAAGATTGCGGGAGTCTTCCTGTCGGGAGCGCCCAAGCGCGTCGACTGGCAGCGGCAACTCGAATGGTTCAAGCAACGCCTGCGCGAGTTCGCCGACGCGATTGGCTCGGTCTGGAAACTCACGCCGCTCGAGATGCCCGCGCTGCTCTCGCATCTGGCAACCTGCATCACCGGGCGGATTTGCCACATCGCCGCGCCACGCCCGCCGATCTTTCTGGACGCGGTGCTTGGCAATCAGGACTTCATCGCGGGCTTCAAGCCGCGCATCGGCGGGAGACACATCCGCGTCGTGGCGCTGTCCGGCTTCCCGCCATTCTCATACTCGGAGATGGCGGCGTTCCTGAGCGAACTGCCGATCTGCTACCGCTACTCAATTCGCGGAATTCCGGTCGGGCCAAGGACCGCAATCAGCCAGTTGTCGGTCTATCGACGAAACTGGTTTCAGAAGCGGCTCGGACTCCGCGGCGTGATCAGCGAACATTTCGGCTCCGGCGCGGGCGCTGCGTTCCAGAATCAGCACGCGCTCAGGATGGCGGCGGACGCCGACGAAGCGATTACCGAGGCTGAGGCTGGAGCGGTACGCTACTGTTACGTGACTCCGAAGGTCATCATCACCGAGGATCGCGCCGAAAACGCCGACGAAAACGCGCAGCTCGTTTTCAAGGTCTGCCAGAATATCGGCTTCGATCCGCGCATCGAGTCGATCAACGCAGTCGAGGCGTGGCTCGGATCGATCCCGGGCCACGGCTGGTACGACATCCGCCGCCCGCTGGTCAACACGCAGAACCTCGCCGACATCCTGCCGCTCACCAGCATCTGGCCGGGTCTCGCGACGAATCCGTGCCCTTATTACCCGAAGGACACCCCCGCGCTCTGTTACGGCGCGACCACCGGCAGCACACCCTTTCGCTTCAACCTCCACGTCGGCGATACCGGCCATACGGGAATCTACGGACCGACCGGGAGCGGCAAGAGCGTCGCGCTCGGCACGATCGCGGCCAACTTCCTTGCCGTACCTGATGGGCAACTCTTCTTCTTCGATAAGGGCTACTCCGCGTATGTGCTGACCAAGGCACTTGGCGGACAGCATCTCGATCTGGGCGAAGACGAGGTTCCGCTCCAGCCGCTTGCGCGCATCGACGACGAGACCGATCGGATGAAACTGCAGGGCCTGCTC
Source organism: Binataceae bacterium (SeqCode) (assembly GCA_035531855.1). Taxonomy (GTDB): domain Bacteria; phylum Desulfobacterota; class Binatia; order Binatales; family Binataceae; genus JBARDN01. The sequence goes on from DATKSB010000056.1 coordinate 2,055, forward strand.
GAGGACTGGCTCGAACTCCACGGCGTGCGGCTCGTCCCGAATCAGCGCAAGGCCCTATTGCACGCGCTCACTCTTGTTGCCGAGGGACCGGCGGAGCAGCGCACCATCAGCAACCTCGTCACCCAGGTGCAGGATAATTCAGTTCGCGACGGACTTGGCGCGTTTTCACTCGCAGGACCACTCGGACGCTTCCTCGACGCCGATAGTGACGTGATGCTCGAAGGGCGCTTCGTCACCTTCGAGCTCGAAACGCTCATGGCGATGGGTCCAAAGGTAGTCGTCCCGGTCGCGACCTATCTGTTTCATCGCATCGACCAGCGGCTCGATGGACGCCCCACGCT
>DATKSB010000057.1:0-11125 GCA_035531855.1 Binataceae bacterium (SeqCode)
AATTGAATTCACTAGAACAGGTAATCGCAACGCTCGCCCGCGAACAGGGCTTTATCCTGATCGCGTTTGCGCGTATCCGCCGATTGACGGAGCGCGGCGATTTCTACGCGCGGTGGCTCGCCGAAGACCGCCATGGCGAGATGGCATACCTCGCTCGCGACCCCGAAAGACGGCTCGATCCGCGCCGTATCGATGCTCGCCTAAAGTCGGTGATCTCGCTCGCCTATCCGTATGCGGCGCCGGCTGCTCCCAACGTCGAATGGCGCGCCGCGATGCGCGGCCGGATAGCGGCCTACGCGCTTGGGCCGGACTATCATGACGTGGTGCTGAGCCGGGCGCGCTCGATCGCCGATGGGCTGGCGCAGATCGCACCCGGCTCGGTAACGCGCAGCTACGTCGATACGGGCGCGGTCTTCGAGCGCGAATGGGCTGCTGAGGCGCGTCTCGGATGGTTTGGCAAAAACACGATGCTGCTGAACAAGCATCATGGTTCTTTCTTCTTCCTTGCGGAGATTCTTACCGATATCGAGCTTGACGTGCCGGACGAGCCCTATGGCGAACATTGCGGAACGTGCCGGCGATGCCTTGACCTTTGTCCGACGGGCGCGCTGAAGGAGGGCTACCTGATCGAACCGCGGCTCTGTATTTCGTACCTGACTATAGAGCATCGCGGGGCGATTCCGGCTGAGATGCGCGAGCGGATTGGCAACTGGGTGTTCGGATGCGACGTGTGCCAGGAGGTCTGCCCGTGGAATCGAGACGGCGGCGCAGCGCCCGATGACGAACTGGCGCCGTATCTGCCCGCGCTGATGGCGCTTGATGAAGAGGGGTTTCGCTTGCGCTTCGGTAAGAGCGCGATACGGCGGACGAAACGGCGCGGATTGTTGCGCAATGCGGCCGTAGTGCTCGGCAATACCGGGAATCCCGATGCGGTGCCGGTCCTCGCGTCGGCGATGGCGGCGGAGCCCGAAGCGATGGTGCGGGCACACGCGGCGTGGGCGCTCGGAAGGCTCGGCGGCGGCGCGGCGCGGCGTGCGCTGGAGCGCAGCCGGCAAAACGATCCCGACGCGGGGGCGCGGGCGGAAATCGAGTCGGCGCTGGCCTCGATGCGGTGAAGTTGGGCGAGCGTCGGCGATCAAAGATTCCGACGAAACGGAAATGACTGGCGCGGAGGGTCGATCAGGCGATATAAATTTCCAATGAGCATGGCACGGAGCGAATTTTCACGGCTGGTCTCTCGCGAGCCGATTCCCCTGGCGCATGCGGCCCTGCTGATCGCCAAGGAAGAGTACAGCGACCTCGACGTTGCCGCCTACCTCGACCGGCTGACGGCGCTGGCGCACGAGGCCGAGCCGTTCGTGCGGGCGGGCGAAAATACGATCGAGCAGGTGCAGCTTCTGTCGGGATTCCTCTTCGTGCGCAAGGGCTTCGAGGGTAATCGCGAGCAGTACGGCGACCCGCGCAACTCGTTCCTTAACGAGGTGCTCGACCGGCGGCTGGGAATTCCTATATCGCTTTCGGTGCTCTATCTGGAAGTCGGCCGGCGGCTCGGACTCAACCTGTTCGGAATTCCGTTCCCGTCGCATTTCCTGGTGAAGGCGGTCGACGACCGTGGCGAGTTGATGATCGATCCGTTCAACGGCGGCATCATTCTGGCGCTCGACGATCTGCGCGAGCGGCTCAAGCAGATCTATGGACAGGCGGTCGAACCCCATCCGGCGATGCTGAAGGCGGTGGGGACGCGGCAGATACTGGCGCGGATGCTGCGCAATCTGAAAGGCGTCTATGGCAGTGGCGCCGACTGGCCGCGGGCGCTGGCGGCGCTTGATCGGATTTTGCTGCTCGAGCCGCGATCGTTCGACGAAATCCTCGAGCGCGGAGCGCTCTACGAGCGGCTGGAATGCTTCGGCGCGGCGCTGGACGATTTCCAAAGCTTCCTCAGCCAGGCGCCGGGCCATCCGGCCGCCGACAGCGCGCGCGAGGCGGTGGTACGGCTGTCGAGGCAGGTTGCGCGGATCAACTGATTCGCGCACCAACCGCATCACTACGATGGGAACGGGCATGCAGGATTTTGTTGCGTCGAGCGCCCGCGCGGCCGGCGACAAGGAGTTGCGCCGCAAGCTCGAGCACGCAACCGGCCATCATCTCGAACTCGTCGCCGCCATGCGCGCCGATTTCCCCGCCTACGACGACGAACGCGACACGGCGCGCAAGATCAAGGAAGCGGCGATCGGACGGCTCGACGAGCTGCTGGTGGAGTTGAAGGAGCGGCTCGAAGCCAACGGATGCAAGGTGTTCGTCGCTGCGCGCGCGGACGAGGCGCGCGATTATATCGTCTCGGTAGCGCGCGAGCGCGGCGCGCGCGTCGTCGTCAAAGGCAAGTCGATGACGACCGAGGAGATCGAGCTTAACGCGGCGCTGGCCAAGGCCGGATGCGACGTGGTCGAGACCGACCTCGGTGAATATATCGTCCAGATACGCGGCGAGCGGCCCTCGCATATCATCACGCCCGCGATCCATCTGTCGAAGGAGGATGTCGGCGCGACCTTCAGCGAGAAGCTCGGCGTGCCGTACACGGCCGAGCCCGAAGCGCTGGCGGCGGTCGCGCGCCAGCGGCTGCGCGCGACGTTCCTTGGCGCCGACATGGGCGTCACCGGAGTCAACTTCGCGATCGCGGAGACCGGCACGATAGTGCTGATCGAAAACGAGGGCAACGGGCGGCTGACAAGCACGCTGCCCGAAACATTCGTCGCCGTGATGGGCATCGAGAAGGTGATCCCGGAGGTCGCAGACCTGAGCCACTTCCTCGAGATTCTCGCGCGCACCGCGACCGGCCAGAAGCTCACGACCTACGTCAACCTCATCAGCGGTCCGCGCCGCGACGGCGACTCGGACGGGCCGCGCGAGGTCCACGTCGTAATCCTGGACAACGGACGCAGCCGGATGCTCGCCGATCCGGTGATGCGCGAGGCGCTCTATTGCCTGCGATGCGGCGCGTGCCTCAACGTATGCCCGGTCTATCGGCGGATCGGAGGACACGCCTACGGTTCGACCTATCCGGGGCCGATTGGATCGATCGTGAGCCCAAGCCTGTTCGGCCCCGCCGCGGCACAGCTCCCGTTCGCCTCGACGCTGTGCGGCGCATGCCGCGACATCTGCCCGGTGCGCATCGACATTCCGCGCATCCTGCTCCATCTGCGGTCGCAGGCCAACGAGGACAAATCAAAGGAGATGCCGCGATGGCCGCGGGCGGCGATGCGCGCGCGCGCGGGTGTGCAGCGCTTCGCGCGTCTCGCGCGCCATCCGCGGAGCATCCGGATGCTGAGCCGGCTCGCCGCGACCGTAGCGCGCCCGTTCGCGCGCACTGGTTACATGCGATGGATGCCGCCTGCGTTTCGCAATTGGACGCGCGGCCGCGATTTTCCCGCGCCGCGACTACGCGGACGGCGGACGCCGCGATCGAAATGAGGCCTCGCGGACAGTGAGCGCGTTGCACAAGCTGATCGCGAATCTGCGCGAGGCGCTCGAGCGCGGCGCCACCCTTGATGCTGCGGCGACGCACGCGGACGGCTCCGCGACGCCGGTTGCAATGGCGGCGCGCCGGGCGGAACTCGCGGCGGGCTTCGCGCGCGAACTCGAAGCCGTAGGCGGACACTTTCTCGGCACCCTTTCGATGGGCGAGTCGGCGATCCGTATCAACGACCTCGCGACTTCGCTTCAGGCGCGAACCGCAGCCGTTGGCGAAGGTATCACGAATGGCACGGGACCGATCGCCGACCTGCTCGCGCGCCGCAATATCGCCGTGCTTCGTCCCGCTCCGGTTGCCGACGACGCCGCCCGCGCGGCGCTTCGCGAGCAGCTAGCGCTATGCGACCTGGCGATCGTCGAAGCGGAATGCGCGGTCGCCTCGAGCGGCACGGTCGCGATCGTCGCCACGCCGGCGCGGCCGTCTTCGCTTACGCTGCTGCCGCCCGTCAGCGTCATTCTGGTGAACGCCGATCGGCTCGTGCCGGACCTTGCCGCAGCAATCGCGATGATTGGTCCGCGCGCGATAACCAACCATCGCGTCGCCTTTATCACAGGGCCCAGCCGCACCGCCGACATCGAGAAGCGGATCGTGCTCGGCGTCCATGGCCCGCGCGAGCTTTACGTCGCGGTGATCTGGTCCGGCAATGACTGAAATCCGCCTTTTCGGCACCTGCCTTGCCGAGGAATTCTTCCCCCAGGCGCTCGACGCGGCAACCGTCGTGCTCGAGGGCCTGAAGCTTCGCGTGCGTCCGGTCAAGCGCGCGTTCTGTTGCGGGCAAGCTGCCTTCAACGACGGACTTCGCGAGCCAGCCGCTGAACTCGCGCGCGGCGTGCTCAAGGCCTGTGAGCCGGGCGTGCCGCTGGTCGTTCCTTCGGGTTCATGCGCCGCGATGATCAAGCGTCACTACGCCGATCTGCTGGCGGACGAGCCCGCGATGGCCGCTAAGGCCGTGGCGCTGAGGCCCTGGGTCTACGAATTCTCGCAGTTCATTGTCGGCGTGATGAAGGTCAAGTACCTGGGCGCGCGCTTCGAGCGCACCGTCGCGTACCATCCGTCGTGCCATCTGATGCGCGAGATGGGCGTGCGCGACGAGCCGCGCCTGCTGCTCGGCGCGGTGCGCGGGCTGCGGATGTGCGAACTCGGAAATCAGGAGGAATGCTGCGGCTTCGGCGGCATGTTCTCGGTCAAGTTTCCGGAGATTTCGCTTTCGATGCTCGACGACAAGATCGCGCGGATAAAGGAGAGCGGGGCCGAGGTCCTGGTCGCGAACGACTGCGGATGTCTGATGCATATCGGCGGCGGGATGCATCGCATGCAGCTCCCGATCGAGACGCGCCATATCGCGGAAGTCCTCGCCTCGCGCTAGCGCGCCTCGCGAATCAAATCAGGTCTCGACGACCGGTTCGTGCGCGACCGGGAAGTTGACCGACGCCGCGATGAAACACATCGAGTGCGCGCGGGCATGGAGCGCGCGAGCCTCCTCAATACGCGTACCGTCGCTGATCGTGACGCGCGGGCGAAGCGTGACCTTGCTGAAGCGGCCCGCTCCGCCCTTGTCCTCGACCATCGTGCCGACAGTGCTGTCGGAGTAGGCCGTAACGATGATTCCGGCCGCCGCGCACAGATGCAGATACCAGAGCATGTGGCAGCTCGAGAGCGACGCGACGAGCATCTCTTCGGGATTGTAGCGGGCGCTATCGCCGCGAAAGGCCACGTCCGAGGAGCCCGAAATCGGCGCGTACTTGCCCTTTGCGTTCATCTCATGATTGCGCGAATAGGCGCGATAACCGGAAGTCCCCGAGCCTAGATTTCCGGTCCATGTCACAGCGACTTCGTATTGATGCTCTTTGGCCATCTCCCGACCTCCTGACTCGCGCCGCGATAATCGCGGGAACCGAAACTTACGCGCCTGTCGGCAGCCCCGCAACCGCCCGCGCCAGCTAGAGGGGACATTGGACCCAAGGCGGGAGTTGGTCTATAAGCGAATCAGACCGAGTGGCGCTCGCGGCGAGAGGAGCATCCGACGATGGGCGATCGAAAAATCGATTACGACGCGCTGGTCAAATCCGACCGGGTCCATTCGAGCGTTTACACCGACCCGGCGATCTTCGAGGACGAACTCGACAAGATTTTCCATCGCGGATGGGTTTACGTCGGACACGCCAACGAGATCCCCAATCGCGGCGACTTCCGCCTCAAGCGAATCGGCAAGTATCCCGTGATCATGGTGCGCGGCGACGACGGCGACGTGCGGCTGCTGCTCAACCGATGCCGTCATCGCGGGGCCACCGTATGCCAGACCGAGGCCGGCAACGCACCCGTTTTCCGATGCGCCTACCACGGCTGGACCTATCGCAATAACGGCGCGCTCGCGGGCGTGACTTATCCCGACGGATACGGGGATTCGCTGCACAAGGAAGACCTCGGGCTCACGCGGGTGCCGCGGATGGGCAACTATCGCGGTTTCATTTTCGGGAGTGTGAGTCCGGCCGGCATCACGCTCGAGGACCATCTTGGCAAGGTCACCGAGCAGATCGATCTGTTCGTCGATCTCTCGCCCGAGGGTGAAATCGAAGTCCGCTCGGGCTCGAGCAAGTCGCATTATTTCGGCAATTGGAAACTTCAGATCGAAAACACGATCGACGGCTACCATCCGAATTTCAGCCACGAGACGTTCTTCGAGATCATGCGTCAGCGCACTGGCGCCAAGGTCGATGTCTTTTACGGCAACTCGCTCGGCGAGACGCGCGATATGGGCGGCGGCCATGTGATGCTGGACTATCGGCGCTACAACCGGCAGTTCGCGTCACAGACGCACTCGACGCCGCTGCGGATGCGCGTACAGGGCGCAACCGGCACGATGCCTTCGACCGGAGTGCTCGACTATCGCCGCGCGATCGAAGAACGCAACGGTCCTGAGCGCGCGGCCGAAATTCTCAACGCGGGCGGCACGCATACGCTCGTGTTTCCGAACATGGCGCTGTTGGGCGTGCAGATTCGCGTGGTCTATCCGATCGCCCCGGACAAGACGGAAGTGGTGCTCTACCCGACGACGCTCAAGGGCGGATCGGCGAAGCTCAATGCGACGCGGCTCCGGGCGCATGAGGATTTCTACGGACCGGCGGGCTTCGGCCAGCCCGACGACGGCGAGCTTTTCGCGCGCGTCCAGCAGGGCGTGCAGGCCGATCTCGATCCGTGGCTGCTGTTCACGCGCGGACTTCATCGCGAGCATCGCGACGCCGACGGCACGCTGGTCGGACAGATGACGGATGAAGTGCCGCAGCGCGGCATCTGGTCGCACTGGAAAAAGGTGATGTCGCAAGACGCGGCGGATTCGGCGAATGCGCGCGAAGATCGCGTCGCACGCGCCGCTCGCGGGCGCTAGACGATCGCGGCGGACGGCATCGGAACATGGCAATCGATTACCGACAGGTCAAGAGCTTTCTTTTCCGCGAGGCGCGCTTGATGGACGAGAGCGCCTACGACGAATGGCTCGCGCTATGGGCGGACGACGCGCTTTACTGGATACCGGCCAACATCGACGATCCCGACCCGGCGAATCACATTTCGACGATCTACGACAACCGCGCGCATCTCGAAGCGCGAATCCGCCGGCTGCGGAGCGGACTTGCTCACGCGCAGGCGCCAAAGTCGCGGATGCGCCGCGTGGTCTCGAACATCGAAATCGAAGAGGCGGCCGGCGGCGAGATCGTGACGCATTCCAACTTCGTGCTCGGGGAATTCCGCCGCGGCGAGCAGGACGTCTTTATCGGCCGCACGATTCACAAACTGCGATCGGACGGCGCCGGCGGCTTTCGCATCTTCTACAAGAAGGTGATCCTGCTCAACAACGACGGTTCGATCGACAACCTGACGTTTCTGGTTTAGCGGCGGCGCGCGCAGGTCATCGGCGCGCATCCGAGGCCCGTCGGTCAGCGCTCGACGACGTAGTGGCCCGGCGCCGGATAGAGTTGCGGAAAGCGCCGGCTGCCGAGGCTCGCCGGTGCGGCGCGCTTGTCGCCCGATCGCCTGTCGATCCATCCGAGCCAGTGGTCCCACCAGGTGCCCTTGTGCTCGACGGCCGCCTTCGCCCACTGGTCGGGCTCGGGCTCGGGATTCGGATTCAGATAATAGCGCGATTTGAAATTGCCGGGCGCCGCGACCAGCGTCTGTACGTGGCCGCTCGAGTTGAGTACGAACTCGACCTTGCCGCCAAACAGTTGGGCGCCATGATGCACCGCGCGCCAGCTACATATGTGATCGGTAAGACCGGCGACAATGTACATGTCGCAATCGACGGCGCGCAGATCGATGGGCGTGTCGAGGACAGTCACTTCGCCCGCGCGCATCAGCGGATTTCTCAGCAGCAGATCGAGAAAGCCGGCGTGCAGCGCGGCCGGCAGGTTGGTCGAATCCGCGTTCCAGAAAAGAATGTCGTACGCTGCCGGATCGTTGCCCATCAGGTAATTGTTGACCCAGTAGTTCCAGACCAGATCATTGGGCCGCAGCCACGCGAAAAGCCGCGCCATCGCGGCGCCGTCGAGCACGCCCTTGCGCCGTGACTCCGCGAGCGACGCCGCCACGCCCTCGGGCGTCGTGAACATCCCGGTCATCGAGGGCTCGCTCGAATCGAGCATCGTGACCAGCAGCGTCGCGGAGTGGATGCGCCGATCGCGCGACGCCGCGAGATGGCCAAGCATCAGCGAGGAAGTCATCCCGCCCGAACATACGCCGAGCAGGTTGGCGTCGGGGCTCGCGCTGATTTCCAGCACCGCGTCGAGCGCCTTTTCAGTCTCGGCGACATACTTGTCGACACCCCAGTCGCGATTCTCAGGCTTCGGATTCCGCCAGCTCACGAGGAACACCGGAACGCCGCGCGCGACCGCGTACTCGACCAGGCTGCGCTTCGGCGCAAGGTCCATGATGTAGTACTTGTTGATCTGCGGCGGCACGAGCATCAGCGGACGCTGATAAATCTGTTTGGCCGCGGGCGCGTACTGGATTAACTCGAGCAGATCGGAGCGATAGATCACGGCGCCCGGCGTCGGCGCGATGTTGCGCCCAACCTGGAATGGCCGCTTATCGACCGACTGCGGCATCCCGCCGTTCTCCCACAGGTCGATGATGAAGTTGCGCATCCCGCGCACGAGGCTCATGCCGCCGGTCTCGAAGGCGCGCTTGAGCGCGGCTGGATTTCCGGCAAGCAGATTGGTCGGAGCGAGCGCCTCGGTAAGAAGCCGCACCACGAAGCGCTCCTGCTCCGGCTTCTTCCATTCGCCGTCATCTGCCGAGGGCACCAGCGCGTGCATCGCCGACCGCCACGCCAGATACGCCTGCATCACGCGATGGTAAACCGGATTCTCAGTCCAGGTCGGATCGGCAAAGCGCTTGTCGCCGCCTTCGGGCGCAACGTCGGATACGCCGGCGGCGATCCGCACCAGCTCGGACGCAAGCTTCGATCCTTCCGCGGCCAGCGCATCGGGGCGTCTGACTATTCCGGCCAGATACTCAGTGAAGGTTTCCAGAAGCCGGCGCACATCCACGCCGACGAACGGATTCGCCCCGAGGATGGCATTCGCCGCCGCGATCGTCTCCTCGGCGAGAAGCTCCTCGGCTTGCGCCAGGATGTCCGTTTGAGAAATTGTGCTGGCCGCCATCCCGCCGTTCTCCAGACGCAATGTCAGGAGCCTCCGCTCAACCCGCGCCAATCAACAGGGCTACCGCCTCTATCCGAGCAACTCCAGTCCGCGCTCGAACAGGCGAGGCCCGGAAAGCGCGATATCCTCCCACATCGGGTCGGGACGCTTGCCGCGCCGATGCAGCATCAGATTGAATGCCGTGATAACTCCGAATCGATAGCCCGCAAAGGCCCGGAACCATCGCACCTCGGCGTCGCCCAGCGTTCGTTGCGACGCCTCCTGATACATCGCGGCCATCTCCTCAGGCGGCCGCGCATGCGTGGGCACCAATCCATCGCCTTCGAGGCCCACCCAGCTCTCGCGGTCGGAAAAAACGCACAGCCATCCGAGATCGATCAGGCTTGCGCCGACCTGCGAAAGTTCCCAGTCGATCACCGCGCGCAGTTTCGTTCCGGCAAAGAGACAGTTCGACCATTGAAAATCGCCATGGACGAATCCGACCTGGGTCCTGGCGGGAATCGTGCGGCGAAGCCGTTCACGCAGTTCCGCCGCTCGTCCAACAACTTTAGGATCGAGCGTCGGCCGATCAAGCAGATTATCGAGGCGCTTCATTTCGTCGCCGAGGCTAACCGGCTCGCCCCAGGCCGCGCGGCGCGGCTCCCATTCGAGTCTGTGCAGCGCGGCGAGCGCGCGCATCGCCTCGCCCGTCATCAAGGCGGTCTCTTCCGCGTTGTAGGTCCGTTCGCCGAGCGCAAGCTTGTCGCCTTCGAGGAATCCGACCACGAAGAACGGCCGCCCGAAGTAGCGCGGGTCGTTGTCGAACCATAGCACCGGCGGCACCGGGACGCCTGTTCCCGCAAGCGATGCCATCACGCGCGCCTGCCGCACCACGTCGGTCGGGCCCGCGATCGGCACGCCTTCGGGCGCGAGCCTGATCACGAGCTTGCGCGACGCCGGCCCGGCCGCCGAGGCGGTCGCCAGATCGAAGGCGTAGCTCAGTCCGGCATGGCCCGGCAGCACCGTCAGCGGACCGATAGCCGGCCTTGGGTCGCCAGTCTTCTCGCGCACGAGCGCCGCAAGTTCGGAACTTATCCGGTCAAGATCAGCGTCCATGGCTCAAAAGACTCATCGCATCCGCCTACTATCGATCCGCCCGCGCAAATCCCGCGTGCGCTATCCGCGCATCTTAACCTGCTGCCACGCCGGATGCAGACTCGAGGTTGCACTCGGCCGGTCGCCAACCCGCTTGAACCACGCCTGCACGTTGGGCGCCGAGGCCGGAATCTTCTGGCCGACGCCGGCCGCGAAATCGAGGCAGCAATACAGAATGATGTCCGCGATCGTGAAGCGATTCGGCACGATCCAATCGCGTCCCGCCATCAGCTTGTCGAGCCACTCGAGCCGCTTCTGCCCCAGGTCCTTCAGCGACGCGGCTGCGTCCGGATAAACCGGCATCCGCGCCTTAAACATCTCGTAGCCTTCGGAGTAGCGGAACCCGTTGTAGATATTTTCGGTGATGTTCAACTCGATCCGCCGCTGCCATTGCCGCGTTTCAGCGCGATCCTCGGCCGACGCACCGATCAGCGCGGGCGAGGGGTTCTTTTCCTCGAGGTACTCGAAGATCGCAACCGTCTCGCCGATACACTTGCCATTGTCGAGCTCGAGCGCCGGTATCTGGCCGCCCGGATTGCGATCATTGTAAGGCGCACGGCGATTCTCGGCGCCCATGATATCGAGGTCCTTCTTTGGAATCGTGATTCCCTTTTCCGCGAGGAACATTCTCATTGCCCGCGGATTCGGTCCAAACGAATCATAAATTTGCATCGACGCGATCTCCCTTTCTTTCAGCCGCCCGGGCGGCACGCTCATTTACTCGTCCCCCTGAGGTTCGAGGCCATCTAACGCTACGCGATCCCGGCGTTTCTGTACACGATTTCCACGCCTCCGTGTCGATCCC